>JAEWSD010000008.1 GCA_023398615.1 Bacillota bacterium
CGGTAGCCATCGCTGTCTGCAGCATAAAATTTCTTGATTTCTTCTACGAAGATCCGCTGAATAATCGGCTCAAATCCACGGTCAATAGACGAAAGTAAATCATCACCAAACATATTAAAAAAATGCAGCTGGCCATCAAATTTGGCAGAGAACTGTGAATTTTGACGAATTATGTCAAAGACATCCGCAATCTTTGGCTGGTAATACTCATACAAAATCTGTTCAAGTCCGTCAAAATTGCGATAAAAGCCATACGGCTTACGCCTGCCCGATTCCCCCCATCTCTATAAATCGATCCAGCAGAAGTATTGCCGCGGTAAGGCAGGCTTCAGCTTCAACTAAATTCCCGATAATGTGCAATTAAAAATCATGAGCAGAACCCTTTTTCATAGTTCGTAATGTTGTTATTCGTTCAGATAAAAACTGGGCAACTTGCTAAATATTGATCCCAAGAAGCTAAAATTAATTAATTTATTTTTAAAAAATCTGTTGACAAAGTTGTATTATGTGGTATTATAACAATATAATATATCATGATATAGAACATAACACCATAGGAGGAAGTAGAATGTTTAATTTTGATGAGAAGCGTTATGAGAAGGTTGTTACAGATGCATTAGCTCTAAAGCCCCAGATTGAATCAGCGGTAGATACGATATGCAAGGAAGGTTATTCTAATATCTTCTTTATTGGATGTGGCGGTACTTATGCACATTCATTATGTATGAAATACTGGTTGGATACTTTGTCCGGTATTGACACGTACAATGTAATTGCTGCTGAATTTATGGCAGGAGGCCATGAGAAATTTAATAAAGATTCTATCTGCGTATTTTCAACAAGAAGCGGCAATACGAAAGAAATTGTTGAGGCCGCCAAATACTGCAAAGAGCGTGGTGCAAGGACAATGGTTTATGTTTCTAATGATAATACACCTGTTTGCCAATATGCTGACTATAAGTTCTATAGTTTTGCTGAGGATGATAATTTAGCAGAGGCTATATATACATATATGATTACATTGATTGGAAGGTTTATGAAGAACAAGGGTGAGTTTGATTTATACGATCAGTTTATGCAGGAATTCGGCAGCATTACTCCTTACCTTGTGAAAGCAAAAGAAAAGTATGAAGAAAAAGCTGCTAAAATGGCCCGGGAACATAAGGATACACAATACCATATGGTAATTGGCTCCGGTATGTTATGGGGAGAGGCTTATGATTATGCAATGTGTATCCTTGAGGAAATGCAGTGGATTAAGACAAAGTCAATTCATGCGGCTGAGTTCTTCCACGGTACTTTGGAATTGCTTGAAAAAGATACAAGTTTAATTCTTCTATACGGAGAAGATGATACCAGACAACTTATGGACAGAGTTTTAAACTTCAGTAAAAACATTACTAATGTCATAAACGTATTTGATACCAAAGATATTGAACTGCCCTTCACTAATGACAAGTTCAGAATTATAGTATCTCCAATGGTTGTTTATACTGTTCTTGAGTGTTTAAGCAGACACTTGGAAGCTGAAAGGAATCATCCGTTAACTGTTAGAAGATACTATAGGCAGATGGAATATTAATTAATGTGTGGTGACGATATGAATAAAGATTATAGAGAATTGGAAGAATTATGTTCGTTATCGGGCTTAAGCGGTAATGAAGACAGGGTAATTCGATATATTACAGAAAAATTAAAGCAATTTTCTGATGATGTTTTTGTTGATTACTCAGGAAATGTAACGGCGACTTTTTATGGAAGCAAAGATCGGGATACCAGTATACTGTTATTCGGACATATGGATGAAGTCGGTATGATGGTGAGAAAGATCACAGATGACGGATATCTTTTATTCGAAAGAGTAGGGGGACCGTCTGAAAAAACATTAAGATCGCAAATGGTGGAGATTTCGTGTATAGAGGATGACAGAATAATTAAAGGAGTAGTAGGCACTAAATCTCATCATTATACTCAGGACTCTGAAAAGCTGTCGGTACCTAATAAATACGAACTATATATTGATGTCGGTGCATCATGCAAACAAGAGGTAATTGACTGGGGAATTGATGTAGGCAGTACGATTACTTATGCTCCGAATTTCACAAGAATCGGAAAAAACAGGATTGCTTCGAAAACTCTTGATAACCGAGCCGCTTGCTATATATTGCTTAGAACTGCAGAGCATTTTTCCAGGCATAAGCCAAATATTACCGTACATTTAGGCTTTTCTGTACAGGAGGAATTTAATGTCCGGGGGTCGCTGCCTATGTATGAGAGATTAAAACCTGACATGGTTGTAAGCTTAGATTGCGCGATTGCATGTGATACACCGGATTTACAAGGACTTTATGACACAAAGTTAGGCTGCGGACCGGTTATATGTTACATGAATAATTATGGTAAGGGACCGGCCGGCGGATTAATTCCAAATCCTAAATTCAGAAAATTCTTTGAAAAGATTGCAAAAGAAAAAGGTATCAATTATCAGAAAGAGGTAGCAGCAGGAGTCCTTTCCGATGCATCATTCATGCAAATGAAAGGCTCAGAGGGAACGATATGCGCTCATATTGGAATACCGTTAAGATACTCGCATTCACCGATTGAAGAAATAGATACCAGGGATTTGGAAAGTACGATAAAGTTATTGGAAGAAGTTGCTATGGGGCTCAATAGCTGTGATGTGTTTAAGAGATTATAGGATGTATAACTTTTTGGAACCTCAATAAATAAGAGAGTAATTGATTATTGACAACTGAATAGGGTATAAAAATAAAAATTGAGAAAGATGAGTATAACAAACAGACTCTTGGAAACGCCTTAATAGAAGGTATTTTTCAGGCATCGAGATGTTGTAGCGTCAAAATGTCATAGCAAAGAAGCGGCAGTACTTCATTTTTGTTGAACAGTGCCTGTCGCTTCTGATTTTTGTAATCATTTTTTTCACGTTTATTGGAGCATTCGCGGAAGTTTTAACGTAACATAAAAATCGCCTCCGGTCGGAGAAATAAAATATATTCAATCGGCTTCGCTGCCAATTTTTCAATATTTGTCAAGCGATTTTAAAAAAGGATGGGCGATTTTTAGATAAAAGGGATGAAAAACCTTGAAAATATAAGGTTTAGAAATTCCGGAAACTTATTCATATTTTAAGAGGAGGTATTATTTAATGAAGAAATGTCTAAAAAAAATTATTGTTGTATTGTGTGTGATGGCTATGGCGACGCAGTTGATGGCTTGCTCTGGGAAACAGCCGACATCGCCGGCGAATGATTCGGACGGGCAGGATAACCAACCGACAACGTCTGCGCCGGAAACGAGTAATCAAGAGGATTATGAGGTTGCGGTAATTGTAAAGGGTATGAATTCAGAATATTGGCAGACAGTAATATCCGGATCCAAAAAAGCCGCATCCGAGTTGGGTAATGTTCATCTTACATCTTACGGACCACCTGCAGAGGCTAATATGGATGAACAGATATCTATTTTAGATGATGTCATTAGTAAAAAACCGGATGCGATCATTATTGCATCAACGAGTCAGGAAGCAACCGTACCTTCACTTGAAAAGGCATATGATAGTGGTATTAAGGTTATCCTGATTGATGGCAGCGTTAAATCAGAAAAATATGACACCTTTTTAGCAACTGATAATGAAAAAGGCGGAGCTCTTGCTGCTCAGACAATGGTTGACAAATTAACAGAAGAAGGAAAAGAATTAAAAGGGAAAATTGGTATTTTGAGTGCAATGGCAGGGGTACAGTCGTTGACGGCACGTAATGATGGATTTAAGAAAAAGTTGGCTGAACTGGCTCCGGATATTGAAATTGCAGATACGAAGTATTCCAATGGAGATGTTTTAAAAGCGGTTGCCGCAGCGGAGGATATGCTTACTGCAAATGCTGATTTGATAGGCTTCTATGCGGATAATAATGAATGCGGCAGTGCGGCGGCTAAGGTTATCACAGAAAGAGGATTGGAAGATGGTATTGTCAACATTGCCTTTGATGCGGACGATAACGAAATCAATGGACTGGAGACAGGGGCTGTTGACGGTATTATTTTGCAGGATCCGTTTGGAATGGGATATAAGGCTGTACAAAGCGCAATTGATATTATAAACGGAAAAACTCTGGAAAAATATATCGATACAGGGGTTCAGGTAGCAACTAAGGATAATATGGAAGATGAGGATATTTATAACCTATTATACCCACCAGTAGTAGTAGACTAATCACTGTAGCGGGATGGAAAGTCCATCCCGCTTTTTGGTGAAAGGAGATATCGGAATGAGTGATAAAGTTATTTTGGCGACAAATAGAATTTCCAAAGAATTTCCGGGTGTTAAGGCTCTCTCCAACATAGACTTTGAACTGTTGGAAGGAGAAGTACATGCGTTGGTGGGGGAGAATGGAGCAGGAAAATCTACTTTCATTAAGATTTTAATGGGAGTGTACTCCGCGGACACCGGAGAAATCTTTATTGAAGGTAAAAAGGTTGAAATCAGAAACGAGCAGGATGGATTAAGTAACGGGCTTCGGGCTGTCTATCAGGATGTTAATCTGGCGAAAGATTTAACGGTAGCGGAAAATTTCTTTTTGGGCAAAATGCCTAAAAAATTAGGCTTAATTGATTGGGATACGGTTTACCGTGAATCTCAGGAAGCGATAAATGAATTAAGCATTAAAATTGATGTTAGGGTAAAAGTGAAAGATATTTCTTTGGCAAAGCAGGAAATGATCTGTATCGCAAAGTGTATTCATGAAAAAGCCAGAGTGATTGTGTTCGATGAGCCGACGGCTTTGTTAACAACGGAAGAAACTGAGATATTATTTAAAATAATTAAACAGTTAAAAAGCAAAGGTATCAGCATTATTTATATTTCTCATCGGTTAGAAGAATTATATGAAATTTGCGACAGAGCAACGATTTTTAAAGACGGAGAAAAAATTGTTACAGAGAAGCTTAAAAATCTGAATGAAGCCAAAATGATTGAAATGATGGTTGGACGTGATCTGGGTAATCTTTATTCTGTTGAAAGTCATAAACAGCATGAGGAGATATTACGCATTGAAAACCTGACTCGTGAGGGTAAATTCAGTAATATCAGTTTTACACTTCATAAAGGTGAGATATTAGGAATGGCCGGTTTAGTGGGAGCCGGCAGGACAGAAGTAGTGAGAAGCATTTTTGGGGCTGAAAGAGCAACCGGAGGAAGTATATATGTAAAGGGCAGGAAAGCAAATATCAGACACCCTTTGGATGCTATCAGACTGGGTATAGGATTATTACCTGAAAATAGACGTGAACAAGGCTTGGCTTTAGATTTATCGGTACAATTTAATATAAATTGTGCTGCTTATAAGAAAAATTCCAGATTTGGATTTGTGGATTTAAAGAAGGAAAAAGAAATCCCGGAAAAGTATATTTGTGATATCAGGGTAAAGACTCCTACAGCTCAGCAAAAGGTAGTAAAATTAAGTGGAGGTAATCAACAAAAGGTAGTAATCAGTAAATGGTTGGCTGAAAATTGTGATATTTTAATATTTGATGAACCTACAGTGGGGATAGATGTAGGTACAAAACAGGAAATTTATAAAATAATGAGTGAATTGACTCAAGCTGGAATTTCCATAATCGTAGTATCATCTTATCTTCCGGAAGTAATTGGTCTTTCGGATCAAATTGTAGTCATGTATGAAGGAAGTATGACCGGAAACATGCAAAAGAAGGAAGCCAGTGAAACAATACTTATGAGATATGCATCAGGTGTTATTAAGGAGGAAGTAAAATGAAACTTGAGAAACGAAAAGTGCCGACAGAAATTACCATTTTGATTATATTTTTGTTAATTTTTTTCTGCTCCGTAATATTTATTAATGATTTTATGACGTATGATAACATAAAGAATCTGTTAAGATCTACAGCAATTAACGGAATCATAGCGAGTGGAATGACATTCGTAATTATCGCGGCAGGTATTGATTTATCAGTAGGAACGGTTGCAGGATTTGCCGGAATAATTGCATCCATGATGATGTCGGGAACGAATAATATTGTACTGCCTATCATAATCGGAGTATTGGCAGGTAGTTTGGTTGGTTTGTTTAATGGAGTCATTATATTTGATGGCAAAGTTCCTCCTTTTATTGCCACACTGGGTACAATGACCGCAGTCAGAGGTCTTATTATGCTGATTACGGGCGCCAGATTGATTACAGAATTGCCGAAGGTTTTTGTAAACTTTTCACAAAAGATGGTTTTTGGAATACCTTCGATGGTAATTGTATGGCTGATCATAGTGGCCATAGGAGCCGTAATTATTAAGTTCACCCTGTTCGGAAGGAACATCTATGCAATCGGCAGTAATGCTGAAGCTGCCAGATTAAGCGGAATTAATATCAGACTTAATACTTATGGCGTTTACATTTTCTCGGCATTTATATCATCAATTGCAGGTATTGTATTGACTTCCAGATTATCTAACGGTATTCCGACTGCAGGGCAGGGATTTGAAAATGATGCGATCGCTGCGGTTATCATAGGCGGAGCCAGTTTTACCGGTGGCCAGGGAACTATTTTGGGAACTGTTATTGGTGCGCTTCTTATTCAAACTCTTAAAAATTCCGGAAATTTGTTGGGAATCAATTCTTTTATTCTTGATATTATGACTGGGCTAGTGCTAATATTTGCGGTTATGATTGATTCTTTGAAGAGAATAAAGAAAAACTGATATTAAGTGGATGGTGAATAATGAATAAATTTATTTTGGCCTATGATATAGGAACTTCAGGTGTTAAGGCAAGTTTGTACAGAACGGATGGACAACTTATTGATGAAAGTACAAGTTATTATAAAACATATTATGATAATCACACCGGAGCAGAGCAGGATCCGAATGATTGGTGGAATGGGATAATTTACGCCACAAAGGAATTAGATATTAAGGATACGAATAAAGACATTATAGCAATTAGCTTCAGCGGGCAGGAAAGCGGACTGGTTCTCGTGGATAAAGACGGACATGTCCTGAGGAATTCTATGATTCATTGTGATATGAGAGCGGTAAGAGAGAACAGTGAGATACTGCAAAACGTAGATGATGAAGCATTTTTTGAAATTACAGGGCATAAGGCATCTCCGAGTTATACGCTGCAAAAATTTGCATGGGTAAAGAAAAATGAGCCGGCAATATATCATAAAACATACAAGATATTAAACGCAAAAGACTATATTATTTATAAATTGACCGGACAGTTTATTACGGACTATACCGACGCAAGCTTTACTAATATGTATGATATCAATTTAAGAGCTTGGTCTGCAAGGCTGTGTCAGATTGCCGGAATTGATATGAATAAGCTGCCGGAGATTAAGCCGTCAACCTATATTGCGGGTAGAATATCAGAGGCAGTGTATAAAGAGACAGGAATTAAAAAAGGAACTCCAATTGTTTTGGGTGCAGGGGACGGACAATGTGCGTCAATAGGTTGTGGGGCAATCAGACCTGAAAAGATATATAATTCGATAGGAACTTCGTCCTGGATTACGGTAATATTGGATAAGCCGCCGGAAAAATGTAACATGTGTCTTGAGACAGCTGCGCACCCCGCAGGAGAATGGGCTAATTCGGGAGGTACTATGCAAACTGCTGGTGCTTCTTATGATTGGGCGGTAAATACCTTATACGGGTGTATAACACCAGATCAGATTACAGAAGAATTAATGAATACAAAAGCCGGATCGGGCGGAGTGATTTTTTTGCCTTATTTAAATGGTGAGAGAGTTCCGTGGTGGGATAATAATGCCAGGGGAACTTTTGTTGGCATTACGAATACTACAAGACGGGCAGATATGCTAAGAGCAGTACTCGAAGGAGTTGCTTATAATCTTAAAATAATACTTGATGTTGCCAGAAGTTATAATAAAGCGGATGAGATTATAGCATTTGGAGGAATGACTAAAAGCAACACGTTCTGCCAGATATTGGCCGATGTTTATGGGATACCTGTAGTTACACTTAAAAATCCCGGGCAGATAACATCTTTAGGTGCAGCAATTATTGGAGGCGTAGCGGTAGGAGAATATAAGGATTTTGATATAGCGGAGAAATTATGTCAGAGAGATAAGATATATTCGCCGATCACAGAAAATGTAAATATTTATAAGAAAAAAACAGAGCTGCTGCAAAAGTGTTATTTCGCTTTAAAAAATATATTTAAGGAAATGTCAGAAGATTAAAATACTGTCTTGTACATTTTGACCGGAGAGTGTTGGTTTGCGGCTCAACAAGAGCGAAAGCATTAAGGATAGTCAGTTTTCTATTATAAAAGGCTTTATGTCGTTTTCTGTGGAATAGGAAGATTTCCATAGAAAACGACATAAAGCCTTTTATAGGATGAAGGGGTACCTTTTGCATCCTGTTTTCTGGTAAATTACAGATAGAATTTAAGCCGTTCTGTATAATAAACCTGCTTTGAAGTAAAAAGAGGATTGTCATTAATATCTTTTTGCTTATCTTTAAAAAGTAATAGAGGGGTGTTAAATTTAACTTCCAAAAGAGTAGCTTCTTCCTTTGTTGGTTTGCAAATCTCAATTGTACGAATATTTTTATCAACATGAATATTATATTTTTCACTTAGTAATTCTAAAAGAGATCCTTCTAAATTCTCATTTAATAAAAATGAGAATGCGATTGGATAATGGTTGGTCTCAACCATAGTAGGCTTATTATCAACAAATCGAAGGCGTTTTATGCATATAATTTTTTCGGTTTCCTGAACCCCCAGAAATTCTATATCATGTGAATTGGGATAAATTAATTCCTTGCTTACTAATTTTGTTGACGGAATTTTACCTGCCTGAAGACAGGAATAAGAAAATCCGTGTGTGTCATCAGCCTGGTATAAAGATTTTGGACTTGCCACAAAGGTACCCTTACCTTGAACCCTGATCAATATACCTTCTTCGACTAATTCTGCTATGGCAGCGCGAATAGTAATACGGCTCACTTTGAAATTTTTCATCAACTCTGCTTCAGAAGGCAATTTGTCCTCTGGTTTTAGTTTCTCATTTTGTATTTTTTTGAAAAGTATGTTTTTAACTTGTGTGTACATAGGTATATTACTATTTGGATTAATTATTTCCTGCATTTTTACCTCCATTCCCATACATCCTTCTTTATATACCCTGGATGTTGTTTGTATTGAATGCAAATAATTTTCTTATATATATTATCATATATAGTTTTATAACAGAAACATAATATTATATAACATTATATTATATAGTGTTGAATTTGTCTATTATATAAATCTTCTTGAGCTTCCGCGGTTTTATCCACAGAGTCTTCACTGCCGGTATTACCTATATATGAATCAGAAGCCATCTGCTTTCCTTAGATGGTTACACTTTTATGGAAGAAACAAGGTCAAATATTAATTTCATTCAATATATTATACAAATTCAAATCAAGACTTTTTTTCATCTTAAGAGCCTCCTGAATATCATAATCGACAATTTTATTATCTCTCATAACTACAACTCGATCTCCTATATTATTATCTATCAAATTTACAGCATAATTTCCCATACGCGTAGCTATAATACGGTCCTTAACGCTGGGATTTCCACCACGCTGAACATGTCCGAGAACCGTTGACCTTGTATCAATATTTGTATTCTTTTGTATTTCACCGGCTATCTTTTCACAATTGCCTACTCCCTCAGAAACAACAATTATAAAATGCCTTTTTCCATTCGAACATAACTTATTTATTCTTTTTATTATATCATTAATTTGTATGGGTACCTCTTCCGTTATGACTGCGACAGCACCGCAGGCAATTCCGACATTTAAGGCAATATGTCCGGAATGTCTGCCCATAACCTCTACAACACTACATCTGTTATGCGAAATAGAAGTATCATTAAGACGGTCTATCATTTCAACAGCTGTATTCATAGCGGTATCAAATCCTATTGTATAATCAGTGCATGAAATATCATTATCTATTGTTCCGGGAATACCTATACACTTAAGGCCTAATTTAGAAAGTTCTCTTGCTCCTTGATATGAGCCGTCTCCGCCAATTACTATAAGTCCATCTAAACCCATCTCAACAGCATTTAAATATGCCTTTTTTCTGTACGATTCATTATAAAATTCCATACATCTGGCCGTATATAATACCGTTCCACCTTGTTTTAAAATATCATCGACATCGTTAGCCTGTAATATTTTATATGCCTTATTTAACAATCCATTATAACCATTATATATTCCTACAGATGTAATATCCCTGGCATTTGAAGTTTTAACGACTGAACGTATGATAGCATTCATCCCCGGAGAATCTCCTCCGCTTGTTAAAATTCCAATCTGTTTCTTTCCTTTTATCATTTACCATACCTCACGATTCTTAAATTTTTGTTTACATCATAATAAAATCAAAAACAAGGAAGATTGTCTTCGCTAAAATTTATAATATGACATTATAATACCATACATAACGTATTGAGTCAAATTTTTCTTGTTGTTTTAATGCGTATCTATTTTCTCCCTGCAAATGGGTGTCGTCTATACAAAGTGCACAAAAAGAAAAGAAGGCATTCGCCAGAATTCACAAATCTGACGGATTCTACGAAAATAGTGTTGACAAAATGGTTGACCTGCTGTTTAATATAATTAACTTAATTAATTAAATCATTAAGCACAAACTTTTTGAGATTCCTATGAATCTAACCGAAGGTTTGGCCATAAGGAGCTAAAGATGAATGATACTATGTTTGATTACATTTTAGAACAACCAGAGGCATTACAGCGTGTGTTTGACAACCGGAAGGAAGACGCGGAAGTTTTTATTAAATTATTCCGGGAAAACCGTCCGAGCCGGATTTTTCTGATCGGCAGCGGTTCTTCCTTAAATGCCGCAAAAGCAGCGGCACCTGTCATGGAGAGTCTTTTAAAAATTGAAGTCACCCCGGTCGCATCCTCTGCAATTCCGATTTTCTATGATTCGCATTCCTTCCTGATTTTTATCTCACAGGGTGGGAATTCCACGAATACAATTGCTGCGATTAAGTCACTTGCTTCTTATCCGCATATGGCACTTACGGGTTCGGAAAGCTGTACGGTAAATGACATCACGGACCATGTGCTCATCCGCTGCGGAGAAGAGAAGGCGGGACCAAAGACGAAGGGTTATGTTTCGACGATTTTCGCACTGACCTGTGCGGCGCTCGAAGCAGCCAAAGTCCTCGGGTCGATCTCTTCCAATGAATACGAATCAAAAGTTTCCGAATTCAAGATGGCGATTTCCAGGATGAGCGATAATATTCAGCTTGCGATTACATGGCTTCGGAATAATATCGAAGAGATGAAGAAAATTGAAAAATGCGTCGTGATCGGAAAGCATATCGGCCAGGCAGGCGCACTTGAATCCGCACTTAAACTGCAGGAGACGATGCTTATCCCGGCGACAGGATATGAATATGAAGAATTCCTGCACGGAGCGGATATGGCGATTGATGAAAAAATGGCCGGTCTCTATCTCTTGCCGGAGCAGAGCGACCCGGACTACGAAAGGTTCGCTGCACTGATCAATTACCAGCGTACGAAATGCCCGTTTGTGTATACGGTCGGCGGCGGAGAAGATTTGAACACGGTACGTGACCTTTCCATCGGCACCTACGATAAGGAATCTTCAAAGATTTTGTCCTGGTGCCTCCCGAGTCAGCTTATGGGTGCGAAGATCCCGTCACTTATCGGCAAAGAAGGCAAAGGAACACTGATTTTCCGGGAACTCGATGCGGCGGTCTCCATCAAGGCAAAGCACGAGACGTATTAATTTAGTAAGGATGAAAAGCAATTCAGCGGTATTAGTGTACTGACACACTCGCTACTACAGACCATAGAACAGGAGTCGTTTGGAGAATAACATGAAGTATGTAATAGGAATAGACAGCGGCGGTACAAATTACCGCGTACAGGCAAAAGGCCTGGACGGCAGAGTGTTCGGAGAATACGTCGGAAATTATGCAAGCCACTACGCGCTGCCCGAGGAAGAGATAAAGAAAAGAATCAATCATCATATGGATGAATGTTTAAAGAGCTTCGGCGGAAAACGTGAGGACTGTGTATTCCTCGTGTGCGGCACGACAGGACTGGATACCGAAGAGGATGATGTTTACTTAAATAATCTCTACAGGAACCTCGAAAATTTCCATTGTCCGATGGTCGTGAAAAATGATGCGGAGCTTGCGCATTATACCGTGACCGGCGGGACAGGCATCCTGGTAATTTCCGGGACCGGCTCGATTGCCTTCGGCGTTAACAGGCACGGTGAATCCGGAAGAGTCGGTGGCTGGGCGCTCTCCATCATGGGAGAAGAAGGCTCCGGGACCTGGGTCACGAGAAAAGCAATCCGCCATCTGGCAAGAAGCTTTGACAAAGTGGTCGAGGAATCTCTGCTCACGGACATGATTAAGAAAAAACTGGGCATCGTAACTGTAAAGGATATGACGGATTATTCAGTCAGACTTACCATGAATGCCCATGACCAGGCGAGTCTGGCAGAAATCGTCGATTATGCGGCAGAGCAGGGCGATGAGAATGCGGTAAATCTCCTGAAAGCAGCTGCAAAGGAGACCTTTGGGATCGTAAATGACCTCATTAAGGTACTCGGTATGAAGGAGGATCCGGAGATTGTCGTCGGTATCTGGGGCAGCAATATCGTCCAGAGCCGTACGCATCAGGAAGAGTTCGAGCGTCTTTTAAAGGAGAAATATCCGCGGGCATATATGAAAAAGCCTGAGACGTCTGCACTGGACGGTGCGACGAAGATGGCACTCGAGCTTTTAAATAAAGGCGCGAAGGGCGTCTGTACATCTTAAGGTTATTCCGGTACGAAAGGCGCAATCGTACTGAAAAAACATAAAACAAAAAAGAATTTTTAGAGGAGGGAAATATGAAAAAGTATTTAGCAATGATTCTTGCAGTATTGATGATTGCAATAACGAGTATGGGTTGCGGGAATTCGAACCCGACCACGACGGAAGCTGAAAAGACAACAAAAGATGAAAAGACGACGGAAGCTCCGACGGAACGTGAAATCGTCAATTACTGGCACATTCATACCGGTGATGAAGCAGCTGCTGAAGATAAGCTGATTGCTGCTTACAATGCTTCACAGGATAAGTATGAGGTCGTCGGCCTTTCCATGAATGACCAGCAGAAACTGATCGTCGCCATGTCCGGCGATGAAGGTCCGGATGTCATCTTCTCCAGTAACTCTAACTTAACGACATATTACTACAATGGTCTGTTGTACGATCTTCAGGAGTATTTTGACCGTGATAACGTAGACCTTGCACAGTGGACCGATAAGGCATTAGAATCCTGCACATTTGACGGTGATCTCTATGCAATACCTGAAAGCGGCGGTTCTGCAATTCAGATGTACTACAATATCGATCTTCTGAAAGCAGCAGGCTACTCAGAGCCTCCGGAGACGATGGAGAAGCTTTATGAAATGGCTGAAAAGATCACGACGCTTGACAAAAAAGGCGATATCGATATCCTGGGCTATCCGCTTTTCCCGTTAGCAAGTGCCAGACAGGAACTGATTTACGCGTTCGGCGGACGCTGGTGGGATGATGACGGTAATTTGACACCACAATCTCAGGGCATTTTAGACAGCTTGAACATGAACTTAAAATTCCGCGAGAAATACGGCATCGAGAAGGTGCAGGCATTCATCGGTACGGCAAATACGAACCGTTATACGGAGCAGGATATGTTCTTTACCGGGAAGCAGGCATTCCGTTTCGACGGTACCTGGCTTCCGACGATGATTAAGGAAAACAACCCGGAACTGAACTATGGTATTACGTTGATCCCTGGTACGGAAGCGAATCCGGAGCTTCGGGGTGTATCCCGTTATGAGTCAGGCACGCTGTCTATGCCGGTCAATGCTGCAAGCAAAGAAGGCGCCTGGGACTTTATCAAGTTTGTCGGCAGCAAAGAAGGATCTAAGATTCTTAATGTCGGCCGCGGCGTTGTTCCGGTTCGCTATGACCTGATGGATGATCCTGATATCCTTGCAATTCCTGGTATTGATACATTCATCGAAGCGAACAAGCTTGGCAATGGTATCAACTATCCGAAGATTAGAGATTACGCGAAGTATGTCTCTTTTATCGACGGCGCGCTTGATTTGGTTTACAATGGATATGAAACTCCGGAAAAAGTAATGGCAGACCTTGCGGAGCAGAGCAAAGTTTTACAGTAGTTTTAGTTCGAAATGTGCCCGCCAATCTTTGGCAGGCACATTTCATGGAAAGGAGTTCATATGAGTCAGCGAACAACTGCGGCACCTGCAGTGTCAAAGGAGCCTAAAAAGCGAAAATTGACTCAGAGCGGTCGAAACAATATCAACGGATTTTTATTTGCACTCCCGTGGATCATCGGCTTTTTGTGTTTTAGTGTGTATCCGTTAATATGCTCGTTATATTACAGTTGTACATCCTTCAGTCCTGTTACGCAGCCCGTGTGGATCGGCCTTAAGAATTATGTCAATGTTTTTCATGATCCGATCGTACTGAAGTCCCTAAAAAACACATTATTCATGTCGTTTGTATCGACTCCGATCAATCTGCTCTGTGCACTGAGTCTTGGGCTGATCTGTGCGAAGCAGTTTAAGGCAAAAGGGGTTGTCAGAACGGTTTTCTTCCTGCCGTCCGTCATTCCGATGGTTGCAGGAACGATGGTCTGGATTTGGATGTTCGATCCGACCTACGGTATCATTAATACATTACTTTCAAAAGCCGGTATTGACGGACCGTCCTGGCTGTTAGATCCGAAGACGACCAAATGGTCGCTTGTCATGATGGGCGTATGGCACATCGGTACGGCGATGCTTGTCATCATCAACGCGATTCAGGAAGTATCGAGCAGTTACTATGAAGCTGCGAAGATTGACGGTGCGAATGCCTGGAAATCCTTCTTTCACATCACGATCCCGGGAATCGCACATGTCATTGTCTATCAGGCAATTTTAAATTTGCTTAATTCCTTCCAGTATTTCCAGCAGGTCTATATCATTATCCGTGCCAGCTCAGGAAATGCGATTGGACTCGCGAGCGGCGGACCCGCGAATTCCATCCTGATGTATCCGCTGTATATTTTCCAGAATGCATTTACCTACATGGATATGGGTAAGGCATCTGCTATGGCCTGGTTACTCTTTATCGTTGTCGCCGTCATGACGGTATTCATGACGAAAGCAACGAAGAAGGTCACGGAAAATATGGGGGGTGAGTAAAGTGAAATCAACAACATTTTATCGTAATAAAAAGGTTATAAAAAAGGGTTTGTTTGCTTTACTTGTAACGATTCTTTGTATCATCTTCGTTACCCCGTTCATCGTCATGATCAGTACTTCTTTACGTACGAATTCCGATGCGTTCACAGAGCCGGCGTCTTTGCTCCCGCGTGTCTGGACACTGGAAAACTTCCCGTCGGCCATGAAGGTCATCCCGTACTGGAGATACATGGGCAATACGCTTTTCATTACGCTTTTATCCATCATCGGTAATGTGACGACGACACCGCTTGTCGCATATTCACTTTCAAAGATCAAGTGGAAGGGTGTATCGATCATTTCGGGACTTCTGATGGCAACCATGATGATTCCGTACTCCGTAACGATGATTCCGTTATACCGGATTTACGCGCATCTTCATCTCACGAATTCGTATATACCTCTGATCCTGCCGACCTTCTTCGGAAGCTCATACTTTATCATCATTGTACGGCAGTTTATCAGCGGACTTCCGGATTCTCTTCTGGAGGCTGCGAAGATCGACGGAGCGAATGAGTTCAAGCGTTATACGACTGTCGTCCTGCCGCTCTGCAAGCCGGCATTGACGACGGTCGCCATCTACGCCTTCATGAATGCATGGTCCGATTACCTTGCACCGATGATCTATATTTCAAAAACAGAGAAGCTGACCCTGTCACTCGGACTGCAGCAGTTCATGGGTGAATATTCGACGGACTGGGCGCGCCTCATGGCAGCGGCAGTAGTCTTTGTTGTACCGGTCGTCATCTTTTATATCATATTCCAGCGAAACTTTGTCCAGGGTATTTCTACAAGTGGACTTAAAGCATAATAAAAACATAAAGAGAAAGGGACTTAAACATGGATTCCAAGTTTGAACAGGAGCTGAGAGAATCGCTCTACATCCATATTCCGCTCAAACCGGATATGGAGCACTCTTTAGAGACGTATGGTCTTCAGAAGGAGGTTTTAGAAGAAATCGTACTCTGGGACGGAAAGGACCTGAAACCGTGGACATTCGACGGTGAAGGAAGAGGCAGGGTCGAGGATGGAAAATTAATCTGCAGGACCGGTTCCAGAAACAATCACTGGCCGGGCTTCGAGGCACGTTCCGTCAATGCGCCGACAGGAAAATACGCGACCTTCGGTTCCTTTGAGCCGAAGCTATGTGTCAGGGGTATGGACCTTGCGAAATATAACCGTTTGTATTTCAAAATCCGTCCGACCTGTAAGGGCATGCATAACCCGACAGTCCGTGCCGCATTTATCAGCAACGGCGAAGTGAAGATTCCGGATGAATATTCCCGTGAAGGCTGGAATGCGATCAACCTCGTAAACCATGAATGGAATACCTGCACCTGGGAAATTGATTCGATTGCACATGATAAGATTGAAGAGGTCTCGTTCATCATCCATCGTTACGGTAAAGAAGTATCGAGCGGCGATGATTTGGATTACGAAATCACCGATATCCGCCTGCAGAGAGTCGAAGCAGATGTTGTTCACGGCTGGCAGTGTAAGGAAGAGACGGCGGCATATTCTACGACAGGCTACGATACGGAAGGTACAAAGACCGCTGTTGCGAATACGACTGCGAAGGAATTTGCAATTGTTGATGCAAAAACCGGCGAGAAGGTATTTACAGGCGCTGTTGAAAATGTGAAAGCATATCACGGGGAATTCCAGGTTCTTGATTTTACAGACCTGACCAGGGAAGGCTCCTATAAGATCCGGATGGGTTCTTTCGAAAGCAAGCCGTTCGTGATTGCGAAGGATGTATTCGTATCGACTGTCTGGAAGCTCATGAATTTCCTGTTCGGCGAGAGATGCGGCTGTCCGGTTCCCGGAAAGCACGGCACCTGCCATCAGGACGTCATCGGACATCACAGAGACGTATCCATGGTCTTTGCAGGCGGCTGGCATGATGCGGCAGACGTCAGCCAGGAAACAGTTCAGACCTGTGAGACGGCGCATGCATTCATGTGCGTTGCAAGAGCGCTTCAGGATGAAAATCCGATTCTTGCAGCCCGTTTTTTGGAGGAGGCGGAGTGGGGCATTGATTTAGTGCTCCGTACCCGATTCGGCGACGGCTACCGGATCACCGGCGCGGGTATGCGCCGCTGGACCGACAATATGATCGGCAACTTCGATGATGTCGAAGCACGTGTTGCCAATAATTCATTTGTCAACTTTACGATGGCGGCATGTGAAGCAGATATGTCGCAGAGCTTCGAAAAGTTTGATAAGGCGCTTGCCTGGAAATGCCTGGATGCGGCAAAGGAAGATTATGATTTCGCATATGACCGCTTCAGCAAGATCGGTCTTGAGACCTATCAGATGATGGAGCATGCACATGGTTCTGCTCTTTCCCAGTATTATGCATCCGCACTTTGGGGCGCAGCTCTTCTTTACAAATATACGAAGGAAGAAAAATATATCGACCGGATTCATGAATTCGCAGATGATCTTCTTCTTTGCCAGGAAACAGGCGAAGGCGGCCTTCCGATGAAGGGCTTCTTCTACAGAGACGAAGTACATTCACAGATCATGCATTCCGCTCATCAGTGCCGTGAGCATCTGTTTGCAATGGCGCTTGTCGGTGCATGTGAAGCACTTCCGGGCGATCCGAAGAAAGCAGACTGGGAGAAATCCCTCCAGCTGTATGCGGGTTACCTGAAAGAGCTCATGAAATATGATGCACCGTACGGGATGATCCCGGCCGGCATCTATGAGATGCGTGAGATTTACGATAAGGAAGCTTTCCGTCGTGTTCATGAGGACCGTGTCGTTTACGAAGAGGAACTTGACAACTACGCAGAGCAGCTGAAGAATGCGATCCCGCTTGGCAAGGACTGCTACATGAAGGCATTCCCGGTATGGTTCTCCTTCCGCGGAAACTCCGGTGTCCTTCTTTCGATGGGCAAATCCGCAACAATCATGGGCAAGTACTTTAATGATGCAGAACTTCTTCAGATCGGCCGTGAGCAGTTATATTGGACGCTCGGTAAGAATCCGTTCGGCCAGTCCCTGATCTACGGTGAAGGCGACCGTTACGGCCAGATGTATACGGCACTTCTCGGTGAGACTGTCGGGGAGCTGACTGTCGGTGTCGAGACGAAAGCAAACTTAGACGAACCGTACTGGCCGCCGGCGAATATCGCGACCTACAGAGAGGTCTGGACGACACCACCGACGAGATGGCTCTGGATTGCAGCAGACCTGTTGTAAGGATGCCCTCTCTTTTAATTCTATTTTACAAATCTTTTAAATATGTGGTATGGTAATAGTAGACTTCATTTGGAATTGCTGAAAGGGTTACCATTCAAATACATGAAGAAAGCAAAGAGGGTAATTATGCCATACGTACAGGGTAGTATGAAGGAATTGAACCGGAAGAGTGTTTTTGAACTGATTGCGGAGATGCGGGAAATCACACGTGTCGATATTGCTGAAGTCACAAAGAGCAGCATGCCGACGATTCTGAAGATCACGAATTTCCTCCTTGAGCAACAGATCGTATCACTCGTCGGACTCGAGAAAACGGCGCGGGGCAGAAGACCGCAGGTGCTCCGTTTTGAACCGGATACACTGCTTGGCATCGGCCTTTCGTTCGATGGAAATCATGTGATCGCTTCTCTGATTAATTATTACGGGGAAGAGAAAAAGTGCATCGAAAAGGATTCGGATGCGTCCTTTGATGACATGATGGAAAATGGTTTCTGTGGGATTATTGAAGAATTGATGAAGGATATTGAAAGAGAACATATAAAAAGTGTCGGAATCAGCATCGCGGGATCTGTCGATACAGAAAATTCAAAGGTGCATTTCGGCGGTTTTGCGGAACTGACAACGGAACGGGAGACAAGCGAAAGCGTGCGTATTCTTTCCGAAAAAGTGAAGCTTCCTGTCTATCTGTTCAACGATGTCAATGCGGCGGCGACCGGCGAATATGTGCTCCGGAAGATGAAGAATACGGACCTTGTCTATATTTACGTCGGGGAAGGCACCGGTGCCGGCATCATCCTGGACGGAATCTTAAGAACCGGACATCACTTCTATACGGGTGAGATAGCACATATGGTCTTTGATGCGGATTTCAGCATTGATTTAAGCAAACCGGGCTGGATGGAATCCCAGCTCTCAAGAAAGACGATTGAGAAGGTGTCGCAGGATCAAAACGTGCGGATCGATTATGCGGCGCGTTACATCAGTCTGATGATCGCGAATATCTGTAACGTCCTCGATATCGAGAATGTGGTTGTCGGGGGAGAAATCGTCGAAGAGATGGGCGATGCCCTGATCGGCCGGACGAATACATACCTGGAGCATCTTTCGATGTTCCAGGTTACCCTCACCAGACCTGTGAGCAGGCATTCCGGCCTCATCGGTGCCGCATCGATGGCTATGGACAAAGAGCTCACGACGATCCTTGCGGACAATGAATAAATTAAATATGTGAAAGAAGGAAAGATTATGATATACCGTGGTAAAATGGTGGATTCTCACCATCATATGGTAGGCGGCTATGGAGAAGGCTTAGCTTTCTATGAGTCTTATCAGAAGCTCCTTGAACAGTGCAAATTACAGGCAGTCAATATCGTCATGATTCCGCAGTGGTGCGAAGAGAACATCGCACAGAACCAGCAGGCGATTCTTTTAAAAACACTCTATCCGGGCAAATTCTATTCTTATGCAGGATTTGACTGTTACCTTCCGGAAGGAAAGAGGCAGAAGGATTTCGAAGCGCAGGCAAAGCAGTACATGGATATGGGCTTTGACGGCATAAAGATGGTCGAGTTAAAGCCGATGGTCTACAAACAGCTCGGTCGCCCGAAGGTTTCTTCCGACAAATATGAAGGTATGTGGAGCTTTATGGAAGAGAACGGATATCCGGTCCTCTTCCACATGGGTGATCCCGAGACCTACTGGGACAGAAGCAGATGTACCAAGATGGCACTCGAACGCGGCTGGTTCTGCGGTGACGGCACTTACCCGCCGCTTGAGGATTTCTATGCGGACATCGAAAGGGTGCTTGACAGACATCCGAAGTTAAATATTTCGCTCGCACATTTCTATTTCCTTTCAGACCAGATCGAGCGTGCGGCTGATATTATGGAAAAATATCCGTGCGTCCGTTTCGATATTACACCGGGCCGTGAGATGTATGAGAATTTCTCAAAGAAGCCGGAAGCCTGGCGCGACTTCTTCATTAAGTATCAGGAGCGTATTCTGTACGGTACCGATAACGGCTGGGGCGGTTCGCAGGATGCGGATGAGAAGTACAAGCTCGCAGAGTTGAACTCTTCCGTTATGCATCGTTTCCTTCAGACAGACGATGTCTTTGAAGGCTACGGCTTCACGGTAAGAGGTATCGACCTACCGGAAAAGACCCTTGAGAAGATCTACTACAGGAACTTTGAAAAGATGGCGGGTCCCGCTCCGAAGGATATGGATCCGAAGAAGGGTCTTGCATATGTCGATGAGATGATCGCTGTCTACAAGGGCTCCAAGGTTCCGTATTATGAGAAGGAAATGGCACTCATGGAGTTTATTCGTGACGAGCTTTTGAAATTCATCACACAGGAGAAACTGTAATGGCTGATATAAAAGTATTACTGCTCGGCGAGAGCTATACGGCGACGCATACCTTCGTTCGGGGACGGAACTACGTGACACTTCCGCAGTACGGCCATTTCGGGACAGAAATCGTCTGCATGCTTGAAAAGGAAGGGCTTGACGTCGATCTTCTCCTGACGCATGATATTGCAGAAAAGTGTCCTGTGACACGGGAAGAGTTCAAAAAGTATGATGTTGTCATCCTAAGTGATGTCGGAAGCGACACGATGCTGGTCCAACCGAAAAAAGCGGATGGCACCAGGAATCCGAACCGGCTTTTTGAACTGAAGGAATATGTGAGAGAGGGCGGCGGTGTCCTCATGATCGGCGGTTATTTTGGTTTTTCCGGCATCGGAAACCAGGCAAGATATGGGATGACCCCGCTTGCAGAGGCGCTTCCGGTCGAGATTTCGAATTACGATGACCGTGTCGAATGCCCGGAGGGTGTTAAGGTGGTCGTGGAGAAGAACGTAAAAACGGCGCTTTTCGACGGTATAGAGGCTTCAAAGTGTCCGCTTTTTAACGGCTATAACAAGACTGTCTTAAAGGATGGTGCGACCATGTTCGCATCCTTTAACGGAGATCCCTTCCTCGCGGGAGGCACCTTCGGGAAGGGCAGAGCATTCGCATTCACATCAGACTGTGCACCGGA
>JAEWSD010000052.1 GCA_023398615.1 Bacillota bacterium
GAGTATTAAAATACAGATTCTATCGGCAGGGAATTACAAAGCGTATCATTATTGTAATAACAGCGCTCAGTGTATTTTCGAATATGGCTTTTGTGGGAAGTGTTTTTGTTATCATTCGCCACCAGCTGATCAACAAGACGATATCCGGCAGTGAGAAGGATGTGGAAATGATAGTGAAGGAGCTGGAGATGTTTTTTGACGGAATCCGCAATGACTCAGTTTCGGTGGTGGTAAGTGAAGCCTGTCAGACTTTATTATCTAATCTTGACGAATTACCGGAGGAGGACGTGAAGGCCCGCTATAAAAGATATAAGCTGGTACAAACGACAATCATGAGTGCTGTCGGACAGCGTTCCATTTTCAATACCATTGTTTTTTATGACATGAACGGCTATTCCTATACCTCGGATGGATTGCTGATTTCGGAAGAAAATAAAGATATGCAGACAAAAAGAGTGAAGCAATTCCTGTCAGGAAGAAATAATGAGGAGATACTGGCAATCCATAAGAGTCCGTGGAAAAAGAAAAAGGATACGGAATTTGCGGATTGTATCAGTTATCTGCGGAAGGTTTACAATAAGGAGAGCGGTCAATTAATCGGCGTAGTGGAATTTGAGATAACGAACAGTGCGATATGCGACTTGTATCTTCCGGTTATGGCGGATGGAAACCAGATTTACCTGGTATATAACGACGAGATCATTTCCTCGGCGACCAGGTCGGATTTGTATAAGGATTTGAGGGAGATGAGCTGGTACCGGGAGCTGAATACCGTGACAGAAAAAGCTGCGTTTAAAGTATTGCAGAAAAACAAGAGGATTTACCTGGAGAAAAGTTCTTCTGAGCTGAAATGGAAAATTATTAATTCAGTACCAACTTCAATTTATATGAAGGATATCCGTTTTTATGCAATTTTGGATTTAACTATAGGACTTTTTTTATTAACGGCTAACCTTTATATATCGAATATTCTGATTGTATCCATTACGAAACCGTTAAGCAAGATTACCGATACAATTGTGGATATCGGGAAAGGGGATTATGACTGTCGTGTTTATGTTGAGGATGGGGGAGAAATCGGTATTTTGGCGGACGAGTTTAACCGGATGGTTGAAAGAACAAAAGTACTGATGGCTCAGATTGTAGAAAAGGAGCAGGAGAAAAGAGAATCAGAGCTTTCCTTAGTTCAGATGCAGATGACACCTCATTTTTTCTATAACATCCTTGAAAGCATCTGCGGACTGATCGTAATGGATGAAAAAAAGACCGCAATCAATACGATAAGTTTGCTGTCGGGATTTTACAGGGGGGTGCTGAATAAGGGGAAAGAAATAATTACAATAAAAGATGAACTGACGATCGCTGAAAATTATCTGGAGATTATGAAGATATGTCATCCGGGAAAATTTACTTATTCTATTAACTGTCCGGAAAAATTGTATGACGGCTGTATAAACAAACTAACGCTCCAGCCAATACTCGAAAATGCAATTCATCATGGCTTCAGACGGATGAGTACGGGGGGAAGCATACGTATAGATTGTTATGAGCAAAAGGATAAAATTGTATTGGACATTTATGACAACGGCTGCGGAATTCCGGTATCAAATTTAAAGGAAATGGGAAGAGATGGGAACGCAGACTTTCATATGGAGAGCTTTGGCTTGCGCAATACGGATGAAAGAATTAAGCTGTATTTCGGTGCGGAGTATGGGATCGGTATTGTCAGAGAAAAAACAGGTACGCGAATCAGAGTAATACTTCCGTCAGGGGAAAATTATAAGGCTACAGAATAGGAGGATGGGAAGGCTTGTATAAGGTTATCGTTGTTGATGATGAAATCTTGGTCAGAAAACGGATTATATTTGGTTTTAATTGGAACAAAATGGGGTATGAGATTGTCGATGAGGTGGATAACGGTTATGATGCCCTGCGCCTTATGCAGGAGAAATTCTACGACCTGGCCGTGGTTGATATTGCCATGCCGGGAATGAACGGGATTGCACTTACGAAAGCGGTCAGAGAAAAAAACATTCCGGTTAATATTATTTTCCTGACAGGCCACAGTGAATTCAAATATGCGCAGGAGGCGGTTCATTACGGAGTTTACTATTATATTTTGAAGCCGATTAATGAGACGGAATTTATATCAATGCTTGAAAAGCTGGCTGTGAGGATGGAAGATGAGGAGAGAAAAAAACTCTTGCAGAATAGCGCGGTAGCTGTGATGGAAGCAAAGCTGTTCAGTGATCTGTTTCACGATTCCTCGTCCGGAGAGGAAATAGCCGAAAGCAGGAGGCTTCTTACGAAGCATGGCATATCTGAGGATAGCAGTTATTATGTGGTTTTATTTAGAGCGGAGCAGTTTCAGAGGGAAAATACGGCAATTATTCAAAAGGTGCAGACTGTAACGGATGCCTGTGAGAAATATCTGAAGGAGGATGACAAATGCAAATGCATAGTCATCAATGATATTTACAGGGATTATATGATCGTATTGATTAAAACAGAGAACTATATAACGGATGCCGCATTGTCAGATAAGCTTGATGCAGTCAGGCGGTCTCTTGAAGAAGCCTCAGATTCCGGTGTCAGATGGGGAGTCAGCAAAAGTAACAGAGGCTTTTCCGGATTGAAAAAAGCGTATGTTGAGGCTGTATCCGCACTCAATAATGCGAAGGTACTGGGAAAGAGCAGTTTAACCTATCAATGGGTGGAAGCAAGGGGAGAGAACCATTATAAAATTCCGGAGCAGAAAATTAAGGACTTGCACCAGCAGATAGGCAAAAAGGATTTTGAAGCCTGCAAAACCGTTATTCACGAGATATTTGCGGATATGTTTATCAGAGAAGTCAGCTTTGAATGTATTACAATGAATGTAAACAGACTTTTCCTCACATTATTGGATATGGGAGTAATCTCCGAGCTGGAAATGAAAAAAATAGTAAGCGGGGGCTATGATTATGAAGAGGTATTCGATAATATGTCGGATGTGGAAGAATTTACGGAATGGTTTGAGCATATAATATATACGTTGATGGAAAATACAATCAGGACATCCACAGAAAGTCTTCCGGTTATCGAAAGAACCTGTAAATACATAAGGGAACATTATGATGCCGCAGATTTAAGCCAGGCAATGATTGCCGATATTATGGCAGTTACCCAATCCTATATCAGCGGAGTATTTAAGAAGGTGATGGGGGTAACAATGGTTCAATATATTACGATGGTGCGCATGGAGAAAGCGCGGGAGCTGCTTTTTGATTCAGAGCTCGAAATAAAGGAGGTCTCTGGGAAGGTGGGTTATAACGATGAGTATTATTTCAGCAAATGCTTTAAAAAGCATTATGGTTTATCGCCCCTTCAGGTGAAAAAAATTGCGGGGGTCAAGCGGATTAAGAATCGGTAAATACGCGGCCGTAAGCCTTATAACGGGTTTACGGCTATAATTTTATTCGCTTGAGAAACTCTTTTTCATATATTATAACCAAAAGTCGAGTTAAAAAAATTACTAAAATAGCATAAATTTCAACATGGATTTAAGCGGCGTCCGGATGTAGAATAAAAATACCAAATAAAGATATTAATTAATATAAATAATGTATAATGTGCACAAAGTACAAACAAAAAAGGAGAAAGGATATAGCGTGAAAGAAAGTAAAATTTATTACACGAAAATTTGAAGCTGAAACACTTTCATTACAATTTGTGCCGCCGGCTTTGGCGGTAGATGGAGGTTTATATGAAAAAAAGATTAATCGGCATATTTATGGCGGTAGTGCTTGCCTGCATGACAGTAACCGGCTGCCAGCAAAAATCAGATTCAGGTAATTCCACAGCTTCTGATAAGGACAGCAAAAATGGGTCGCAGGATGAAAAAACGTCAAAGGACGCTGTTAAAGTAAGAATTCTTACAAGATACAGTAATCCTGACAGTGTACGCGAGAAATATTTTATGGATATGGTAGCAAAATTTCAGGAGGAGAACCCTGACATTATACTTGAGGATGTATCTATTTCGGACGAAGAATCCCATGATACACTGTTCAAGACCTCTGTTGCTGCAGGGGACCCAATAGAGGTCTTTAATTTCCTTGGCTATGCGGCCAACCTGGACTATGTAAAGAACGGTACTCTGACAGATTTATCGGGATTTATGAAGGATGATCCTGCCTGGACGGAGAAGTATATCGATGCCTTGTTTGCGCCGGTAGACTATACTGCCTACGGTGTAGAAGGCATATATGGCCTTCCGACTGCACCGTATGGCGTATGCTGCTTCTATAATAAGGCGATCTTTGACAAGCTGAATCTAAATATGCCGGAGACATGGGAGGATATTGAGGAGGCAGCGCCGATCCTCATCGAAAACGGCTATATACCTATGGCATTCGGTGCCAAGGATAATTACAGGGCAGGACATTTCCTGACGGCATTATCCATGAAATATTACGGCGATACACTTAAGAATAACCTGACCAGCGGTGATACTGCATGGAATGCCCCGGATACCGTTACTTTGCTTGATATGATGCAGAAATGGTATGAGAATGGGATCTTCGGATCAAATAATCTGGCTTATGATGCAAACGGCGAACTGGCTAAGCTGGAAAGCGGTGAAGCGGCAATTATTTTCTCCGGCTCATGGAATATTTCGACAATTAATGAATTTGACAATGCTTCTGATATTGTATGTAAAGGCTTCCCGAGCTTTGAAGCAAAACCGGATTTTAAGGATGAATGGATGGGCGGACCGGATGACTTTATATCTATGACGGCAAAGCCCGGGGATGATAATTATGAGGCTTCCGTAAAAGTATTGAAGTTTTTTACCTCCCAGGAATACTGGAAGGGTCTTTATGAGGTGCAGCAGGGAGGCGGTACTTTCCCCGTAACCTTTGATGAAGTGATTGAGGCTGATCCGATCACTACGGAATTCAATGAATATTATTCCAAAGCAACCAATATGATCGGTGAAATCGAACAGTTCTCTCCGATGACTTCACTTATGGATGTGGTAAGAACAGAAGTGACAACGATCTTTGTTGGTGAGTCGGGGCAGGATATTGCAGACAGAATTCAGTCTGAGGTTGATAATTACAATGCGGGCAATTAAGCCTTAAAGCTGCGTGGCGGGTGAAAAAACCACCCGCCACAAAATTCAAAGTGAAGGATGTGTAACTTATGCCCTATGTGACAGGCAAAAGAAGAAAGATAGACAGTGTTCTGCTTAGTTTGCCGATGTTTCTTTTATATTCTTTTATTTTTATTTATCCCATGATTTCAGTGTTTCGCCTGTCTTTTTATAAATGGAACGGCATTCCGAGTTCGCCGCTGCAATTTGTCGGGTGGAAGAACTACATTGCTTTATTTCTGGACAGAAGATTTTTTACAGCCCTGACCAATGTAGGAATTTTTATTCTTTCGGGCTTCCTGTTGATTTTGCCGGTATCGGTATTTCTGGCAACGGTCATTCAATCCAAAATTAAGGGAAGAAGATTTTTGAAAACCAGCTATTTTATTCCGCAGGTTATAAGCCGTACTGCGATTGCCCTTATGTGGTATTTTCTTCTTTATCCGGAGGGCGGTCCTGTGGCTACGTTTTTTCATTCCCTGGGGCTGCAGGATATTAATGTGAATTTTTTAGGCAGCAAAACCTATGCGATATATGCAATTACGGTTATTAATGCATGGACCTATGCCGGCTTCAACATGCTGATATTTTCTGCCGGCATCACCGGCATTTCCCCGGATATTTATGAAGCCGCTACTGTCGACGGTGTAAATGGCCGGCAGAAAATGCGTTATATTACCTTGCCTTTATTAAAAAATAGCTTTCAGATATTTACCCTGAACTGTATTATCGGTTCGATAACCACCTTTGAAATGGTCTATGTAACTACCGGAGGCGGCCCCGGCAATGCATCGGAGGTATTTGGAACCCTGTTATATAAAAACGCATTTACCTACAATAATTATGGGTACTCAAATGCTATGGGATCATTCTTGATCGTAACCTCCTTCCTGGCAAGTGTGCTGCTGACCGGACTTTTTGCAAGATCGAATAAGGATCAGTCATGATTGAGGATGCGGCAGGCCTGTGTATGTGCTGCAGCCATAAGCCTGTGTATGCGCATTGACCCGGAGAATGAATCAATAAGCAGCGCAGAAACGAGGAAATAATGAAAAAAATAGCAGTTGGAAAAGGAGTATACCGGTTTTTCGCAGCATTATTCAGCCTGGTCTTTCTGTACCCGGTATATTTTACCATAATATCATCCTTTAAGAATAATACGGAAATATGGAATACCATGTTTTCATTGCCTTCCCATATAGAATGGAGTAACTATATCTCGGCGATTTTTGATGTGGCAATATTAAGAGCAGTATCGAATTCTTTCATTTTCTCGCTGGGCGCATGTGCCGTGGTGATACTGTTTGTCACTATGGGCGCCTATGTGGTGGCAAGAAGAATTTTGAAGTGCTCGTCCTTTCTCAGATTGTATTATCTGCTGGGTCTGATGATACCGCCATACGCAATGCTTATTCCGGTCGTTACAATGTTTAACGACTTTCACTTCAGGGATAAGTACTGGCCGATGATTTTCCTGTATGCTGCGATCAACTTCCCGATGAGCTTTTATCTGATAACCGGCTTTATTGAAGGAATCAGCCAGGAAATTGATGAGGCGGCAATCATGGATGGATGCAGTACGGCAGGGATAGTATTCAGGATTATTTTCCCGATTGCAAAGCCGGGTATCTTTACCGGTGCGATTATGGCATTTCTGGCGGTATATAATGAATTGATCTTTGCGAATACCTTACTGAGCAATAAAGCGATGAAAACGATATCTGTCAGGCTCCTGGGTCTGCAGGGTGAACGCTTCACAAGCTATGGTCCGATGTTCGCATCAATTGTGATGTCGATTATCCCAATCTTGATTATTTATCTGTTATTCCAGGAGAAAATTGAAGGCGGAGCTGTTGCAGGCGCCGTAAAGGGTTAAGGAGGAAGTGTTATGATAGAAATAAAAGAGCTGCAGCATATCGGAATTCTGGTTCCGGATGCACAGGCAGCAGCAAAATGGTATATAGAGAAATCCGGATTTTGCAAAAAAGCGGAATTTTATACCGGCGGAAACAGGGTAATTTTTGTGTACAATGCCGCCGGCAGGGTGCTCTGTGAATTGATACAGCGTCCGGAGGGATCGGAGGAAGCGGAGGAAATAAAGAAGAATGGCGGAAGAATCGATCATATTGCGTATGCTGTTGAGGATATCGAGACGGAATATGAAAAGGCTGTAAAGAGCCGGATGAATATCCTTGAGGATATAGTGGATATCCCTGAATTCTGGGACAGGGGCTTCCGGTATTTTCTTGTGCGCTCGCAGAGCGGTGAAAAAGTAGAGTATTGCAAGGTTTTATAGGATGGAGGGCTGATCATGAAAAAGTCGAAGGCAAATATCGTTCCGCTGCGCTTTATAGATGCGGATGAAAAGGAATTTTACCGTATTCTTGATGCATTGAAGGAAATTTATAAAGAGGAAGTAAACTTTATGGAGTCTGTTCCGGTGGGAGAGGAGGTCCCTGAGGGAGCCGATGCGGTACTGTTTCCGGTAATGTGGACCAATGTATATACACAGGTGGATGTGCTGTTAAAGACAGTCAGACTTCCGGCTATCGTAATAACGACTGACGTTGGAGTTTCTCTGATGTTTGACTGGGAATCCGTTGCTTATATGAAATCAAAGGGGCTTCAGGTTTTTAATCCCCACAGTGTTGAGCTTGCGAAGACCATATTTAAAGCACTGGCCTTAAAGAGAGAACTGAAGCATCAGAAGTTCCTTGTCTTCCATGATTCAAAGGGAGAAGGGCTGATTGCGGAGCAGTTTAAAATCTTCTATTGGTGGAACGATGAATGCATAAAGGATATGCACGATAAATTCGGAGTTACCATTGTCCATAAATCCTATAAGGCATTGGGAGAAAAGGCGAAGGCCATAACGGATGAGGCGGCAAGAATTGAAATGAAGCGCTGGAATTTTCATGAGGAGGTACCTTATGAAAGACCTGTGCTGGCGGCAGTCAAGCTTTTTATGGCAATCCGTGAGGAGGTCGATGCGGAGGGAGATATCGCAGGCTGCGGCGTGAATTGTCTGAACGAAGGATATTACAGCGATACGACGCCCTGTCTGGCCTGGAGCCTTTTATATCGTGACAGGGGAGTGATGTGGGTATGTGAAAGCGATACCTCTTCTCTTATGACGCAGTATCTGGTTGGAAGTACAATTGACTGCACCGTCTTCACTACCAACATTTATCCCTTCCTTTCGGGAATGCCGGCGCTGTCCCATGAGAAAATACAGGAATTCCCCAGGGTTTCAGATCCGGATGACCACGCCCTTTTAGTGCACTGCGGTTATCTCGGATGTGTGGCAGACTGCATGTCGAAGAAATGGACACTGCGTCCGCCGGTGCTTGGCTGGCATTCATGGAATATCGTAGGGGAAAATTCAATCGTTATAGATGCGGAGATAGAAAAGGGGGATATTACCCTTTGCAAGCTGCATTCGGATTTTAACGGCATATTTACTGAGAAAGCGGTATTGGAGGAATATGTGCAGTATCCGGGCTCTGATTGCAGAAACGGCGGTCTGATCCGTGTTTCCGATGGGTACGGCCTTATGGAAAATATAAAATCTCATCATGTTATTGTGGCTTCGGGAAAAAGAAGCAATCAGCTGAAAGCGGTAGCCGAAATCTTTCATCTTAGATTTGATGAATGCCGGTGAAATGAGGCATAACTGCATCCGGCATCTGAAAATAGCCGGATAAGAGGCTGATATAGGAACCTGTAAACCACCAAAAGCGGGGCATTGCTGATCTGTTCTAGATCAGCAATGTCCCGCTTTGTCTGACTGCTTCCGGGAGCATTTGACAAAAGTCTGTCCGAAAGGTATTATGATAATTAGTATATGTTAATAAATAACCAATGGAAGAATTGCGATAATGACAGGTAGCCGGCAAGTATTATGCTTGCGCTTGAAAGCCTGGAATGCACAAAAGAAGCTGCGTAAGAATGGAGAGAAAAATTACGATGGAGCTGCAGATAACAACTTTAATTGAAAATAATCCTGATGACGGGGGGCATTTACAGTTTGAGCATGGATTATCCTTATACATAGAGGCTGATGGCAGGAAAATTCTATTTGATACGGGACAAAGCGGGGATTTCGCCGAGAACGCAAGAGTCCTTGATAAAAACCTGAATGAATTGGATTTTTGTTTCATCAGTCATGGTCATTATGATCACAGCGGCGGATATGAAAGGCTCGTAAGTGTAACGGACAAGCCTCCGTTATTAATTGTCGGAGAAGAGTTTTTTAAACCTAAATACAAAAAGTCAGATGCGTCATGCTTTCAGTTTAACGGCAATTCCTTTGATGAAAGCTTTATATCAAATAATAAAATAGCTTTGATAAAGGTAAAGGAAGATATGCTGTATCTGACGGAACACATTATCGTTTTTCACCATTTCATAAAACATACGGACTATGAAAAAAGAAACAGCAGGTTTTTTATAAAAGAAAATACGGAATATATTCCGGATAATTTTAATGATGAAATCTCATTGGGGATCGTTACAAAAAAGGGTCTGGTAGTCATTGCCGGCTGTTCTCATATTGGAATCGTTAACATACTTAGGACAATCTCTGAAAGAGTGGATATTCCGATTTACGCTGTGATTGGCGGGACTCACCTGATTGAGGCCGATGAAGCGAGAATACAAGAGACAATTGACGCCTTTAAGAAAATGGAACTACAATTAATTGCAGTGTCACATTGTACCGGTGAGGAAGGAATACGTCTTGTCAGTCAGGGCTTAAAAGAAAAATTCCTGTATAACAATACGGGAAAGGTAATTCACATTTGAAAATATAACAGGATGTCGGAGAATATAAGGATAATAACGGTGATAAGATTGTCGCTGGTATAACTTGGAATAAGTGGGAAAATCAGATCGGAGGGTACATGGAATTATTTCTAGATTGCATACCTTGTATGCTGAAGCAGGCGTTGGAATTTGGTTATTTACATTAATTTTACTTTTTTCCTCAGGCAATGTGATATAATTAGATAATAATAAATCATAGGAGGAGTATTCGTTCATGAAGCTAAGCAGAGAAGAAAGATCATGGGTATTGGTTGATTGCGGCAATTCGGCTTATTCTATGGCTATAACGACTGCGCTGCTGCCAATCATATTCGGCATGTTTGACAATGTTAAGAGCAGTATGGATCTTGGTTATTTTAATTCCATTGCCAGTATTTTGGTAGCGGTTTTAAGTCCCATCTTAGGTACAATAGCAGATTACAAGGACAGGAAGAAAAGGTTTTTTATATTTTTTACATTCCTGGGTGTGTTTGCGACGGCTGCTCTGGCATTTATACCGCCTTCGGGCGGACAGTGGCAGCTGCTGGTATTTTTCTTTGTCCTGTCGGCCATAGGCTTTGCGGGCTCCAACATTTTCTATGATGCCTTTTTAGTGGATGTTTCGAGCGATGAGAGGATGGATAAGGTTTCTTCCTTTGGCTTTGCGTTCGGATATATATCCAGTGTTATTCCCTTTGGCATCAGCCTGGCACTGATATTCTTTATGGGAATGGATAAGGCGATCGGATATCAGATCGGGTTTATCATTACCGCCCTTTGGTGGGGACTGCTTACCTTACCTATGATTAAGGATGTGAAACAGAGACACTATATTAAACCGGAACCCCGCCCGGTGATTAACAGCTTTAAACGGTTGGCCGATACCTTTAAAAATGTCAGGCAGCATAAAATTGTATTTATCTTCCTGTGTGCATACTTTTTCTATATCGACGGTGTGGATACGATCATTAAAATGGTGGTGCCGTATTCTACTGCCATTTTAGGCGGCGATGCCCTCGATACCTTTACTTTGCTCGGAATTTTACTGATTATTCAGGTTATAGCATTTCCCTGTGCACTTCTCTATGGCAGCCTGGCAAAAAGGTTTTCAGCCGGAGCGATGATCATTGTCGGTATTATTACCTATATCATTTCCTGTATTGCGGCGTTTTTTATATCTTCCGTGTGGCATATATTTATTCTGGGTGCGATGATTGGCTCTGCCCAGGGAGGAATTCAGGCGCTCAGCAGGTCTTACTACGCGAAGATTGTACCTAAGGAAAAATCGAACGAGTTTTTTGGCTTTTATAATATCTTCGGCAAATTTTCAGCTATTGTGGGACCTACGGTGATGTCCCTGACAACAACCATTACCGGTAATGCCAGATGGAGTATATTAGGTATCATTCCGCTGTTTATTATTGGTTTTATTATTTTTATGATGCTGCCTAAGGAACAGAAGCGCAGTTCTGAAATTATGGGGTGAGAAAAAAATGGGAGAAGGAAAAGCAAAGCACTTGGTAGTAATCTCTTATGATGCGTTTTCGGAAGATAACTGGGAGAAGGCAAGCAGTCTTCCGAATCTTTCGAAATTAATAAAAAACGGAGTCTATAGTACAAAATTAAAAAGCGTCTATCCAACCCTTACCTATGTCGTACACACTACGATGGTAACGGGAGTTTATCCCGATAAGCACGGAATCTGCCACAATAATCCCTTCCAGCCATTTATCAGGGAAGAGGAGCAGGAATGGTTTTGGTTTAAAAAGGATGTTAAAGTACCTGCCGTTTACGACGCATTGAAGCAGCGCCGGATGAAATCTGCCGGGCTTCTCTGGCCTGTGACAGGAAAGGCTTCCCTCGATTATAATATGCCGGAGATCAGAGCAATCAGGAATGAGAACCAGGCTCTTAAGATTTTAAGGAACGGTACCCCCTTCTATTGCATAAGGCTGGATAAGAAATTCGGACATTTAAGAAAAGGGATAGAGCAGCCCTATCTGGATGATTTTACGACGGCGTGTGCGGTGGATACCATAAAGAGAAAAAAGCCGAATCTGTTTCTGATGCACCTGATCGACCTGGATGATGCGAAGCATAACTATGGTACGGACAGCCCTGAAATTGAGCAAGTACTGATCCGTATGGATAAAAGGCTGGGAGATATCATGAAGGCGGCGGAGGAAGCGGGACTTAAGGAGGATACGGTTTTCCTGGTCGTGGGTGATCATGGACAGATCAACGTCAGATATAAGGTAAGGCTGAATCAATTATTGAAAGAAAAGGGCCTTATTTATGAAGAAAACGGAGAAATGAAATGGAGAGCCTATGTGCAGAACGCAGGAGGAGCGGCTTATCTGCATTTAAAGGAGAATGATCATGAAGCGGAAAAGCTGGCTCTTAATATATTGAAAGAAGCCATGTCGGATGAAAGCTATGGAATAGAGAGGATATATACCCGCACGGAGTTGAAGCATTATCCTGCGGCTCCTTCTGCCGGGTATATGCTGGAAGCTAAGAAGGGCTATTGTTTTGAGGATACTCTGGATGGCCCGGTTGTTACCGATTTGGAAGAACAGGGCATAAAATACGCAACGCATGGTTATTTGCCGGATAAACCGGAGTATCAATGCAATATGGTTATATCCGGAGATTGTATAAAAGATAAGTATCAGCTGGGGGAAATTCAAATGGTAGATATCGCTCCCACAATTGCAAATATCCTGGGTATCGATTTTAGTCAATGTGACGGCAGGCCGTTGAACGAGATTTTCCGGTAAGAAAATAATTTAAAAAACTAACTATTTTTCAACCATTGGCCTGGTATACTCTCCTTACAGGTTGCAACACTGAAGTAAAAGAACTGAAAGGAGAATACCATTATGTTGAATGCAAAACACACTAAGATTTTATTCAGTCTCACCGCTGCGGCGATTATATCTCTGGGAGGGGCTACGGCATTTGCCGCAACCTCGGAGCTTTCGCTGACACCGGTAAGAAATGTTGACGTATCAAAGATAGAGGCGCAAAAGGGTGATCCGGGTGAGTTAAAAATTGCCGGAAAAATTGACCCCAGAATCTTAGAGAGTATGAAGAATGCAACAACGGCGCCGGCTAAGGATTTTAAAAAATAACGGACGGACCGATGCAAAAACAGTAAAATATTGAGGAAACAGGCAGGCTGAGAAGTGGTACCGATCACCCTGCCTGTATTAAAAAGGAGATTTATGAAGATACTGTTTGTTGAAGATGAACAAGAACTGTCGGATATCCTGTGCCGCGGGCTTCGCAAGTGCGGCTATGCCGTTGATGCCGCATACGATGGCGAGGAGGCCCTTGATTATTACCGTCTGAATGAATACGATGTAATTGTTCTTGACTTGAACCTGCCCAAGGTTGACGGTCTGGAAGTTTTAAAAAGCATAAGACGGAAGGATAAATGGACCAAAATCCTGATTCTTTCGGCCAGGAATGCGGTAGAAGACCGGATACTGGGCCTGGATGGCGGAGCCAACGACTATCTGACAAAGCCCTTTGATTTTTTAGAGCTGGAAGCCAGGATACGGACTCTGACACGTATTGCGTATATACAGCAGGAAAATGAGTTATCCTGCGGCGGACTTCATTTAAATATGGCGGCAAAAGCAGTATTGTTCCGGGAAGCCAAACTTTCCTTGACGAAAAAGGAATATGCCATATTAGAATATCTGATGCTTCGCAAAGGGGAAGTGATCCGCACGGAACAGCTGCTCAATCATGTGTGGGACAGTGAAGCCGATTTATATCCGGACACCGTAAAATATCACATCCATTCCCTGAAAAAGAAGCTGGCGGAGGCAGGCTGTGATTCTGAGCTGATTCAAAACGTTCGCGGAGTGGGGTATTTCATTCAGGAGGCAGACAATGAGGATAGTTAACAGAATTTCATTAAGAATGCGTATTACCCTGCTTTCAGGGATTATTTTACTGATCAGTTCCGTAATCCTGTCCGTCGGTGCCGCATATAACGCCCATTCACAATTTGAGGTAATAACAATTGGAAATTATAGCTTAACGGAAGCGGGTAAGCTTTCAGACAAGCAGACCGAATGGAACACGAACGGTATATTGAATTATCCCTCAGCCACCACCGCACCGGCACTGACGCAGGCCAAAAAACAGTTTGATACGGTAAACATAATGATTCTGGCGGTTGTGTCCATACTTGGCATGGGCATGGTATATATCGTTGCCGGCAGGTCTCTTCGCCCCATCCGTAATCTGAGCAAAACCATAGCTGTGATCAGTGAAGACAATTTACAGGAGCGTATACCGGAGGAGAACAGAAACGATGAAGTCGGGATGCTCGGGCATTCCTTTAATATTATGCTTGACCGGCTGGAAGGCTCCTTCTTAAGACAAAAACGGTTTTCCGCCAATGTGGCGCACGAGCTGAAAACGCCTATCGCTACCATTAATGCGGGGATTCAGGTACTGAATCTGGAAAAGGAACCGACCATAGCAGAGTACAGGGAAGCCCTTGAGACAACAGCGCGTAATGTGAACCGTTTACGGGCTATCGTAGACAATCTTATGAATCTGTTCGAGGAGCAGATCGAATTAAGTATTACATCCGTTGATTTGCAGGAGATTTTCACATCGATTATACATGAACTTAGGCCGATTCTGGATCAAAAGAAAATTGCAACGGACTTCCGGTGCGGGCTGAAAAATGTTTATGGTAATCAGGTGCTGCTTTACAGGGCTTTATTCAATCTGGTGGAAAATGCGGTAAAATATAATAAGGAGGGCGGTAAAATCTCGATAGAGACCAAAGAAGAAAACGGAGTCGGTCAGATTATCATAGCGGATACCGGTCATGGGATTCCGGCTGACGAGCTGCAGCAGATATTCGAGCCGTTTTACCGGGTGAATAAATCACGCAGCCGTAAAACCGGCGGTGCAGGGCTTGGCCTGTCCATTGTAAAAGCCGTGATCGAAAAGCACGGGTGGGAAATAACGGTTATCAGTGAACTGAAACAGGGATCGACGTTTACTATAACTTTTGCGGCATAGGAAATGAAAATGGCAATGAAAGATTCGGGAACTTCCATTGCCATTTGAACTGTATTCAAACTTTGCCCGTTATTTCACATAAGTATTGCTGACCAGGATATCCTGGATTACGCCGGTGGGGATTACGAATTCCACCATGCCCACATAGCCGGGAGCCACCTCATATTCATCAAATGAAATGACGAGTTTGCCGTCGGCATTGATATAAAAGTTATGATTGGCTTTAATCTTATCAAATCCGCCCTGGTCACCGTTTTCCGCCAGAAAATAGGAGCTTTCGCCCTTTGCCATCTGATCCTTCATCCCGGAGCTGATATAGTTGCTGATAACATTGATGTAGCTGTCATCCTTAAACAGACTGGGAAGAGAGATGATCTGCTGATTCTTCAGGTCCACATTATCAAAGGTTGCGGATTCCGCACCGGAAGCCATAATTTCTGTTGTTACACTTTTAATTACCATGAAATCCTCGGTTTGTACAGGAATTTCATATTCCTTAAACAGGGCAAGATTTGCCGGAGTAAGCTCCTGATTGTTGATTTTCTGCATGAAATCCTCATAAAGCCTGGTATTTTCCTGCAAGTATTTTTCATTCAGGGAAGCTTCTAAATTATGATCGGTCAAGCCCTCGACCTGGGGAACCTCGATCTTGACCTCATTATGCTCACTTTCATAGGACAGTTCCCGGATACTGACCAGCCTGACCAGACTGCCGATACCTGGGACACGTGCCATAGCATTTGCAATGTCGGGACTGATATTTACCGTGGCTGTAAAGACAATGCAGACACCTGCCGCACTTAGTAAGAAGCGTTTCACTGTTTTGGCAAGTCTTGTTTTTTTATCCTCTTTCCCGATTGCTTTTTTCACAACGAGCTCCAATTCCTCAGGAATCGGAATCTGTTCAAATTCCTCCATTAATTCTTTCAATGTATTCATATTTCCTCTCATTCCTGCGCATCCTTTACGCATCTTTAATTTTCTGTTTTACTCCAGCTCCAGCCTTAAGTAGCGCAGGGTGGAGTAGAGACGGGACTTTACCGTATTGACATTCTCATCCAGCAGATCGGCGATATCCTCAAGCTTCATATCCTCATAAAAGCGCAGAAGAATGAGCATACGGTTCGCCGGAGGCAGACGGTCAAGAGCAGCCTTCAGGTCCAGATCCTCATAATGATCCGCCTTGAAGGGACCGATGTCCTCTAAAAGATCCGTCTCCATATAGGATATTCTCTGATTCCTGCGCAGAAAATCCAATGCGGTATTTATAATAATACGGTAAAACCAGGGCTTTACCATATCTGCCTGATCCAGCCTTTGCGAGGAGGATAGTGCCTTGCAAATGGCGTCCTGCACGATATCAAGGGCATCCTCCTTGTTATGGACATAACTGTATGCCAGTCTGTAATAGGAATTTCTCTCTCCCGTCAAAAACTCGCAGATTATTTCATGATTGCTTTTCTTACCCATGTTCTGCTCCTTTGTATCCTCGTACGATTCTTGTTCCATGAAAATGACGTCCGTTTTTATTCATGATACTATTATGACGCACGAGAGGGGAAAAAAGTTTGCACAGAAATAAAAAATAATGAAAATGCTTTGCCGAATACTTATAATTTAGTTGGAAATAATAACCCTTGGAGGTGGTTCACTATGGTATCACGAAAATCGGTCATAACCTTCGGCATGGTTGCGATTCCAATTGCGATGCATACAACTACGCAGGATAATGACATACATTTTAATCAGCTGCATAAGGAAGACAACAGCCGTATCCGCTACAAGAAGACCTGTGCCCACTGCGGGAAGGAGATTAACACAGGGGATATTGTAAAGGGCTTCGAGTATGATGAGGACAAATATGTTGTCGTCACGGATGATGAGATTGAAAAGATCAAGACGGAAAAAGAAAAATCCATCCAGATTCTTCATTTCGCACAATTAAACCAGATTTCACCCGTTTACTATGAAAAGACCTATCAAGCCGCACCCGAGACGGGGGGCGAGAAAGCCTTCGAGCTGCTTCGGGCCGCCCTGATGGCTCAGCAGAAGATAGCTATAGGCAAAACCGTCATGGGGACAAAGGACACGCTGATGGCCATCATTCCCCGGGAGGACGGTATCCTCATTTCCACGATGTTCTATGCCGATGACATCAAAGAGCTTCAAAAACCGTATAATAAGCCCGAAGTATCCGAACAGGAGCTTAGCATGGCAAAAACGTTGATCAATTCGATGGATACGCCTTTTGATCCTGCGAAATATAAAGACGAATACCAAACAAGGCTTCGTGCCCTCATCGAGACAAAAATTTCCGGAAAGGAGGTTGTCGCCGCGGAATCCGACAATGACGGTAAAGTCATCGATCTCATGGAGGCCCTCAAAGCCAGCGTAGAGAAAGCGAAAAAAGACAAGGAACCGGCGTGATTTTATGAGTGGAGGCTTAAGTAAATACAATCAAAAAAGGAATTTTGAAAGAACCCTTGAACCGGAAGGCGAAACGGAATATTCTGAGGAAGGTCTACGATTTGTCGTACAGCACCATATGGCCCGCAAGGAGCACTATGATCTGCGGGTGGAATGGGAGGGAGTCCTTTTAAGCTGGGCGGTGCCTAAGGGTCCTTCCTATGATACTCATGATAAGAGGCTTGCCGTACATGTGGAGGACCATCCGTTGGAATACAGGAACTTTGAAGGGACAATTCCCAAAGGGGAATACGGCGGCGGAGTAGTTATGCTTTGGGATGAAGGCTTCTGGGAGCCTTATGGAAATGTGGAAGAAGGGCTCAGTAAAGGCGAGCTGAAGTTTGTTCTGAAAGGAAGACGGCTTAAGGGCAAGTGGGCCTTGGTCCGCTGGAAAGCGAAATCCGGTGAGACAAAGGATAACTGGCTTTTGCTGAAGGAAAAGGATGAGTATATCAAGACCGCCGGCGGGATAGCGGAATTTACCACCAGTATCAGGACCGGCCGCACCATGACGGAAATCGAAAAAGGGGAAGATGAAAAAATCAT
>JAEWSD010000234.1 GCA_023398615.1 Bacillota bacterium
GTCTGCGGAATGGGAGAACAGGAAATGGATGGAACGGGCTATGATATAAAACACTTACTATTTGGAACGTTGTTTGTATTAGGCAACAGACTTCAGACGGCCGGTGACGTATTTTATGAAGAGATTACCTGCAAACAGTGGTTTGTAATGGCCGGGATTTCACTCTTTACAAAAGAGCCGCCGACAATTAACGAAATAGCGGAAACGGTCGGCAGTTCTCATCAGAACATTAAGCAAATAGTATTCAAATTGGAGAAAGCCGGTTTTGGAAAGATATACACCGATGAAACCGACCGCAGAAAAACACGCGTTAAGCTGACGGAGAAATGTAAGGAATTTGAAGAGAAATATAATAGAAAAGAGATCGGGTTTTTGGATGCTTTATATGATGGAATTGATCAGGAGGCATTGATAGTTACGGTAGAGACATTGAGGAAAATGGAACAAAATCTTATCCGGATGAAAGAACAGGTGTAACGATGAGTACGGTAGTTATTTACAAGAGCAAGAGCGGCTTTACGGAGAGGTATGGAGAGTGGATTGCCGACGAACTGGGCTGTGATGCAATGGAAGCAAAAAATGTGTCGGAAAAGGTAATCGGTAAGTATGATATCGTTGTTTACGGAGGCGGCATTTATGCCGGGCAAATAAGCGGATTAAAGAAAATGAAGAAGATGATGCTGCAGATGAGAGATAAGAAATTCATTGTTTTTGCAACAGGAGCTACTCCGGCAGCCGTAACGGATAAAATAAATGAGATCTTACGGGCAAATTTCACTGAGGAAGAGCAAAAGAACAGTCCGTTTTATTATTTTCAGAGCGGACTTGATTATAGTAAGATGAGCCTGCCGGGAAGGCTGCTTATGAAGGCGTTCAGTGCGGCTTTGGAAAAACAGGGGGATAAATCCCAGATGGAAAGTGATATGTCAGTTTCCATTAAGGAATCGTATGATATTTCAGACCGGAAATTTATTGAACCTCTCATTAGATATGTCAATAGCTTGTAGAAAAGGGGAAGAGCCATGATAACCATAATATCGGATGATAAGGAACAGAAGGTGGGACAAAGAATCCGTGAAGTGCTTCAAAGAAAAGGAATTGAGACAGAATATGTTTCCGTGTCGAATGCGGATATAAAACCTTGCTACGGCTGCGGCGGCTGTACCTATAAAACTTACGGGAAATGTGTGATCCGTGATGATACCGATGAAATATTTGCAAAATTAATCCGCTCCGAAGTCATGCTCCTGGTGACTCCGGTCACTTGGGGTTCCTATTCCTATCAAATAAAAAAGTTCATGGATAAATGTGCCGTGATAGGCGACCGGCATTATTATATAGTAAAAGGCGAGATTGTGAAAGGAATACAAGGCGATATAAAGAGGCTTTACGCAGTGGGGGTAAAGGAGGAATGCAGCAAGGAGGAGAAAGATACCTTCCGGGGTTTGGTTGCGGAAAACATAAATATCATGAATATTAATGGTAATTCCTGTGTAATCGGTAATTATCCGAGCGATCAGGACATATCCGATATAATAGAGGGTATGGCAGGCTGAAAGAAAAAATATCATAAGAAAGGTTGCCGATAAAATGAAAACAGCAATAATTAACCTAAGTCCCCGCACAAGCGGAACCAGCGCAATGCTTGCTAACCTGTGTGCGGCTTCCCTGGCTGCCGGGGTAATTGATTTGTATCCGAATCTTAAAAGACCGGAGGTAATACTTGAGAGAATAGAAGAATCCGATACGGTTATCCTGTCAGGTCCCTGCTACGTAGATTCCTATCCGGCAGATACCGTATACCTGCTGGAACAAATAAAGGAACACTCCGATATATTACACGGCCAAAACCTTTACGGAATCATACAGGGCGGAATGCCATATGTACATACTCATGAATCCGGATTGAAGATGCTGCAGCTCTTTTGCAGGGATTGCAATCTTAACTATAAAGGCGGTTTTGTACTGGGAATGGGTGCAATGCTGGACGGAAAGCCATTAAGCAAACTGCCGAATGCGAAAAAAGCCGAAAAAGCATTTGCGGAATTCCTTCATCATATCAAAATCGGGGAAGAATCTCCGGCAAAATTATATTATGAGGCTCAGGCCAAAATACCGGTCCTTATGTGCCGTTATCTGTCTCATCGCATGAACAAAACCATCGATAAGGATTTGAAGAAAAGAGGAATCGATTACAGGCAGCCAAGCCCATATTATAAGGCACCTATAATTTCATAAAAAGAACAGGCGGTATTCTGATTAGCGGTGAATATAATAAAGTACGATAAAATCCAAATTTGTGTTGACAAGAAATGTCCGGAATGATAAGATGTGTAGAAAGAAAACCAGTATAGTAAAAGTTAATAGTGATTTTTTGGTAGAGGCGCATTTTTTATAAGTACGCTGCAGGATATGGCAGGCATAGGCGAATGCAGCGGAAAGGAAAAGATGCCGAAATTAAGGCAATACTGAGATGCCTTGGTTGGGCATATGGTGAATAACCATATGACTGTCATCATTATATTGATGGAGTGCTGCCTAAAGAATGTAAGCCCGGTATGATTAACCGGTGCAAAGTAATATGAATTCTTTAGCGTCGACTCTTGGTCGACTTTTTTTATTTAATAGAAAAGTTCTTCGGACTTCACTATTAAATAAAAGCACTCCGTGCGGGATGCTGTCACGGTTAACGACTCGCAAAGAGTCACATAATATCAGGAGGTGCTGTTATGGCAATTTTCACGGGAGCCGGTGTAGCTATTATTACACCATTTACAGAAACGAACGAAGTAAACTTTGAAAAGTTGGGCGAGCTTTTGGAGTATCAGATTAACAACGGGACAGACAGTATTGTGGTCTGCGGTACGACGGGAGAGGCTTCAACCCTGACGCATGAGGAGCATCTGGAATGCATTCGCTATACTGTGGAGAAGGTAAATAAAAGGGTGCCGGTTGTGGCAGGAACCGGTTCTAACTGCACCGATACCGCTATCTACCTTTCCAGGGAAGCACAGCAATCCGGTGCAGACGGTTTACTGGTAGTAACGCCTTACTATAATAAGGCCACCCAAAAAGGGCTGAAGGAGCATTTCACTGATATAGCCAAAGCAGTTGATATACCGGTTCTTATGTATAATATACCCGGCAGGACCGGATGCAATATGCTCCCCAGAACCATTGCCGATCTGGTAAAAGAGGTAGACAATATCGTAGGCGTGAAGGAAGCCAGCGGCAGTATATCTCAGGTAGCAAGTCTGATGCAGCTGACCCAGGGTGACATTGATCTGTATTCCGGTGACGATAATCAGATCGTGCCCTTACTGTCATTGGGCGGTATCGGTGTTATCTCGGTATTGTCCAACATTGAACCAAGGGATACGCATGATATCGTTGCAAAGTTCTTAAGCGGGGATATAAAAGGCAGCCGTGAGCTTCAATTGAAGTATCTTCCGCTGATTGATGCCTTATTCTGTGAAGTCAATCCGATACCGGTTAAGAAAGCCATGAATCTTATGGGCTTTGAAGTCGGCGGCTTAAGGAAGCCGCTTACGGATATGGAACCGGAAAATGTCGTTAAGCTGACGAATGTGCTGAAGGAATACGGTATATTAGCATAAGGCTGAGGCGCCGGCAATGCAACAGCTAATCATGCAGAAACATAAGAAAGGCTTCATTGAGAAAGGTACAGGGAAAAGAATGACGAGAATTATATTACGCGGCTGCAACGGAAGGATGGGGCAGGTAATTACGGAACTGGTAAAAAATGATGATCAGGTAACGATTGTAGCAGGCATAGACCTTTATGAAACGACAGGGAACGGTTATCCCGTATATACTTCCTTTTCAGCCTGTAAGACAGAGGCAGATGTAATTGTTGATTTTTCAGCACCGGATAAGATAGACAGAATGCTGCAATACTCGGAGAAAAATAACATTTCGATTGTTCTGTGTACAACAGGGCTGTCACAAAGCGATCTTGACATGGTAGAGGAAGCTTCCGTTAAAACAGCGATCTTAAGATCGGCAAATATGTCACTGGGATACAATGTACTGGCAAAGGTGTTACAGTCTGTTACTTCCGTATTGGCACGGGCAGACTTTGATATTGAGATTATAGAAAAGCATCATAACCAGAAGCTGGATGCACCTTCCGGAACGGCGCTGGCATTTGCCGATGTAATGAATGAAGTGCTGAATCAGGAATATACCTATAAATTTGACAGGAGCGGAGATCATGCGAAGCGTCCCAGGAAGGAAATCGGGATATCAGCAATCAGAGGCGGGAACATTGTCGGTGAACATGAGATTATTTTCGCCGGAATGGACGAGGTCATTGAACTCAAACATACTGCATATTCCAGGGCAATCCTTGCAAAAGGCGCCATCCAGGCGGCAAAGTATATGGCAGGGAAGCCTGCCGGTATGTATACGATGAGCGATGTGATCGGATAAGGAATAAGCTTATTTTTCTCGGATCTGTACCCAAGTGTGCGGATAACAGCGGCATTTTCTTTCTTGCCGCCGTTATCCGCACATACTTCACATAATTTTCTGGGGAATATAATTATCCGACTTTAAAGTTTGTAATATGTTTTTTCAAAATTTCCGAGCTGTCTCTTGCGATTGATATCTGCTTTGTCACATCACCGGATTTCTCTGTTACGTTTGATACCTTTTCTGCGATTTCGGAGGTGCCGATTGCCCCTTCGGATGCTGCTTTTGCTACTTCATTGATAGCATTTATAATATCTTTGATGGCGGCGGAAAGCTCCTGGGAGGTGTTACCGAAATCCTTAATCAGGCCATCCATGAATTCCGTATCCGTATAGTAATCGTCGGTAATACTCATAAACTCACGGAAGTTTTTTGCAATATCGGCAGATACAAAGCTGAGTAAGACATTTGCATTTTCCGACAGATTTGCAACGGCGTCCGTTACCTGTACCGTTACCTGCCGGATCTGTTCTACCGTAGCTTTGGACTGTTCGGCAAGATTGCGGATCTCCTCGGCAACTACGGAAAAGCCTTTTCCGGCTTCACCGGCTCTTGCAGCTTCGATTGCCGCATTAAGCGCCAGCATGTTCGTTTGTGAAGTAACATTCATAATAGCTTCTGATAGTACGTCAATCCGGGATACTATTTTTGCCTGTTCCAAAGACTCATTAAGTTTTCCTTCTATCTCCCTGCGAATACTGTCCGTTCTTTCCTGGACCGCTTTCACATCGGCCTGAACCTGTTTCGCCCGGATATTGATATCCTGTACTTTTAAGGCTCCGTCCTTTGATTTCGATACGATTTTTTGCGAGGCAAGCTCTATCTCGTTGGAAGCCGCCGACATTTCCTCCGCGGAAGCGGCACTTTCCTCCATACTGGCCGCCAGCTCCTGTGTTGTTGCGGATACATCCCCTATATTATGATTTAAATCATTCATATACAGGTTTACATTGCTTACGATATCTATGATGCTGTCGGATTCCAGCTTTGCACTGCCGACCAGATCGGAGATAGACGTTGTCATAGCTTCAAGGTCCTTGGCGAGAATTCCGAAATCATCCTTCCGCCGGGAATAAACAGGAGGAAGCTTTATCGAGAAATCACCGGTGGCCAGTGTGTTCAGGTAATGGCGTATGGCGGCAAAGGAGTTGTTCAGGTTGCGGGATATCAGGAGCGTTACGATTACGGCTCCTGCAATGGATATCAGAAAGATTATGGAAAGCGACAGGATGTTTCCTCGATATTTGACGTTTTCCTTTTCCTCATATGCATTCACAACATCATTAATGGTATCAATATAATTTCCGGTACCAATGACCCATTGGAAAGGTTCGAATGCCAGAGTGTAGCTTCTTTTTGGCAAGGCTTCCGTCTCCCCGGATTTTGGGAACCAATAGTCCGTATAACCTCCGCCCTCCTGCCTTCCGTTCTTTATGAAATCCTTAACCATTTGGTAGCCGTTGATATCCGGAGTATTCAGACGGTTGGTACCTTCCGTCTCGCTTCCGAGCAGAACAACATTATCCCCCTCATAGGTATCGGCCCAGAAATATCCTTCCTCCCCGTACTTCAGGCTGCGGAGCAGGTCTGCCGCGATCTTCTCGGCTTCCTCCAAGGTATATTCCCCGTTTTCGCATTTTGCATAGATTCCGTTAAGCAGTGATACCGCATTCTCAACCTGGTTCTTTATGTTGCCGTCATAATCCGTTCGGATGGTTTTGTCCAGCAGCCTAATGTTATCCTCCTTGGTCCTATATTGATTAAAGATTGAAATTGAAGCCATTAATACGGATACAAAAAGTAATAGTGATGATAGGATCATAATCTTTGTCTTAACTTTTAAATTGTTGAATTTCATAACTGCACCCCCTGATAATGTTTTTAAGATAAGTCCGATAAGCAGGTATAAAATTTCTTAATATTACTTATCATAAGTTAATTTTACTATAAAATGTATTATTTTACAATAATATTTGATGAAAATGACTATAATTGATTGAATAGTTAATTAGTCCTGTGTCATTATGTATACTTTTGGGAAAATAAACAGTAATTTTTAGAAAAATTAGACAAAAAAATTTTCTTCGAGTCAAATTGTCCTTTTGCAGCCGTCTGAGCAAAAATGTGAAAATTCTGTGAACTCATGGAATAAGATGGTTTGTTCACAATTTTTTCGCATTCTGAGAGTATCATGTTTCTTAAAGTATCCAAAAAAATTAGGAGGAGAAAATCTTGATAGAAGTTAAGAATTTAGTCAAAAGGTATGGGGACCATCTTGCGGTAGATAACTTAAATTTTACGGTTGAGAAAGGTCAGATACTTGGTTTCTTAGGGCCAAACGGTGCCGGTAAGTCAACAACCATGAACATCATTACCGGATATATTTCAGCTACGGAGGGGACTGTAGTCATCAATGGCCATGACATCTTTGACGAACCGGAAGAAGCTAAGAAATGTATTGGATATTTGCCGGAGTTACCGCCGCTGTATCAGGACATGACGGTAAAGGAGTACCTGAGTTTTGTTGCGGATATTAAGTCCGTAAAGAGATCGGAAAAAGCAAAAATGCTGAACAGGATAATGAACATAACGAAGATCACGGATGTTTCGGAACGCTTGATCAGGCATTTGTCAAAAGGCTATAAGCAGAGGGTTGGATTGGCTCAGGCAATCATCGGATTCCCTGAGGTCATTGTACTCGACGAACCAACCGTAGGTCTTGATCCGGTGCAGATTATCGAGATCAGGGATCTTATCAGAGAATTAAGCAAGAATCATACTATTATATTAAGCTCTCATATCTTATCCGAGGTCAGTGAGGTCTGTGACAAGGTAATGATTATTAATAAAGGCAAACTGATTGTCAGCGACACACCGGATAATTTATCGAAGCATATCGTAGGGTCGAATGGAGTACATTTGCAGGTGAAAGGGGCAAAACAGAAGGTACAGGATGCCCTGTCGTCGGTTGCCGATATTACAAAATTGGAGTTTGCACCCGGGCCTTCTGAAGACCTCGTTAAGGTATCCGCATTTTGCGACCAGGATAAGGATATCCGTGAAGAGGTGTTCTTTGCTTTAAGTAATGCAGGCTGCCCGATCTATGATATGCGTTCTTCCAGTATGTCCCTGGAGGAAATCTTCCTGGAAGTAACGCAGGATAACGAGAACAGCAAACTGGATAAGTTTGCCGACGGAAGCGGGGCAACGGAGGAAAAGGAAGAAGTTAAGGAAGCGGAGGAGACGGAAGATGCTGGCGATCTATAAGAAGGAATTAAAATCCTATTTTACATCAATGACAGGGTATGTGTTTATCGCATTCTTTTTAGTCATTATCAGTTTATATTATATGGTAATAAATCTTGTTAATAAGCTTGCAAACTTTGAGTATGTATTATCAAGTGTTTCCTTTATCTTCGTACTGCTGGTACCGATACTTACCATGCGGTTAATGGCGGAGGAAAAGAAGCAGAAGACGGATCAGCTGTTATATACGTCTCCGCTGTCGGTCGGTAAAATTGTGACCGGGAAGTATCTGGCCGTTTTAACGGTATTTCTGATTGTAATGGGTGTGGTAAGTCTGTATCCCCTGATCTTAATGCAGTTTGGTACCGTACCTCTGCGGATAGCATACGGGTCCATCATGGGATTTACCTTACTTGGCGCCGCATATATTTCCATCGGCCTGTTTATTTCGGCACTTACCGAGAGCCAGGTAGTTGCGGCGGTTATTTCGTTCGTTGTGATTTTAATTACTGCCCTTATGGATAGTCTGGTAGGAATGCTTCCAACGGATAATAAAACGGCCTGGATGATCTTTGCCGTTATTTTACTTCTGATTTGCTGGGTAACCTACGTTATGATGCATAATCTTACGGTTTCGATCGCCATCGGCGTAATCGGGGAGATACTTCTGGCGGTAGCCTATGTTGTGAAACCGACCCTTTTTGACGGCTTGGTAGTAAAGGTATTCGGATGGTTTTCCGTGATCGAAAGATTTGATAATTTTGTCCGGGGAGTTCTGGACCTGTCATCCGGTATCTACTATATCAGTGTTGCTTTCCTGTTCCTATTCTTAACGGGTCAGGCAATTAAGAAAAGCAGATGGAGCTAAAGAAAGGGAGGATGAGCAAAGTGAAAGATTCAAGGAATAACGCAAGCAAAGAAAAAGGAAGCCTGGCGGCAGGAATAAAAGCATCCTTTACATCAAAGAAATTTAAAGGCGGAGCGTACTCCACCATAATATCTGTTGTTGTTATCGCGATTGTCCTGCTGGTTAATATATTCGTTACCAAGCTGGATCTGAAGGTTGACGTAAGTACGGAGAGCATGTATACGATGACCAATGAAACAAAGGATTATGTCAAAACGATTAAGGATGACATAACTATCTACTATCTGGTGAAGAGCGGTAATGAGGACGAAACCTTTACGGAAATTGTAAATAAGTACGGCGAGCTTTCCGACCACATTTCCGTGGTATATAAGGATCCCGTCCAATACCCGAAATTCGCTTCCCAGTATGTGGAGGACAAAGTAAATGAAAACAGTGTAATCGTAGTGAATGAGACGAATAAAAGGGCAAAGTATGTTGATAATGCCGAAATGGTTAAGACGGATATCGATTATCAGACCTATCAGCCGAAGGTTACCGCAATTGATGTGGAAGGCCAGATTACCTCGGCTCTTCAATACGTGACGACGGAGAACCTTCCTGTCATGTATATGGTGGAAGGCCACGGGGAGACGGCGCTGTCCGATATCATGGCTTCCTCACTGGTAAAAGCCAATGTTACAACGGAGAAATTAGCCACCCTGACAACAAAAGATATACCGGAGGACTGCTCCGTGCTGTTAATTAACGCACCGCAGACGGATTATTCCGAGGCTGAGATTGCAATGATTAAGGATTATCTGAAAAACGGCGGCGATGCAATCATACTGGTAGACTATGCGGCGGAAGGCTTAAAGAACTTTAATTCATTGATGAACTACTACGGTATCGAATTTGTAAACGGTATCGTACTGGAAAAAGATCAGGGCTACTATATGGGACAGTATGTAACGGATATCGTACCGACCCTTAACGGCCATGACATTACTTCTTCGATAAAAGCCGACAACGCATCGGTAGTTACCCCGTATGCCGTAGGTATAAAGCAAATGGATTCGCCAAGAAGCACTGTTAAAATAGAGCCCCTGATGACATCCTCCGGTTCTTCTTATTCCAAAGTGGATGTTAACTCGAATGTGGTAGAGAAAGAAGACGCGGACATAGACGGTCCGTTCCCGATTGCAGTTGCCGTTACAGAGAACTATAACAACGTGGAGACCAAATTGGTGGTATATGGCAGCTCCTTCTTTATCGATCAGGAGATTTTAAGCTATGCATCCCTTGGCAATCTGAACCTGTTCATTAATTCCATTAATTTTGTCGCGGATAAGAAAGACACTCTTGCGATAAAGGACAGGAGTGTTGAACAGCAGTTTCTGGTTATAAATGCGGCGCAGACTAATTTCTGGTCGGCGATCGTCATAATTGTGATACCGGTACTGGTATTAGCTTTCGGCGGCTTCCTGTGCCTCAGAAGGAGGAAGAAATAATGGCTGGTGGTAAAAAGAAGAAAGGCCGGGCGCTTATCCTCCTCTTACTGGCCATGATTGTCCTGGTCGGGGCCTGCATATGGTTGACGGATTATAAGGGAAAGCAAACGGAAGAAGATAACGAAGAGAATACCACCGAGGAAACATCAATTGTTTCCTTAGATGTAAATACCATAAAATCTATTTATTTTAAAAATGAGAATGCGGAAATGACTCTGTTGCGTGATAAGGAAGGTGTATGGAAGAATTCTGAGGATGAGAATTTCCCTGTAAACCAGACTTATGCAAAAAGCATGCAGGATGCTTTTACGGATCTTACTTCCACCCGGACGATTACGGAAGGAACCGATGATCCGGTGTCCTTTGGGTTGGACTCCCCTTCCATTCTGGTGACGGTAACGACGGAAGACGGAAAGAAGACCGATATTTCAATCGGTGATACGATACCGGTCGGAGACGGTTACTATGCCGTATTAAACGGCGGTAAAGAGGTATATGTTATAAGTGCGGATTTCTATAACCTTTTTACTCATAAAGTGGAGGAAATGGTTGAAGTTGAGCCGATACCGAGCTTAAATGCCGCCGACATCACGTACTTATCCGTGGAGAATAAGGATAAGCCCGCATTCGAAGTCAGCTATGACGAGAACAATTATGCCGACTATTCCGGCTTTACAAAATGGACTATGAAACAGCCTTATACTACGGATATTGCGGCGGATGCGGATGCTCTGGGAACTCTTTTCGGTAACTATTCCGGCCTCAGCTTCCTGACCTGTGTGGATTATAATGCCAAGGATCTGAGTAAATACGGTCTGGATAATCCGGCGGCTGTGATCCGATTAAAATACAACGAAGCGGCAACGGACAGTAATACCGCAGATACGGCCGACGCCGGAACGGCAGATGATGCAAACGCTGCCGGGACCGAAAAAACAGAACGTTTATTTGAACTGCTGATAGGTTCGACGGATGCGGACGGTAATTATTATGCAAAGCAGGAGGATTCCAATGCGGTTCATACGATGAGTGCCGATACGGTTTCCAAACTGATCGATATTGATGCATACGGCTATGTTTATTGCAGCATTAATCTGTTCCATATTGATTTGATTGACAGTGTTAAGCTTGAACTTGACGGCGAGACCTATACCCTGAGAATAGAAAGGCCGAAGGCAGATGCCGGTGAAACCTCCGAGGAAAGTACGGATGCCGGTGATGAAAGTGCTGCCGTGAAATACTATTTCAACGGGAATCCTGCGGAGGAAAAGAGCTTTAAAGAGCTCTATCAGAAAATCATTGCTCCGGTAACCGAAAAGGAGATACCGTCGGACTATTCCGGTGACAATACCGGCAAGACACCTTATCTGACGTTGGAATTCCATTTTACTGCCGGACAGACGGTGACGGTCAAATATCTTCCGTATGATGAAAGCTATTATATCGTGGATACCGACGGCGCGGAATATTTCCTGACGGATTTAAGGGTAATCAATGATCTTGCAGATGCGGTAAGGAATTACGCCAAGTAAATTAAATTGACAAAAAGTCTCTATAAAGAACGAATGCTTATATTTCTCCTAATATAACTCTCAAACGTTCGATTCTTTACAGAGACTTTTTTATCGTATAGGAAAGTTCGTCCTATACGATAAAAAGCGCTCCGCTATGGGTGCGCACTCAGCACGCAAAGCTTAAAAAGCAAAGCTTAGGAATTTTACCGGCAAAGCCGGCTGCGCTCGGCGTGAGAGTTTCGCACGAGAAACTCTTTTTTATGGTTGACAAAAGACCTGGTACGGATTATAGTATTGATAGATATTTAGATAATTGTCTAAATATCTATATAATTAATTTGGCTATTTGAAAAGAAGAGGATAATCGGAATTATTTTATGCGTGCATTACACGCAGATGGGAGTCGGGAATGTTAAGTATTAAGAATTTCAGTAAAACCTATAAAGGCGGGAAAAAGGCGGTCGATCAATTGACCCTGGAGGTTAAGGAAGGTGAT
>JAEWSD010000259.1 GCA_023398615.1 Bacillota bacterium
TTTTTCAGTAGGCATTCGCCTATCTGCAAATCATCAGGAGTAGTGATTTTAATGTTGCTATAGCTTCCCATTATCATTTTAACAGGATAGTGTAAGGTATGTTCGACCACCATAGCATCATCGGTGATATTTATGGGCACTCCCTCCATCATTTTCTTATACGCCTCGGTAATAATAGCATAAGAAAATGCCTGTGGTGTCTGTGAACACCATATATTGCTGCGATTTGGCGTTTCGCTGACAATACGGTTTTCATTCACTATCTTAACCGTATCTTTTGAAGGTACTCCCACGACACAAGCCCTATGAACAGCTACCTGTTCCATTGTTCTTTCAATAATTTCAACTGTAATAAAGGGTCTTGCACCGTCATGTATCAGTACAAAATCAGCTGACGTAACAGCAAGCAGCCCCTGGTTAACCGAGTGATACCGTTCCGCACCGCCTTCTATAATAGTGTGTGTCTTTTTCATTTGATACTTCTCTACTATTTCTTTACGGCAGTAGTCAATTTCGTCTTTACCTACAACTAAAATAACTTCTTCAACGCTGCTTTCTTCAAAAGCTTTTAATGAATAATATAGTATTGGTTTTCCATTTAAAAGCAGATACTGTTTGGGAGTATTGCTTTGCATTCTTTTTCCTGAGCCCGCAGCAAGTACAATTGCAACCGTTCTATTTGCTTTATCCATATCAATCAACCCCCCGGTCATCTCTGTCCAATTTTCAGATTAGGAACGGCATTCAAGTCCAATCCGTGCCTTGTACCATTTCGAAATTCATAATACGCTGCTGCCCCAATCATGGCAGCATTATCGGTACAAAATATAGGAGATGGGTAACACAGCTTCAGACCCTGCTGCCTGCATGCTGCACTCATGGCCTCTCTTAATGCTGAATTCGATGCAACGCCGCCGGCAATAGCGATCTGCCGCATCTTATAGTCTTTCGCCGCTGCTATTGTTTTAGTGACCAAAACATCGATAACAGCCTCCTGGAATGATGCCGCCACATCAGCACGATTGATTTCTTCCTGCTTCATAGTATAGGAATTCAAATAATTTAGGACTGCAGACTTTAAGCCGCTGAAACTAAAGTCATAGGCTGCTCCCTCGATGTTGGCACGGGGGAAAACTATCGCTTCCTTATTCCCTTCCCTGGCCAGTTTATCAACCTTCGGACCTCCCGGATAACCTAGCCCAATTGCTCTTGCAACCTTGTCAAAGGCTTCTCCGGCGGCATCATCACGCGTCCGTCCGATGATTTCATACACACCGTAATCTTTAACAATGACCAGATGCGTATGCCCGCCCGATACAATCAGACATAGAAACGGCGGTTTCAAATCCTCATGTTCGATATAATTGGCCGATACATGTCCTTCAATATGATGCACTCCTATTAACGGTTTTCCGGCGGCGTAGCTGATCGCTTTTGCTTCGGCCACCCCAACAAGTAAAGCACCGACAAGCCCCGGTCCATAGGTAACACCGACAGCATCAATATCCGCTAAGGTCATGCCTGCTTCCGCCAATGCTTCCCGAATTACCTGATTTATCTTCTCTATATGCTTTCTTGATGCAATTTCAGGAACTACACCGCCATACAGGGTATGAAGGGCAATTTGCGAAGAGATTACATTTGATAATACGGTCCTCCCGTTTTTTACTACTGCAGCCGCCGTTTCGTCACAGGAGGATTCTATTGCAAGTATGATTACATCTTGTTCCATTTTAACTTAAGCCTCTTTTCTATTTAAAGTGAACCTATACACTAGCGGTCAGTACACTAGAGGCTGTTGTAAACAACAGCCTCAGTATCCCAAGTATTCTATTCTCCGCCGCTTATTTCCGTCTTATCGGACAAAGCCCATCCCAATATTTTCCATTTCCCTTCAATGTCTTTACGTAACGTAAACTTCTCAAAAATCTTTGAATAGCTTCTGCCTTCCTTAGTAGTAAAGGAAGCAACAAGGGAAGCATAGTTCATGTCGTCTTTGTCCCAGTAAACAACTGAATCACTGTCATCAATGACATATTGCATAATGGTGCGATCGTTATCCCTGTAATCGGAAATCTCTACTTTCAAATCCAAAATATAATCTGTCTCTGATTTATTTGCAATCAGCTCATCATCGTACAGGCATTTAAGCTGGCCCGCCAGTTTCTCAATCTGATCATCCTGCAGCTTTTCACTATAAAGGACCTTGGTCATTCTGCTGTACAATTTAACTACTTCTCTTGGTGAAGGCGGATAGCTATTCGGAATGTCTTTTGAAAGCAAGGTTTCAAGTTCTGTGGGCGAATCGTCCGACTTTGTAAATAGTGGTGAGGTTCGGGTTCTCACAAAAAAATAAAACAATATTACCGCAATGGAAAAAATAATCATAAAGCTAATAGTTTTTACTGTACTTTTTTTGGATTTGTTCATAAAGCTGCCCCCTATCGCAAAGGTTAGAACCCCTATCCTTCATAAGTGCTATTCGTTCGGATCAAATTCCAACGTAGTGCTCTTTCTGTCTTTTCCTGCTTTTGCATTTGCAAAAATAGCTTTCGTATCCTTCATATATTCATCCGGCCGGACAAGAGAAGGACTGTAATGCGTCAACCAAAGTTCATGCACTTCCGCTTCCTTCGCCAGCTTTGCCGCCTCATAAAACGTCATATGCTTATAACCGGCTGCTTTTTCATCCTTATCCTTTTCACCGTACATGCCTTCGCAGATAAATAAATCCGCTTTCCTTGCATGTTCGGCAATCGACGGTATCGGTCTTGTATCCGTACAATAGGTAAGTTTTATTCCCTTGCGCGGCGCTCCCAATACCATGTCCGGAGTATAAAGCCTGTCCCCGTCCCGGATACATTCCCCTTTCTGCAGACGGTTCCAATATATCTGGGGAACATTGTTTTCATGAGCTTTCTCTACGAAAAATCTACCACCCCGTTCTATCATTATATTATATCCGTAACATAAAACATTGTGATTCACCTTAAAAGCCTCAATGACATATCCGTTTAAGCGTATCTCTTCCGTTGAATCCGCCAGCTCAATAAAATGTATCTCAAAGGGCAGTTCCGGGGCTATGACACGCAACGAATTCACGACCCTTTCAAGCCCTTTCGGTCCAATCATCGTTACCGGTTCCTTCCGGTCCGCATTGCCCATTGTTAGCAGCAGCCCCGGCAGGCCGCTTATATGGTCACCGTGATAATGGGTAAAACAGATGATATCGATAGGATGAAAACTCCATCCCTTTTCCTTAATGGCAATCTGTGTTCCCTCACCGCAATCTATCAATAAACTTGATCCGTTATATCTTGTCATCAGCGCGGTAAGCCATCGGTTCGGCAACGGCATCATACCACTTGTTCCCAGTAAACAAACATCCAGCATGTATCTTCCTCACTTATATTCTTTAAAAGCTTTCCTTAATATTATCTTAACATAAGAAATATCGATAATCAAGCCTTTGGAAAATAACACACCATTTAATGGGAAATAAAATAAGCTCCGGAACCACTTTACAGTTCCGAAGCTTACCGCAGCGATGCTATAATACTTCCTTTTTGTTGATAACTTCAATTGGTATCTTAAATGTTGCAACCAACTTATCATAACAGTCTTCGCATATATTAAACCTATGAACTTCAAGATCCCTTTTGGAAAAGTAGCCCCACTCCTTTGATACCGCTACCATATCTTCCTTTAGAATTCCCTGCTCTACCACAATCTTTTTACCGCACACATTGCAAAATAATTCATGTGGCACCTGCGCTTGACTTTTATACATGTGTTTTCCCTCCAGCCGGCTTGTCCTCTCCTTAAGATCATTATAACGGAGTTTATGGAATTTTTACAGTGGGAATTGCTGTCACTATTCATTACAGCCACATGATGACGGCATCCTCCGTCGGTGCCTCATAAAAATTCCTGCGTAATCCCGAATCCCTGAAACCCATTCTGTGATACAGTGATACGGCCGGCAGGTTACTTACCCGGACCTCTAAGGTAAATGCCTCTATTCCCTGCTTTCTTCCCATGTCAAGCAGTGCCGCAAGCATTTCTCCTGCAATTCCCTGCCCCCTGTGGGATTCCGTTACAGCCACATTGTTAATCTGCCCTTCACCGGCAACCTCCCACAATCCGCAGTAACCGACTATCCCGCCCTGTTCTTCCGCCACCAGATATATATTGTTATCCTTTGAAATAGAATCCTGAAAATCCTTCTCGTTCCAGGGTCTGGTAAAAATAAGGCGTTCCAAATCGCAAACCGCAGACAAATCCCGTTCACACATTTTACGGATAATCATCGCGGTCCACCCTGTTTCTCGGCCAGTTCCCTTTCCGCCTGGGGCACTCTAAGATATACCGGTTCATGGGAATCCGCATCATCAAAAATTCCTTTTTTATAATACTCTGCTCCAAGAGCCCCAACCGAAGCCGCACGCTGTTTTGACAGATGAAGCGGGGCAAAGGCTAATGGTACGGTAATCCGTTCTTTAAGCTGCTCCTGATAGACTTCCACTCCATCCCCCAGGAATATAACCGCTCTTCCGATATCATTGACCTGCTCCGCCAGCTCCGTGATACCTGCTGCCTTCTGCGGCTCCAATACACGGAATTCATTCTCTATATACGCATATAACCCGGTGTATACCTGGTTGCGTCTTGCATCCATAATCGGGCAAATTATCTTATCCGTTCCGTACAGATTATAGGCAAGAGCATCCACGGTAGGAACACTGATAACCGGCTTATCCAAAGCCAGCCCCAATCCCTTCGCCGTAGCAGAGCCTATCCTCAGACCGGTAAAAGATCCCGGCCCTGCCGCCACGGCAATGGCATCAATATCCTTAAGCTCCATATCAAGCATCCGGACAATTGCATCTATCATCGGCAGTAATGTCTGCGAATGAGTTTTCCTGTAATTCATCGTATATTCCGCAAGCAGCTTGTCCTCCGTAACGATCGCCGCGGAAGCTACCAGTCCGGAACTGTCTATCGCTAATAACTTCATATTCAGCCTTGCTTCCTTTCCTTCACAATTTTACGTCCGTCTTACATCTGCTCTTCGACCGTAATTCTTCTGTAATCAAATCCCCTATCCAAATCCTTTTCTATCGTAACAGACATGCGTTTTTCGGGTAAAAGCTCTTCGATCAGGTTTGACCATTCGATCAGGCAGACCCCGCATCCGTAAAAATAATCCTCGTACCCGATTTCATACATTTCTTCGATATCCCCGATCCGGTATACGTCAAAGTGATAAAGCGGAAGCCTGCCGTCGTCATATTCCTGAATGATAGTAAAGGTAGGGCTGCTCACAGGCTCAGTAATCCCTATCCCCTCGGCAAATCCCTGCGTGAATACGGTTTTGCCGGTTCCCAAATCGCCTGTAAGGCAGACCGCCTGTCCGGGCTTTGCTTTTTCTCCTAATTCTTTTCCCAACCGGTAGGTATCTTCCGTCTTAAAACTCTCTATAATCATAAATCTCTCTCTTTTTTTGTTTTCTCAATATACCTGCATTATAGCAGATTAAACAAAAAAAGCAAGCAAAGAGAACACTTTCCGTCTTTGTGATGCGCCGGAACGGAAAGTGTTCTCTTTTATAATCTTACTGTATACGCTTATTATAAACGGTTTTTAAGCAGCTGATAGCTGAAATGTCCTGCAATACCAAGGAATATACACTTTACAATATTAAAAGGTGTGATTCCGTACAATATTAACGTAAATCTGTCCTGAATCGCCGGAATTATGGAAGCGGCAGATACCACATTCTCCATTCCCCCATATAAGCTGGCATACATCGGAACCGTAACAAAATAGTTCACTAAAAATCCCGTTAGCACCATGCAGACGGTAGCGACACCAAATGCCATAAAGGATTTATGTTTACTCTTAAGCTTTCTGTACAGTATCGCCGCGGGAACCACGAAAGCCGCGCTGACTGCAAAGTTTGCAAGCTCACCGACCCCTGCCGTCTTCGTTGCGGTAATTGCTTTTATCAGGTTCTTGATCAATTCAATGATCAGCCCTGCCGCCGGACCAAACTGAAAGGCTCCGACAATTGCGGGAATATCACTGAGCTCCAGCCTGAGAAAACCGATATAAGGCGGTGATTCCAAAAGCATAAGTACATAGGAAAGAGCTGAAAGCAAGCTGACGGTTACCATAGCTCTTGTGGTAAAGAGTTTACCTTTTGATTTGTTGACTGAAGTTAAATCCATAATTCATCTCTCCTTTTCTTGATAAAAAGGAAAATTCTTGGTTTCCCCATACAGGCCGACTAGAAACACTGCATAAAAAAGAGTTTCGCTTGCAAAACTCTCGCGCCGCCGCATAGCCGCTTGCGGCTAGCTTCCAATTAAGCGGTGTGTGCCTGCTGCACGGAGTGCTTTTTTATTGTATAGGGAATTCGGAGGAATTTCCTATACAATAAAAATAGCCCCGGATTTGTTCAAACCGGGGCGTTATCTGTGAATCAATCGTATTTTACAATACAATTATTTCTTCTCACATCCAGACTGTACTGTCGGTTTTGGAATTGCACCAAATCAATTAATAGCTTGAAAACATAGCTATTAAGTCGCGGACTATACCGCCGGTCGGGAATTTCACCCTGCCCCGAAGAATTTCCTTACTGCAATATTGTTATCTGATTACTACATGCATTTTACAACGTAAAATCCGTATTGTCAATCCCCTTTTTCTCCCATTTTAAAAAATCAGCCGCACCTGACATATCCCGGGCGGTTAATTCCCCAAAATGCTTTTCCACCTACTCATATGCTCCGTAATACTTTGTATAACCTTTGCCATAGCAGCTTTCCGAATGCAGATCGACTTTATTGAGTACCGCACCAAGTACCCTGCACTTTCCCTTTTCAA
>JAEWSD010000274.1 GCA_023398615.1 Bacillota bacterium
TGTTTTCTCTTCTTTAGATGGTATGGTTTTTAAATCATTGTTGTACTAACAAGGTAATAGAATGATTTCTTGACAGTATGTAAATAAAAACTTATTATATTACCATAAATTAGGATGATATTTTTAATCTCTAAAACAGATAAAAAAGTATTTCTTCATCATCAATAAGGAGGAGAAAGAGTTATGACAGTACTGGACAGGATTGCAAGCAGGCAGGACAGAAGGGATGATGTCCCGAATCAGGAGCTGGCAAAGGAGCTTGCGGCGGCGAATAACACGGACGGAATAAAAGAGATTGCCGGGAACTTATCGAATAAGGATAAGAATGTACAAAGTGATTGTATTAAGGTGTTATATGAAATCGGATACCTTAAGCCGGAGCTGATAAAGGGCTACGCGGAGGATTTCATAAAACTGCTGAAAAGTAAGAATAACAGGCTGGTATGGGGTTCCATGATCGCATTGTCTACGGTTGCCGGATTAATGGCTGATGTAATCTATTCCCGGCTTGAAGATATCTATGCCGCCATGTCCTCCGGTTCGGTGATTACCCTGGATAACGGCATCAAGGTTTTGGCCTTGGTGGCTTCCCGTAAGGAAGAGTACGGTGCGGCGATCTTCCCGTATCTGATGAATCATCTTGCATCCTGCAGGCCCAAAGAGGTATGCCAGCATGCCGAAAGCATTTTAGCGACAGTTCATGACGGAAACAAGGGCGAGTACTTAAATATATTAAAAAAGCGTGAAGAATCTCTTACGGCAGCACAGCTTACCAGACTGAAAAAGATCTATAAGGCAATACAAAAATAATAAATTTTAAAAATCCTGTCACAGAGAGGCGAGTTTCCAGTCTAATTGGATAGAAGGAGGAAAAATTCCGCCGCGGCATATGTCTAATGCCATAAGCGTCAAAACTTTGGATGCGCAGAAAACTGTGCAGGAATGGAGAAAGATATGACAGAAAACGAAAAAGAACTGATTGATCTGGCAGCCGGTGGGGACAAGGCTGCTTTGGAAAGACTTCTTATGGGAGTCCGTGATCTTGTGTACAACCTTTCCCTGCGCATGCTCGGTACGGTTCATGATGCCGAGGATGCTTCCCAGGAGATAATGATTCGGATTATTACACATCTGTCCGGCTTTCGGAAGGAAAGTGCATTTTCAACCTGGGTTTACCGTATTGCTGTAAATTACCTGCTGAATTATAAAAAGTCAATGTTTGCGCAGCGTCCGCTCAGCTTTGAATTCTACGGGGAAGATATCGAGGCCGGATTCATCGACAGCAATCCGGACCTGCTTCATAATGTGGAGGAAAGCATTCTTGCCGAGGAACTGAAGCTATCCTGTACCAATGTTATGTTACAATGCCTTGATCCGGAAAGCAGGTGTATCCATATACTTGGAACCATGTTCAGGCTGGACAGCAGGATAGCCGGTGAGATTCTGGAGCTGACTCCGGAAGCGTTTCGCCAGAGGCTTTCCAGAATCCGCAGCAAAATGGCGGAGTTCCTTGGCAAATACTGCGGCCTTGCCGGAGGAATGTGTGATTGCAGGAAACGGATAGGATATGCGGTGAAAAGTCACAGGCTTAATCCTTCCGACCTGGAGTATTCCAGACTGGAAAAGCTGGATGATGCCGTACTGATTAACTACACGAAATCAATGGAACATATTGATTCCATTTCTCTTTTGTTTACCGGCATGTCCCGATACAAGTCTCCGCAGAATGCAAAAGAGTTCATAAATAAGCTTTTAAACTCCGATGATTTTAAGGTGGTACAGTATGGCTCAAAAGATAAGGTATAAGAAAATATCCAACACGACACTGGCAAATGAATATGGAGGCTGGATATACTGTAACGGGTGCGGGAATACGATCGGATATCTGTGCTACGTCACCTACGGCCGTTTCTGTTTCCGGTATCACTGCCGGTGCGGCAATGAGGGCAGTATATTCATAGAAAAGGATGATGCGGCCGAAGAGAAACTGACCGGCGGTAAGGAACCTGTAATCATAAAAAACAGATTCTGCTGTACGGAGGACAGTTCTCCTCTGGTAACCATTTTGAGTAAAAAAATAGAATACTATTCCTTTGACATTGTCTGCAAAGAGTGCGGAAAGCAGTATAAAAAAGAAGAAGGAATACAAAAAAGTTAAATAGAAGGAGCTGTTGCAAAAACTCATAATCATTACGATACCCTAAACGAACTATTTGGGAACAAATTCGTAGAGATTCATCATATTATGAGTTTTGCAACAGCCCCTTTTGCACAGCAACCGGTTGAATCATAAGGATAATTATGCTAAGATACAGAAAACACAGAGGGTGGGAAAGCTGCAATGAACAGGAATGCCGAAAGGATGCGCGAGGAATACATAGCCAGGGTAAATAAGGTACAGGATTATATAGACAGGAATATCTCGGAAGAATTTTCCCTGGCGAAACTGGCCGGAATCGCCAATTTTTCTCTCTATCATTTTCATAGAATCTATTATTGTGTTACCGGTGAAACCCTGTTTCAATACATACAGCGTCTCCGCCTGGAGAAGGCAGCCCGGTTTCTGAGCGTTAATCGGAGGATGCCGATTATGGATATATCCCTGGAATGCGGTTTCTCGAATCAGTCCTCCTTTGCAAAGGCATTCAAGAATTATTACGGAATGAGTGCGGCCAGGTTCCGCTCGGAATACGGGAAAGAAAGCAATATGGGAAAAGTGTTGCCGGATATGTCGGGTTACAATACCTGTATAAGAAATAATCAGTGCGGCAGGCGGCAGGAATATGATATCCCTTACACGGTTGAAAGGAAAAGCATGAAGGAGCTGTACATGGTGTATCTGCGCCATACCGGCCCATATCAATGTGATTCGGCCTTGTTTCGCAATTTATCCCAAAAGCTGAATCAATGGGCAGGGGAAAAGGGAATCGTTCAAAACACGAATACAAGATGGCTGACGCTTATCCATGATTCACCCGGTATTACCGGTGATGATAAATTACGCATCAGTTATGGAATGACGGTACCGGAGACTTTCCTGCCTGCGGCGGATGGGGAATTCGGAACGATGGCGGTTCCGGGAGGCAAATATGCGGTAGGGCATTTTGTACTGGCGGCTGATGAATATCAGTATGCCTGGAATGCTTTATATGCGGACTGGCTTCCCCAAAGCGGTTATCAGCCGGATGACCGCCCAAGCTTTGAACTGTATTCGGGTAATGACTGCAATCAGACAGGGAAGCAGAAGGTTGATATCTGTATTCCTGTTAAGCCGTTTTACTGAGGATTCTTAAGCAACTATTTCAGGATGCGCAGGAGATGCGCAGGAACGGAGGAAAAAGTGCGGGATGAATCAATACGATACGAACTGCTCCCAATCGGTTCGGTTATAGAGGAAGGAGTGCATACCCGTGTATGTATCTTAAAGCAGTTCCGGCCTGCTATGAAGTATCTGGAATTATTCAGCCATGTGCTGGTTTACTATGAGGGCAGGGACAAGCGGCTAAAGCTGGGGGTTTTTAAAATGATCCGAATAGACGGGGAAACAGGAATCCTTGAGACAGACGGTAATTGTCTGCTGGACGGTTTTCCCGTATTCGATCTGAAACCATATTTCCCGTGCGAAGACAGGGTAAAGGGACCCCGGATACCGGAATTCATGAAAGACTGGTCCGAGTGGAGGAACGGAGAATTATCCCTGGAAGGCGTTGATAATTTACTAAAAGGCTGCGGTATTCAGACAGACGGAGGGTATTTTGTAAATCCGGCCGGCTTTGTCAGAAAAAAGGAGGGGCGGTATTATCTGGAGCTGGAGGAGGCAGGCCCGGATATTTTTCTTTCTCTTAAGGATTTTTCACATATCAGGGTTCTGTGGTGGTTTGACCGGTACGACAGGAAGAGCTACCGGAAGGTAACGCAGGCCGATCCGCCTTACGAGAACGCACCGAGAACCGGAATCTTTGCAACCAGATCACCTGTCCGGCCCAACCCGATAGCAACCACTACCTGCCGGATTTTATCATTGGATCAGGAAAAGAAAACAATCAGGATAAGCGGTCTGGATGCCTTTAACGGGTCGCCGGTTATCGCTGTTCTGCCTTATATCCCGTCCTTAGACAGAGTCAGGGAATATTCCGTGCCGGAATGGCTTAAGCATTGGCCGGAGTGGTTGGATGACAGGGAAGAAACATTGGGCGGAATGGATATGGACAGTATGGTTTCGGATATGGAAAGGATTAAAAGGTATTCCCTGGTGTCCGGCCGGAGTCCACGGGAAGAATTCACGCTGTCGGCGGTAACTGCAAAGGACACGGGGAATTCTGCAATGATAACGGTGAAGGGCGCAAGACAGAATAACCTGAAAAATATCGACTGTGAGATTCCAAAGAACAGAATAACGGTTATCACCGGAGTCAGCGGCAGCGGAAAATCCAGCCTTGCGTTTGATACGATATATTCGGAGAGCCAGAGGCGTTTCATGGACAGCATGTCCATATCCGGATTTCTGAACGGGCAGATGGAGAAAGCGGATTTTGACGAAATAAGCGGGCTGCCGCCGGCCATTGCCATTGAGCAGAAGGCGGCAGGAAGAAATCCCAGATCGACTGTCGGGACTATGACGGATATTTATGATTATCTCAGCCTTTTATATACTAAGATCGGGATAAGGCATTGCCCGGAATGCAAAAGAGCAATTATCCCTTTAAGGCCGGATGAGATTGTAAGCATACTTAAGAACCTGATACCCGGAACGGTATTTTATATGTATCCCTTTAAGAAGGACCAGCCTTCCGGAGAATTTGCGGTACCGTACGGAATGTGCGGGGAGGATACGGATGCCTGTGCGGACGAATTCATAAAAAGGCTTAAGAATTGTCTGGAACGGTCACTTATCGACGGAAGCGGGGCGGTAACCGTCAGGATAAAGGAGGAGGAATTCTTATTCCAGACAAAGGAGATGTGTTTTCACTGCAATCATATCTTCTTTGAACTTACGGCGTCGGCTTTCCGCTTTAACAATCCGGAGAGTATGTGTCCGGTATGCAAGGGGATGGGGATAAAGCTGGAAGTGGATCCGGGCCTGATCGTATCGAATCCGGACCTTTCGATCCTTGACGGTGCTTCCGAATGGTGGGGAGATCTCCGGAAGTTCAGAAAGAAGCCGAATGCAAACTGGATGAAGGGTGAGATATTGGCGCTTGCCGAAGAAATGAAGATCGATACGGAGCTTCCGTGGAAGGAGCTCCCGGATAGCTTTAAGAACCAGGCTTTATACGGGTCCGGCGGACATGAAATCCATTTTACCTATGAAAACACAAACGGGAGAAAGGGTGAGATAGTAAGGCCTGCGGAAGGCGCCTATAATTCCATAACACGTTTATTCCGGGAAAACGGCGCGGACACCGCCGCCCGGATTGCCAGGGCCTTTATGAGGGAAAAGACCTGTGACTGCTGCAACGGAGAAAGGCTGTCGGCAGAGGGACGACTGGTTTCCATAGCCGGCATCAGGTTTCCCGAAGCGGTACGGATGACGGCCGAAGAATTAAAGAAACGGGTATCGGAGCTTCCCGGCAAATTAACGGATGAAGAATTGCAGATTGCCGCACCGGTACTGCGGGAATTAGACCGCAGACTGGAGAATCTGATCCGCACAGGGCTATCCTACCTGACCCTTGACCGGTCCGTCCCGACCCTGTCAGGAGGAGAGTTCCAAAGACTGCGTTTGGCCGCGCAGCTTGGCAGCCGTATTACCAATGTGCTTTATGTGCTTGACGAACCTTCTGCCGGTCTGCATGCAAAGGACCATGAGAAGGTCATCCTGGCGGTAAAGCAGATCAGGGATGCGGGGAATACCGTAATCGTGGTAGAGCATGATGCCAGAACCATGCTGGAAGCCGACAGGATTATTGATATCGGGCCGGGTGCGGGAATCCACGGGGGAAAGGTTGTTGCCTGCGGAACTCCGGAGGAGGTGATGGGGAATCCGGGCTCTGAGACCGGCAGATATCTGCTTCGCTTAAATCAAACGGATAACGATCCCGTCAGGCAGTGCAGGAGGGCAAAGAACTGGATCAGACTAAAAGGAGCGAGACATAATAATCTTAAAAATATAGATGTGGAGATTCCATTGGGTGTGTTTACCTGTGTTACGGGCGTCAGCGGTTCCGGTAAAAGCAGCCTGATATCCAAAATATTATATCCTGCCATAGCAAGGTATTTAAAGCAGTCCGATGCGGCTCCGGGTGATTATGACAGTCTGGAAGGACTTGAACAGATAGACGGAATCGTTAATATTACCCAGCAGGCGATCGGAAGGACGCCAAGGTCGAATCCTGCCACCTATACAGGGGTATTTGATGAGATAAGGAAGGTATTTGCTTTGACGGAAGAGGCTAAGAAGAAAGGATATAAACAGAATTCTTTCAGCTTTAACAGCAAGGATGGGCAATGCGAAGCCTGCGGCGGAGAAGGCAGAAGATGTGTTCCCATGCATTTTATGCCGGATATCTGGGTGGAATGTACGGCTTGCCGCGGCAGGCGTTATAAGAAAGAAATACTGGAGATACACTATAACGGCAGAACAATTGCCGATGTGCTGGATATGAATATGGAAGAGGCATCGGAGGTATTTGCAGGGAATCATAAGATTACTGCCGTTCTTAATACATTAAATAAAGTCGGACTCGGCTATCTGAAGCTTGGACAGAGCGCTCTGACATTATCCGGAGGGGAAGCGCAAAGGATAAAGCTTGCGAAAGAATTAAGCAGGCCGAATACCGGCAGGACGATATATCTGCTGGATGAACCGACAACGGGCCTGCATTTCTCGGATGTCGGGAAATTGCTGTCGATATTGCATGACATAACGGAGGCCGGCAATACCGTGCTGGTGATCGAACATAATACGGAGGTTATCAAAGAGGCGGACTGGATTATAGATCTGGGTCCGGAAGGCGGAAACGCGGGAGGTTATCTTGTGGCACAGGGAACTCCGGAGGAGGTTTCGAAGCAGGACAGCTATACCGGATATGAGCTGAAAAGGATCCTGGCAGATAATATACACTGAGATTCAGAACGCTAAAATGGTCTTTTGACATTTAAATTATTACAGTATTGCTAAGACGAAAGGCTGCTGTGAGGCTTAAATTTTTGTGAGCTGCTTTGGAAAGTTCACAATTATTTGAGTTTTGCGGCAGCTCTTTTTCATCGTATGGCCAACTCTTTGTTCTATCATAGAACTTATTTTGATGTGGCAACGCACTAAAGAAAATGAACCTAAGAAAGAAAAAATACTTTGAGATTTATGATAATATATTGACAAAGGGGATATATTGTATATAATGTATATATACAATCATGATTGGAAGCAGTATGAAATTGAATGAACGAAGCGGGGGGTGAATAAGTGGATATCATCATAAGCAATTCGAATGAAAGACCAATCTATGAGCAGATAACGTCTCAAATCAAGAACATGATTATGAGTGGGGAACTGAAATCCGGAGATATGCTTCCGTCCATGAGATTACTGGCAAAAGAGCTCAGAATCAGCGTCATTACCACAAAGAGGGCATATGAGGAACTGGAGCGGGAAGGCTTTATAGAATCCATGACAGGAAAGGGAAGCTTCGTTGCAGGCAAAAACACTGAATTCATCAAAGAGGAGAATTTACGCATGATAGAAGAATATCTTCAGAAAGCGGTGGATACTTCTAAAATAACAGGTATTACATTAAATGAACTTGTTGAAATCCTGGGTACGCTTTATAAGGAGGAATAGTATATGGAAAATGTTTTGGAAATTAAAAACCTGTCGAAGAAATATAATCAGTTCAATCTCAGCGATGTTAACCTGGCCCTGCCGAAGGGCTGCATCATGGGATTTATCGGTGAGAACGGGGCAGGGAAAAGCACCACTATTAAGCTGATACTGAATTTGATCTCCAGAGACGGCGGAAGCATCCGTATTATGGGTATGGATAATATCAGGGATGAGATCGGTATAAAAGAGGATATCGGAATTGTATTTGACGAAAGTAATTTTCCTGATGACATGAAGATCAAGGATATCGGCAAGGTAATGAAGAATATCTATAAGAAATGGGATGAAAAGGTATTCCAATTCTACATGCAAAAGTTTTCATTGCCTTCCGATAAAATTGTGAAAGAATTTTCGAGGGGAATGAAGATGAAGCTTTCCATTGCGGTAGCTTTGTCCCATCATGCAAAGCTGCTCATTCTGGATGAAGCGACAAGCGGACTGGACCCGATCGTACGGGATGAGATTCTGGATGTTTTCCTGGAATTTATCCAGGATGAGGAGCATTCCGTATTCATTTCCTCACATATTACCAGTGATCTCGAAAAGATTGCGGATTATATTACCTTTATCCATAAAGGCAAAATTATATTCAGTGAGGCAAAGGACACCCTTCTGTCTGATTACGGCATTCTGAAATGTTCCAATGCGGATTTTGAATACATCGATAAAAAAAATGTATTCGGAAGCCGAAAGAATCAATTTGGTGTGGAAGCTTTGGTACTTAAAAATAAGTTAAAGGGCAACCATACGGTAGATCGCGCAAGTATTGAGGATATCATGCTGTTCTGCATTAAAGGTTGATAGTTTAAATCCTATGGTGGGTAGCGGTTGGATTATTATGAATGAGTCCGTATAAGCGGACGGAAAGAGGTTAATATGAAAGGTTTATTGTTAAAGGATCTGTTTGCCCTGAGGAAACAGGGAAAGATTGTGCTGCTGCTGGTGCTTTTCTATCTCTTTTATTCCATTCTTTCAAAAAATGTGAGTATGTTAAGTGCTATGATTACCATGCTTTGTGCATTCCTGCCTATCACTACGATGTCCTATGATGAAATGTGCAAGTGGGACAGATATGCCCTGTCGATGCCCATCTCAAGAAAAACGGTCGTTTACAGCAAGTACCTTTTCGGGGTTTTGTTAATTTTAGCCTGTATCCTTACGCTTACACCGATCAGTGCTTTTATTGTTAACTATACCGGTGAAATGAATACCTGGTCGGCTTTTCGTATGATTTTGGCAATGGGTGGTATAGCAGCGGTATTTTTAGCGCTGATTATGCCTTTACTGTTTAAATTCGGGGTAGAAAAAGCCAGATTACTTATGTTCCTGCTGATATTTATTCCGGTGGCGGCCGGCTATGGCATAACGAAGCTTGGGATAAAAATGCCGGATAAGAATATCCTGGATCTGCTTACTTACCTGTCACCTTTGTTTGTTCTTGTGATTGTGTGCATATCCATTGCCATATCCGTCAAAATCTACACAAGAAAGGAATTTTAGCAAAAATATGTGGATTTCGGGGGGGCTGCTGCAAAACTTATACTAAGTATGAGTTTTCAACAGCCCTTTATTTTTTGATTGACAGTTAAGAAAAAACATGATACCATAAACTAAACCAATGGTTTAATTTATAAAACAGGAGTTTAATAAAATAAATTGAAAAAGGAAGAATTGGCCAAATTCCACAGAGACAGCATTATGGATGCGGCAGAACGGTTATTTCTGGAAAAAGGTATTGAAAAGACTACGATGGATGATATCGCAAGGGAAGCGGATTACAGTAAGGCAACGATTTATGTATACTTTAAGAACAAGGATGAGGTTTATAACAGGATCGTATACAGAAGTATAAAGCTGCTGCTGGAACGGATCATGAAGGCTTTGTCGGACAGCAAAGATCTTCTAGGACGTTACTGCGGAATCTGCAATGAGCTGGCACGTTACAGTGAGGAATATCCGCTTTACTTTGAAAGCGTAACCGGCAGGATTAATGTGGATATCGAGGTAAAAGAAACCCCGCAGGTGTTCCGTGATATCTATGAGACAGGGGAAGAAATCGTAGGAGAAATAGAGGACTTTATCCTGGAAGCCATTTCGAAGGGAGCAATACGGGCAGACATTCAGATTAAGCAGGTTTCCTTCCTGTTTTGGGCCGGTATAACCGGTATCATAAGGATGGCAGGCCAGAAAGAGGCCTATATTCGAAAGACAATGGGTATCTCGAAGGATGAGTTCATGCAGTTTGGCTTCCGGAGTCTGCTTCGTACCATTTTAACGGAGAAGGAAGCACAGGAATGGCAGATATAGTAATGCGGAAGGAGGGCGGATATGATAACGAAAAAAAGGGTTATTACTGTCATTGCTGCTATCGTTGTGATATGCGGATTAGTTTATCTGGCTTACTATGAATACCGGGTAAACAGTTATCAAAGCAAAGTAAAAAATATGTCATTTGCGGAACTTGATTTTGGCAAAATTCCAGACGGCACCTATATAGGGGAGTGTGATGCCGATTTTATTTTTGCCAAAGTCAGAGTTACCGTTTTAAATGGAGCCGTTACCGGGATTGAATTACTTGAGCACAAAAATGATAAGGGTATTCTGGCAGAGAGGATTCCGGAAGATATCGTCCGGGAGCAAAAGTTCCCGGTTGATGCAGTGAGCGGGGCGACAAATTCAAGTAAAGTCATAATGAAAGCCGTGGAAAATGCACTTACACAGAAATAGTAAACCTCAGTAAATAGTATGGGCCTCTTCATATATCTTGAAGAGGCCTTTTATCGCATAGGAAAATTCGTCCTATACGATAAAAAGCACTCCGCTATGGATGCGCACGCCGCTTTATTGGAAGTTAGCCGCAAGCGGCTACGCGGCGGCGCGTGAGTTTCGCAGGCGAAACTCTTTATATATATGTAATCAGCCGATAGGCTGTTGATTTTAATTGAAACTCTTTGCTCCGGAGCAGTTTTATCTTTTGCTAATATATTAGCCTTATTTTGTGAACAAAGGATGTTCGAATCATTAAAAATGTGTAAAACCGTTATAGTTCTATGGTACCGTGAGGTGTTTTTTGTGAGTGAAGCGGAAGTTACAGAAAATCCGAGAGATGTTTTTGTCTGGATATTGCCTGCCGTCGGTAGTATAATGAGGAAGACGAACGGAGGAGATCATATGTTAAGGAAAGTGAACAACAAAAACGGTGATGAACTGTCAATACTGGGATTTGGCTGTCTGCGCCTGCCCATGAAGGACGGAAGCTTTGATGAACCAAGGGCAGTCGCCTTAATACATGAGGCCATCGAGAAAGGTGTGAACTATTTTGATACGGCCTATATCTACCAGAACGGCAGGAATGAGATCCTGTTAGGACGGGCGTTATCGGGCGGCTACCGTGAAAGAGTAAAGATTGCTACAAAGCTTCCTTCCTATATGGTGAATAAACTTGAAAATGCAAAGAAGATATTTGCCGTGGAGCTCACAAGATTACAGACAGATTATATTGATTATTATCTGCTGCATATGCTTACGGATAAGGCGATGTTTGACAGGATGGTATCCATAGGGGTGCTGGAGTGGCTGGAAGGACTGAAAAGGGAAGGTACGATAAGAAATATCGGATTTTCCTTCCACGGAAGCAAAGAAGATTTTGCATTAATCGTGAAAGCATATCCCTGGGATTTCTGCCAGATACAATACAATTATATGGATGAGAATAATCAGGCTTCGAAATCCGGGCTGGAGCTTGCCGGGTCGTTAGGAATCCCGGTAATCATTATGGAACCGCTGCGCGGCGGCAAGCTGGTGACACATTTGCCGGAAGAGGTGGAGAAAACATTTGCGGACTATGATAACAAACGTTCTCCGGCAGAATGGGCGCTGCGCTGGATATGGAACCATCCCGAAGTAAATGTAATTCTCTCCGGTATGAGCGACGAGGAGCAGTTAGCGGAAAATATACGGATTGCAAGTGATGCCGGAGAGCATTCTCTGTCAGAAGAAGAGCTTAAGGTATTCGAAAAGGTAAAAGCCGTTATGCTAAGTAAGACAAAGGTACCCTGCACGGCCTGCGGCTATTGTATGCCGTGCCCGGCAGGAGTCAATATTCCGGGGTGCTTCTCCAGCTACAATGATAAGTATCTGTTGAAGGTAAAAAATACGCGGCTAAAATATGCCCAGACCCTGGGAGCGCTGTCGGCGAAGCCCGCCTATGCCTCCATGTGCAGGCAGTGCGGAAAGTGTGAAAGCCATTGCCCGCAGAAGATAGCGATACGGGAGCAGCTTAAAACGGTCTCGAAAGAAATGGAAGGCTTCCTTTTTAAACCGGTAGTGGGAATAGCACGGAGATTCTTAAGAATCAGATAGGATTCTATGAGGCCGTAAGGCTGAATAGTAGCGTAGTATCGGAAACGATGCCGTTCAAATTCTTGCAAATCCTTCCCGTATGTGATATATATAAAATAAGATGAATTCAAATTTATGGATATTATATTGGGAAGGAAAAGACAAGAATGAGAGATATCATAAAAGTAACAGTAAATCGGTTTAACGGTAATTTTAAACCGGAAGATTCTTTGACGGCGGGAGGGAAAGAGTATGGAAAGAATGAAACGGTTTAGCTTAAGATGTTTAATTATTGCCGTATTGCTGTTTGCCCTTCCCGTGTCGGGCACTGTGCCTGCAATCACGGTTTCGGCAGCTGTTTCGGCGTCCGTACCTTCCTTGAATGTCAGTAAGAAAACCCTTTACACAGGCTATAAAACCTATACCCTCAAGGTAAAAAATCTTGCAAAAAATGCTTCCGTTACCTATAAATCCAGCAATACAAAGGTTGCCAAGGTAACCAGCAAGGGTAAGGTTACACCGGTTGCCAAGGGTACGGCGACGGTAACCGCAACGATAAAACAGAACGGGAAAACCTATACGTCAAAGGCAAAGATTACGGTTAATACGCCGTCCCTTACCCTTACGGACCGTACCAGTACACTGGCCGTAGGAGAGCAGTTTACGTTTCGGGCCGAGACTTCCGGAATGGATGCCAAGGTAACCTGGAGCGTATCCGACAGTAGTATTGCGGCGATAAGCAAAACAACAGGCAAAGTAACCGCAAAATCGGCCGGAACGGTTACGGTTACCGCAAAGGCCGGCGGAAAAACGAAAACCTATCGGTTAAAAGTTACCGGAAGTGCAGACAAGATATCGGCAGACCCTTCCAAGGAGCTGTCGGCGAAAGAAATCTATGACAAATGTGCGCCCGCAACGGTAGAGATACATGCGGAGCTGACCGGAATGATCAGCCAGGGCTCCGGTTTCTTCATAGACGACGGTGTAGTGGTAACGAATTACCACGTCATTGACGGCGCTAAAAAGATTGAGGTATTGACACAGGATAATAAAGTATATAAGGTTGATCAGATACTCGGATATGATAAAAAGATCGACATTGCGATTTTAAAGATACCCTCTGCTAATCAAAGCCTGACGCTGAATGAGAACGGTGTATCGGTCGGTGAAACCGTTTATGCACTGGGAAGCCCGCTGGGACTTACCGGTACGCTTACGGACGGGATCGTGTCGACTGCTTCCCGTAAAAGTGACGGAGTTGATTACATACAGATTACGGCGGCCATATCCAGCGGGAACAGCGGAGGCCCCTTGCTGAATACATACGGGGAAGTAATGGGGATCAATTCCATGACGATAGTGGAAGGGCAGAATCTGAACTTTGCCATCAATATTTCGGAGCTGGGCCGGATCAAAACAGATTCACCGGTTTCCGTATCAGAATTCTATCAGTCAAACGAGATTCAGGATACGACGGATATTACGGATAACGGCGACTACCTCTATCTGTTTGAAGATACTGCTAAGAGTGCGGACCTGTCCACCTGCCAGGATGTGCCGTCGGAAGCGGCAGTGCTCGGACAGTTAACTCCGGATAGTATGCTGGATTATTATCATATCAGGCTGAACGGAAAAACTCAGGTGTCGGCAGTGCTGCTTTCACCTGATGATAACGTTACGGACCTTGTGAATATGTATTTTGTAATGATAGATTCCCATGATAATATGGTTCTTGAGTCCGATTTTGCAGAGGATTACAGCTATCAGTATTTCTATGATTCTTTGCCTGCGGGTGATTACTATATCGTAGTGTTCCCGACAGAGGATTACTTTAATAAGATTACGGACTATTGCTTCTCAGTCATATATTAAAATGGATCTTTACTTTCTTTTGGTGAAAAAAATAGTTTCTCTATATGAAGAACTATGACATAATGTTGTCGTATATTGTGTGGCATGATGAAAGAAAAAGGAGGAATCTATATGAATCCATATATAATCTGTCCCACATATGAAACAGGAACTCTGTGTCTGCGCCTTGTAACAATGGAAGATGCGCACGATCTGCTGAAATGTTATTCCGACTCGGTTGCTGTGGCAAAAATGAATGCGGACAACTGCATCAATGATTTTTATTATCCGACTCTTTCTCAAATGCAGGATGCTATTGCTATGTGGCTGCGCGAATATGAAAAACAAATGTTCATTCGTTTTTCAATTGTACCAAAGGAATATAAGAAAGCCGTCGGAACTGTTGAAATGTTCGGCGGCAATTTTCCGAAGATCGGGCGTGCGGGTGTTCTGCGTATTGATCTTGCGACTGAGCATGAGGTACCGGAGGTTATATCTGAATTGACGGCACTTGCCATTGGATCGTTTATATCGGATTTTAATATTGATGCCATACTTATTAAAGCCGCTCATACCACGGAGAGAGCCAAAGTATTTAAAGATTACGGATTTGCTCCAACTGATAAGTTCCGCCCCGGATTAGGCTACTATGCATACAAGAATAAGGCATTACTTACTGAGAACTTGCATATTCCCGCGCGAGAGCCTTCTAATCTTCCGGGGTATACTCCAGAAGGTCACCGGGCCGGCAGTTTAATGCCTTGCAAATGAGATAAAGGAAACAACCCTTGTTAAATATCTTTGTTAAATATCACTCAATTGTAAATCGAAATGCAACCTTTTCGATTTACAATTGAGTTACATTACTCTATGACAGCTGATATGTAATCGTTCCCGCATAGCTATAAGTACCGGGAATCTTGAAGTCACTCTTTGGACTGTTGTCAAATACATATTGAGACCGGAGATTTTCTTCGGCTGCACACAGGTAAAAGTGCGATATAAATATTCCGGCATCCAGACAGGCATCCTTTTCCGTAAAAAAATGTGCCGACAGCTCGTCAAAAATAACCTTTACGGGCTGACGGTTATTTGCCGAAGGTGCTTTTATGGACATTTCCATTACTTTCATCAGACTTTTGGCGGCAGAAGGACAGGAATCGGCCTTTTGCGGATAAACCTTATAATAGAAGACCTGATCGACGGGTTTTCTTTTGTTTGTACCGGATATGCTGCGAAAGCCCTTGTTCATAAAGCTGTCTTCACCGTATCCGGCTGCTATTACGGCCGCTATGGTTTCATTTTCCTTTACCTTGCAAAAATCATTCAGATAATCCCTGTTGAAGGTTCCCAGCCAGCAGGTCCCGAATCCAAGGCAGGTTAAGCGGATTACCAGTTCTTCAACGGCAAATCCGACATTTAACATTGCCTGTCTGTTCTTTTCACAGATTGCAACCAGGCAATGCGGAGCGTTAATTTTAACGGCCCCGAACAGAAAGCCTAATCTTGTCGGAGCGTGATTCTCCCGCTGGTTAACGAATACCACCCGGAAGTCCTTGACCGGATATAAAGAGTTCAGATGATTCAGACTCTCTTCCAATTCGAGAATATGCTCCTTTGTAAAAGTTTTTTCCGAATATTTTCGGATCGACCTTCTTTCCATAATTCCATCGTATAAATCCATGTGAAAACCTCCCTGTTTATTGTGATTAAATATTACGATATTAAGATATTACCATA
>JAEWSD010000276.1 GCA_023398615.1 Bacillota bacterium
TGCTGAAAACCCTTCCGGCAGAAAACGAAGAGATCGTACAGGTACAGGTGAGCAGGGCGGATGCGGCAGGCAGGTACCATCTGATGAAAGCGGAGAATCCGGTTTATATCATTTCGTTTAATTTTAAAAAAGTAACAGGTAATTGCGAAACTACTATTGTGTGAATGATTGTTCCAATGTGTTTTTTGTCTGTCGTTACTGTTTGTTGAAATTGTAGAGACAGCTAAAAAACACAGGAACATCAGTAGACACAATAAAAGTAGTTTCGCAGTGACGTATTATATTTAAAGAATACCGAAAGGAGGAGAACGGATGAAAGCACCAAGAATCATGCTGGCTGCCGCAAGCAGCGGCAGCGGGAAGACACTGCTTACCTGTTCCCTTTTGCAGGTGCTGGCGGATTGCGGAAAAAAAGCGGCGGCATTTAAATGCGGGCCCGACTATATCGACCCGATGTTTCATCAGAAGGTGATTGGTGTACCGTCAAAAAACCTGGATACCTTTTTCACGGACGGGAATACAACAAAATATCTGTTTCTGGAGGGAGCAAGAGGAAAGGATATTTCTGTTATCGAGGGTGTCATGGGCATGTATGACGGGCTGGGCGGAATTAAGGAGGAAGGCTCCTCCTACCATCTGGCAAAGGTTACGAAGACACCGGTCATACTTGTAATCGACGCGCATGGTATGGGGAGGTCGGTCATACCTCTGATTGCCGGTTTCCTGCGGTATGATACGGAGCGGCTGGTCCGGGGTATTATCTTAAACAGAACCACAGAAATGTTTTTTGATACCTTAAAGCCTTTGTTGGAGGAAGAGATACCGGTCCCGATACTGGGATATATTCCTGACCAGAAAGATATCCGGCTCGAAAGCAGGCATCTCGGCTTACGGCTGCCGGAGGAGATAAAGGAACTTAAGGAGCAGCTTAAAAAATCGGCAAAGGTGATAAAGACTGCGATTGATATTGACAGGATCCTGGCAATTGCTTCACAGGCGGATGCGCTGGAAGCTGAGAAGATAAATATTACCGCCAAAGCGGATGGGATCCGGATCGGGGTAGCCAGAGATGAGGCCTTCTGTTTTTACTATGAGGATAATTTAAGGCTGCTTCGGCAATCCGGTGCGGAGCTTGTTTTCTTCTCTCCGCTTTTGGATGCCGGACTCCCCGCTAACCTTCATGGCCTGATTCTTGGTGGCGGATACCCTGAGCTTTATGCGGAGACCTTATCCGGGAACAGGCACATGAAAGAAAGCATCAGGGGAGCCATCGAAGGCGGTATGCCCTCCGTTGCGGAGTGCGGCGGCTTTATGTATCTGCATGAGACAATGGAGAATATGGAAGGAAAGGCTTTCAAGATGGCAGGTGTGGTAAAAGGAAGCTGTTACTATACGGGGAAGCCGGTACGGTTTGGATACATCAGCGTAAAGGAGGAAACAGAAGCTTTCCTAAAAAAAGGTACGGGCATCCGGGGACATGAATTCCATTATTTTGACAGTACGAATAACGGAACCTCCTGTATAGCGCAAAAACCCGTATCGGGAAGGACATGGCACTGTATTCATGCCGGAAGTGATCACTGGTGGGGGTTCCCGCATTTATATTATTACTCCAATACAGAATATGCAGACCGGTTTTTAGAGAGGGCGGAAGAGTATGCACAGAACTCATGAACATAGATCAATTGATTATTATTCTTACGGTTCGGGTATAGGCAACTGGAATGCGGTTTATAAGGTCCTGTTTTCTGTGGGGGCATTGGTTACGGTGATCGCGGCGGATTCGATCCGTGTTTCGGCAGTGACCATACTTTTTATGCTGTATCTCAGCGTAGGTGCCGGCAGGCTTTCCTTGAGGACTTATATCCGCTTGATGGCAATTCCGGCAGCTTTCCTTCTGATGGGAGGAGCGGCAATTATGCTGCAGCCAGGGAGTGCGGCGGACGGTCTGGTTCATATCCGTTTCTTCTATATAAAGTTGTATATTACAAATGACAGCCTGGTACTTGCAGGAAATGTGACATTCAAAGCCCTGGCGGCTGTCAGTGCGCTTTATATGATGACACTTTCCACACCAATGGGTGAGATTTTGTCCGTGCTCCGCAGAATCCATGTACCGGCTCTCCTTCTGGAACTGATGCATCTGATTTACCGGTATATATTTATCCTGTCGGAGATCAATCAAAAGCAGAAGGATGCCGCAAAATCAAGACTTGGATATTGCGATATGAGAACTTCGTTCCGTACCTTCGGCAGTGAGGCAGCGAATCTTTTCATCCTGTCCATAAAGAAGTCGGAAATGTATTATGACGCAATGGAAGCCAGGGGTTATGAAGGAAACGGACTGTTCTGGGAAGAAAGGAAAGCGCTTACAGGGAAACAGCTGCTATACGGCTTCCTGTATGTAATATTAATTATACTGGCAGTTGGAGGAGGGGTTGAATGAATGAAGAAATAATCCTCGAGGTAAATAACCTGACCTTTGCCTATGACAGGAACAGGAAGGCTTTAGAGGATATCAGCGTTACGATTTGCAAACAGGAGAAGATTGCCGTCATAGGCGCCAACGGTGCGGGCAAGACCACCTTTTTCCTGAATTTAAACGGTGTGAGAGAACCTACTGACGGTGAAATACGGTACCGCGGCGAGATTGTTGACAGGAAAAACAGAAATAAATTAAGAAGAAATGTCGGGATCGTTTTTCAGGACCCGGATAACCAGATCATTGCGTCCACGGTAAAAGCGGAGGTGGCATTCGGTCCCCTGAATATGAAGCTTCCGAGAGAGGAAGCAGAGAAAAGGGCTATGGACGCAATCAAGGAAATGCAGCTGGAAAGCCATGCCATGCGGCCTCCCCACTATCTGAGCGGAGGGGAAAAGAAGAGGGTCAGTATTGCGGATATTTTGGCGATGGATTCCGAAATCATGATATTTGACGAACCGACCGCATCCCTGGACCCCGCAAATGCCGGGATATTGGAAGAAATACTGGATAAAATGGAGCGAAGGGGAAAAACGGTGCTTCTTTCCACCCATGATGTGGATTTTGCCTACCGTTTTGCCGGGCGGATTCTGGTTTTTTGTGACGGACGGCTGATCGGTGACGGGACATCAGAACAAATCTTCCGGAATGAAGCGCTGTTAAAGAAAGCCAATTTGAAAAAGCCGGTATTCATGGAATTGTATGACCTGCTCAGGGAAAAAGGCAAGATAAGGGAAGCGGCGGAATATCCGAAGAAATTGTCCGATTTTGCTTTCCTGTTATGAGGATTGGAACAAATAAATTATTAATCCGATAGGCATTTGTAAAACGGAGTTTTGCAATTATCTATAATAAATTTAAGAAAAGAGGTAAGGAAAATGTCAATGAAACAAAAAAAGATGGTTGCGGTACTTGCAATCATATCGGTAAGCATGAGTATTACCCCCAAAGCCTATGCAATGCATATTATGGAAGGGTATCTTTCACCGGTCTACTGTATCGCATGGGGAGTTTTAAGTATTCCGTTCCTGGTAACCGGATACCTGTCCATTAAGAGGAGGCTAAAGGAGAACAGAAAGCATATTACTTTGTTAGCAATGGCCGGAGCATATATCTTTGTAATCTCCTCCTTAAAAATTCCTTCCGTAACAGGAAGCTGCTCCCATATGACAGGAACCGGATTAGGAGCCATTTTATTCGGACCGGCTGCCGTCAGTATACTTGGAATCATAGTGCTGCTGTTCCAGGCGATTTTGCTTGCCCACGGCGGACTTACCACTCTGGGAGCCAATACCTTTTCGATGGCGATTGCCGGACCGCTTCTTAGTTACGGAATCTATAAGCTTTGCATTAAATTAAAAATGAACCGTTTTGTCGGTGTTTTTCTGGCAGCGTTTTTTGGGGATCTCTTCACGTACTGTATCACAAGCTTTCAGCTTGCACTTGCCTATCCTTCCGCCGAAGGAGGCGTAGCGGCGTCGGTCGGAAAGTTCCTTGGAGTTTTTGCGCCGACACAGCTTCCGCTTGCAATACTGGAGGGGATTCTTACCGTCCTGGTTATGATTGCGCTGAGAACCTATGCGGATCAGGAGCTGAAAATACTTGATCCCGCTATGGAGGGTCATCAAAAAATTGAAAGGCACGGGTGTTAATATGAATAAGACAAAAAGAATGGTTATTTTATTAATTATAGCTGCAATACTTATTGCAATGGTACCGCTCTTTGCTTTAAAGGGCGCCGAATTCGGCGGTTCCGATGACGCCGGAAGCGTTATGGTCGAAGAAATCTCCGGAAGCTATGAACCGTGGTTTACCCCGGTTTTAGAAACCTGGGTAGGCGGAGAGCTTCCCGGGGAAGTGGAAAGTCTTTTCTTCTGTCTTCAGACAGGAATCGGGATTGGGATCATAGCTTTTCTCATGGGACGTCTGGTAGAGCGGAAAAAGTATACGAATGCTAAGGAGAGCAAATGAGGCAGGGAATTCTGATTGTAAGCTTCGGAACTACATACGGGGAAACCAGGGAAAGAAACATTGAGAGGATAGCAGAAGCGGTCCGGGAAAGCTTCCCGGACCGGAATGTCTGTCAGGCTTATTCCAGCAGTACGGTAAGAGATATCTTAAAGACAAGAGACGATATTACGGTTCAAAATACGGAAGAAGCATTACACCGGTTAAAGGACAGCGGAGTTACCCAGGTTACAGTATTACCGACCCACATTATTGACGGTATCGAGAATAACAGGATGAAGCGGGCAATAGAAGGCTGCCGCGGACTGTTTGATGAAATCAGAATCGCAGGAGTGCTTCTGGGCGGCAAAGCCGATTATGAGCTTACTGCCAAAGCCTTATGGGAAGAACTCGAAGAAGCAGCAGGAGATACCCCTGTGATATTGATGGGACACGGTTCCGCCCATGAAGCGGATAACAGCTATACCTTGCTGGAGAAGGAGCTGCGGGACTGTTCAGGGAAAGAAATTTATATCGCTACGGTGGAGGGCTCTGTGACGATCGATTCCGTAATCGGACGCCTGAAAGCTTCTGTCCCGAAACGGGGACGTGTGTTGCTGCTGCCTTTTATGCTGGTGGCCGGCGATCACGCAGTCCATGATATGGCAGGGGAAGGGGCTTCCTTTGCTTCGAAATTAAGGGCGGAGGGCTATGAGCCGGAATGCGTTTTAAAAGGAATCGGAGAGTATGAAGGTATTCGCAATATCTATATCAGACATTTAAGAGAGGCATTGGAATAAGATATATGAAATGGAATATAAAAAAAATATGGTTACTGATATGCATGTGCATATGTCTGCTTAACGGATGTGAAAAGGCCGAGAAAGTTCCGGCAGCGGAGGAAACGGCAGGCTTAAAGTCCGGAGCGGTTACCTTTACCGATGATCTCGGATATGAAGTAACGGTGGATCATCCGCAGAAAACAGCCGTACTATCCGGAAGCTACGCGGATGCCTGGCAGCTGGCAGGCGGAGAGCTGGCGGCTGTTACGGAAGATGCAAAGGGTCTTGTCGGGCTTCCGGAGGATACGGTCAATCTTGGCAGTCTGAAGCATCCGAATATTGAGACGATGATTGCGGAAGGAATAGACTTTGTGATTCTGTCCGCTGCGATCGCAGAGCATGCGAAGCTGCGTGATACCCTGGAACAGGCAGGCATTACGACTGCTTATTTTGAAGTGGAAACCTTTTCTGATTATGCGGCTATGATGAAGATTCTTACCGAGATTACCGGCAGAACGGATCTATACCGAAGCAATGCGGAGGATCTGTGTGCTGAAATTAATGCGCAGATTGCAAGAGCGGACGGAAGCGCTCCACTGGTATTGCTGTTAAGGGCATATTCCGGCGGGGTAAAAGCGCAGGGCAGTGACAGCATGACGGGACAGATGCTAAAGGATTTAGGCTGCGTGAATATTGCCGACAGAGAGGACAGTATACTTGAGGATTTAAGTATGGAAGCAATTATTGCCGCAGATCTGGACTATATCTTTGTGACTACTATGGGAGAATCACAGGAGGCTGCTCTTTCGATGGTAGGTGAACTTTTGATGTCCAATCCGGCCTGGAACGGACTTGCCGCAGTGAAGGAAAATCATTATCAGGTCCTGCCCAAGGAGCTGTTTCATATAAAACCAAACAAACGCTGGGGAGAAAGCTATCGGATATTAGCTGATTATTTATATGGAGAAGAGTAAGTATGCGATAAAAATGCGAAAAAGGATATGCCTGCTGTTATTGCTGCTTTTGGTAATGACGGGAATCGCCGTATTGGGCGGTGCGGTAAAAATACCCTTAAGAGATTTTCTGGAACTGTTCCGCGCTCAGGAGCTGACGGCGGCGGGACGGATTATACTCTATGTCCGGCTGCCCCGGGCAGTCGGCGCAATTATTGCCGGGATGGGGCTTGCGGTAGCGGGTGCCGTCATTCAGACGATATTAAACAATCCGCTTGCAGGCCCCAATATCATCGGAGTGAATTCCGGGGCCGGATTTGCGGTTGTGCTGTGCGGGCTATTGCTGCCAAAGGCTTATTATATTCTGCCGGCGGCCGCATTTGCGGGAGCCTTCATTACCGTCATGTTTGTATATTATCTCGGAAAAAAGACCGGTTCCTCCAAAATAACGCTGATACTGGCGGGAGTCGCGGTAAACAGCTTCCTGAATGGCGCGACGGATGCTGTCTATACATTCAGCGAGGAATCCCTGTTATCAGGCTATACCTTTAAAATCGGGGGATTGAACGGCATTAATATGAATGTTTTAAGCTATGCGGCAATCCTTGTGATAATTGCAGTGATCATGGTGCTCCTTTTGCATAATGAACTGGAGGTATTGTCTCTTGGTGAGGAAATGGCAAAGACACTGGGACTTCCGGTATCCTTTTACCGTTTCCTGTTTCTGGCGCTGGCGGCCTTATTGTCCGGCGCGGCCGTAAGCTTTGCGGGACTGCTGGGATTTGTAGGATTAATTATTCCTCATATTGCGCGGTTGCTTTCAGGCGAGGAATTCAAATATTTTCTTCTGACATCTGCGATACTCGGTGCGTTATTCTTACTCATTTGTGATTATATTGCAAGAACCTGGTTTGCGCCCTATGAACTGTCGGTGGGGATCATATTATCTATTGTGGGTGCTCCGTTTTTTGTATGGCTGTTATTCCGCAGGAAAAGGAGGAACCGAAATGCTTAAACTGGACCATATTACTGCAGGATATGAAAAAATACCGGTGATCCGGGATATTAGCCTGGAATTCGGAAAGGGCGGAATAACAAGTATTATCGGGCCGAACGGAAGCGGAAAAAGTACGCTGTTAAAGGCAATTACGGGCTTGTGTGAAGTCCGGCAGGGTACCGTGTACCTGAAAGGCAGAAACAGAACGGAGATTGGAGGCAGAGAGTTTGCAAAGCAGGTTTTTTATTTGCCTCAAAGCCATACGGCCGGAGCAATCACCGTCGGAAGAATGGTCCTTCACGGCAGATTCCCCTATATCGGCTATCCGAAGCATTACGGTAAGGCGGATTATGAATATTGCAGAAAGGCAATGGAAAGAACAGGAATTCTGCCGCTGCAGGATAAAAGAGTGGACGAGCTGTCCGGCGGACAAAGGCAGAAGGTTTATCTGGCTATGGCACTTTCAGGGGAAGCGGAATTATTTCTGTTCGACGAACCGGCCACCTATCTGGATATCCGTCATCAGCTGGAGCTGCTGCGCCTGCTGCAGGAATTAAAGGAAGAGGGAAAAACCGTGATTACTGTTTTGCATGATCTGGATTTTGCAATGCAGATTTCCGGTTCCCTGGTCATCATGAATCAAGGAAGGATTGCGATCTGCGGTACTGCGGATGAGATTCAAAGAAGCTGTGCAATTGAGGAGGTGTTCCGGATAAAGGTGGGAAGCTTTCTTGATCATGAGGGAAGAAAGCGTTTTTATTTTGGACAATTAGATCAACCTGGAATTTAAGCGCAGGGCTGAGTGAGTCTAAATTGGCCCTTTGACACGATGTGCGGAAAGGAAGGAAATAGAATGAGCAAGACACTGTATGGGGTCGGAGTAGGCCCGGGGGATCCGGAATTATTGACGTTAAAGGCGTTACGATGTATCAGGGAAAGTGATATCATCATTCTGCCTTCCAGGCCGAAAGAGGAATGCTATGCCTATCGGATTGTGAAAGAGGTTTATCCGCAAATAGATGAAAAAGAAATTGTGTGTATGCCTTTCCCTATGACCAGGGATCAATCCATGCTGAAAAGAGTACATCATGAAATATATGAAGGAATTTCAAAGCTTCTGGGAGTTGATAAGACAGCGGCCTTTCTTACGATCGGAGATCCTACCGTGTATTCCACCTATGCTTACATACACGAAAAGGTAATAGAAGAGGGGGGGACGGCAGTTATGATCAACGGGGTCACTTCCTTTTGCGCGGCAGCTGCGGCAATTGGTATTCCGCTGGGTAAAGACAGGGAGGAAATCCATATTATACCCGCTGCCTGTGATATCAGGCCTACATTAAAGCTGAACGGAACCAAAATATATATGAAGTCCGGAAAAAATCTGGCCGAACTGAAAAAAGTCCTGTCAGAATATGTAAACCTTGATCATTTGGAGGTCTATGCCGTGTCAAACTGTGGTATGATAAATGAAACAGTCCGTATCGGGATTAATAATCTGGATGGGGACAGCGGCTATCTGACGGTCGTAATAGTAAAGGGAAAATAGGCATGGGA
>JAEWSD010000280.1 GCA_023398615.1 Bacillota bacterium
TACAGCGTGCAGCTCTATAAGGGCGGCGCCGTTCAGGGCGGTCCGGTCACCGGTATCACAACCACGGAGTACAGCTTCACTTCTGTCATCACCTCGGCGGGTAACGGCTCCTATACCTTTAGAGTGACGGCCGTCGGCGACGGCACAAGCTACACCAATAGCGCGGAGTCTGCCGCGAGCGAGGTGTATACCTACACCTCGGGTACGACAACATATACTATTACCGCGTCGGCGGGCAGCGGCGGCAGCATCAGCCCCAGCGGAACGGTTTTCGTGGCGGCGGGCGGCAGCCAGACCTTTACGATTACACCGACGAACAGAAATTACAGCATTTCCAATGTAACGGTGGACAGTGCAAGCCAGGGGGCCATAGCCACCTACACTTTTACAAATGTGAGAGGCAATCATACCATCAGCGCGACCTTTTGCTCCACAGGCGGCAACTCAGGCGGCAGTTCTTCCGGCGACGGCGGTTCGGGCAGCAGCTACACCATAATCCCGGACAAAAAGCCGGATCAGCCGGTCATCGCCGGGTTCAGTGTTACCCCAGCAGTTGACGCGAAGGGCCACGCAACCATATTAATCTCACAGAAAGATGTGGAGAGCGCCATCAAAAAGGCTCTAACGGACGCCAAAGCACAGGGAAAAATAACGAATGGAATCGGCATATCTATCAAACTCGATCTGCCGGATACGGCAAAAGCCCTGGGTATCGTTCTGCCCCGGACTACGCTGAAAAGCTTGATTGACGCCGGTGTCAAACAGTTTGAAATCGACGGCGTCATGGTATCCCTTGACTTCGACCAGGAAGCTCTCAAGGAGATTTTCAGCCAAAGCACGGGTGCTGTAACCATCACAATCAAACCGGAGCAGAATCTCTCCAAGGCCGCCAAAAAGCTCATTGACACAAGGCCGGTATATGACGTGATCGTCAGCGGCGTCAAGGCCGGTAAGAGCGTGAATATCATAAGCCTTGGCAGCGGCAGTATCACCCTCGGAATTCCTTACGCTCCGGGTAAAAATGAGGCCGCGGGCTATTTGTGCGGGGTCTATGTGGACGGCAGCGGCAAGGCCGGCCGGATCTCCGGCTCGGTCTACGACTCGGACAGCGGAAGGCTTATCCTGGACAGCAACCACTTCTCAGTTTATGGAATTGGCTATGCGACACCCACGGAAAAATACACCGATATAACCGGCCACTGGGCGAAGGAGAGCATCGACTACGCGGTGGGGCGCGGCCTGTTCAGCGGAACGATCGATACCACTTTTGATCCCAATACCGCGATGAACCGCGGGATGCTGGTCACGGTCCTCGGCAGGCTGGCGGGAGCAGATGTAAGTGCCTATAAGACCAGCAGCTTCAGCGACGTGTCGATGGGTAAATATTATCCGGCCTATGTGGAATGGGCGTACAAAATGGGAATCGTCAGCGGCACCGGAAACGGTAAGTTTAATCCTGAGAGGACAGTTACCCGCGAGGAAATCGCCCTGATCCTGCAAAATTACGCCAAAGCTACCGGCTACACCCTGCCCGTCACCCGCGAGGCGATCACCTATGCGGACGCCTCCAGCATCGGCAGTGCCTATAAGGATGCCGTAAAAGCCATGCAGCAGGCTGGCATTATGATAGGAGACAGCAACAACAGGTTCAATCCCAAAGCCGGAGCCACCCGCGCGGAGGTCAGCGCTATGCTGCACCGCTACATCAAGCTCACCATTGACCCTGCAACCGCCCAGGGCTGGGCGAAAAACGACAACGGTCAACGGATGTTTTTCACCAAAGACGGCGTTATGGTCGCCGGGCAATGGCTCCAGATCGCCAGTAAGTGGTATTACTTCTATGCGGATGGAAGCCTTGCAAAAAATACTGTCGTCAATGGATATGAGGTTGATGAAAACGGGGCAAGAAAGATAAAATAAATTGTCCTATTAAACCACGCCTTTCAGTTTTTCGGCAGGCCTGTGTCAGCTTTTTCGAATCATAGGCTGGACCGTACAGCCTTTCCAGGTGATTTCAGGCATTGCTTCAAATCCGTGTTTGCCATAAAAATAGTTGTTTTTAACCGGGTTAGAATTTTCCAGGTAAAACTCGTGTTTGCCAAAGCGGGATATGGCATTCTCCATTAATGCGCTGCCTACACCCGGGTGGAAAGCAGCGATCAGAAACAAATAATAATGGGGGGGTTTCCAATGATTTTTCTGCAAGCAGCCGGACAGATTTAGCATTCGATAAAACGAACCCTTGGAGACGGAAAAAAACAGTTTGAAATAATCCGGCAGCATGCCGCTTGTTACTGCGCTGCTTGCTGTGATTGCTTTTCCGTCCGGCTCATTCCACATGGAGATTCCGCAGATACACTGCTTTTCGTCGTAGCAGCAGAACACCAGCCCGGTTTTAAGGTAGTATTTTAGGCTTACGGCGATCAGGTGCGAGAGCTCCTTCGGGCCTTTGAAGAGGTAGCCGAAGATGGGGTCACCCGAGAAAGCAAGTGTCGTTTGTTCCACCGCACGTGAAAAGTCTGTTCGTGACAGGGTCTTGATTTGTTCGACCGTATAGGTCTGTAATGCTGTATTGCGTTCCATATTTATACCCACTGCATAACATATCTGCGTACGATATGTTATTGCCACAAATAAAAAGGTTGAAAGAATTCATATGTGGCATTGCTTTCTCCTATTATATTTTCTTTCAACCTTTATTTCCTATTTCAGGCCGCAGGCTGTTTCATAGATCATAGTATGATTTGCAGAAACATATGTGTATGGATTTTTTATTTTGCCGCCTGCTTAATTAACGGCTAATTTATATATACTAATTGACATCAATAGCAATAATTGCTATAAATATATTAAAAAGTAGTTTAAAGGAGGACTATCATGTCAGAAACGAAAAGGATTAGAAAGAGGGCGCCTTCCGTATTCGGGACAGTTATCGCTGTGGCTATTGCTCTGCTCATTACGTTTTTTTCACCGAACCTTATAAGAGCGCAGGCACAGGATACTTCAGGAGCGGTAGATTATTACAAGGCTACGGAAACAGCCGATTTGAACAAGCAAATTGATGCACTTTCCAAAGGGTACGGCAGCTATATGGATAACTACAAAGCCAGTGCAAAGGGGGCCGGTGCGGATGTATCCATAAAAGCAATATTTGGCCAGGGTCTGTTGAAATTGCTGGGTACAGAGGATTTAAAGAGCATAGAAGCCTCTGTGCTTTCCATGCAGACAGATAAGAAATCCAAGTCAATCATATCATTGGCTGCAAATGATCAAACATTTACCACATTGAATATGTTAATGGATACCGACAAGGAACTGGCCTATATATTAATCCCGGAATTGAGCAAAGCTTATCTTAAGCTGTCGACAAATCCATATGATGAATTAAGCGGCTCGATGGCTTTTACGCCATTTACCGCGAAGCAACTCACAGATTTTTTAAATAACAATCCGCTGACCGAAGAGTTACTGAATAAGTTATTGAAGAAATATACCTCTATTGTAATTAATGAGGTAAATGATGTTACTGTTGCAGGCAGCGATAAGGTGATTGCCGGTAATGTTTCTGCTAATTATACCAAGCTTATCGTAAAAATTGATGAGGAAACGGCATTATCTATCGGAGAGAAAGTATTAACCACGGCAAAAGAAGATAAGGATTTATTGAATCTCTTAGTAGCCTTCAAATTATGTTCGAAGTCTGAATATAATAGCCGGATTCAGGAAACATTGGATTTTATTGAAAAGAAAAAAGCGGACATACCAGAAGACGGTACAGGTAAAGAAGCTGTTCTGACAATGAACGTATATGTTGATGATAAAGGAAATATTACCGGACGTGATTTCTCATTTGAAGATAATTCTGAAAAAATCAATACATTATCTTTTGGTTACAAGACTGCCAAAAAGGATTCCGACATCGGTTTTGACGCATGGTTTACAGAAAACGGAAAGGATGATTTTAATCTTTCAGGCAAAGTAAACGCTGCAGAAACAGGAGTAAGCGGTGATATAACATTCACTTACAATGATCCGTATTCGGAAAGGCCGGAAGATATTCATATTAAATTGGAAGACGTAAAGTACACTGCTGACGGCGTCGGAGGTTACCTTAACGGAAGCTTTAAACTGACAGGTGACAGTTTATCCGGACTAAGCATTGGAGCCGAATATAGCGGAAATACGGAGCAGCAAACGATGAAGATGGATTTTGATCAGTCGGGGGAGAATCTTCTCTCTTTGATAGTCAAAGCAAAATCGATACCTTATGTGGACTTTAAACTGCCTTCAAAATCCGCACAAATCTATGATGCCGAAACACAAATAACAGAATACCTGTCGACAGCCGATCTTAACGGCTATCTGAAAGGTATAAATTCCAATATTAATGTGAAAGCAATCAATGATTACCTTGCATTGCTGATAGAATAATTTCAGGTATTTGCAAAAACTCTCTTTTATGTGTCTGTTGATGTTCCGGCGTGTGCGCCGGAACAATCACAGACATAATTATTCCGTTCCGTTATCATAGCTCAACTGCCAATCTATACCGAATTTGTCAGTAAGTGAGCCATAGCACTTACTCCAGAAGGTTTCCTGCAGTTCCATCGTAGCTTTTCCACCCTTTATCAATTTATGGTATATGTCTTCGATTTCTTCCGTATCCTTGCTGTTTATAACAATACTGACATGATTACCGGCCATGAACGGCAATCCGGGCAGCACATCAGAGAACATAAATTTTGTCCCGTGAATTACGAGGAAGGTATGCATGATCAGATCATTTGCCCCTTCCGGTATCGGATGTGCGGGATTGGCAGGTATGTCCCCAAAGGTCATTACCGGCTGTTTTTCAACCCTAAAAGATTTTGCATAAAAGTCTACCGCCTCCCGGCAGTTCCCGTTAAAATAAATATAAATACTGACTGACATTTTTCTTCTCCTTTGATATTCATTAGTTTTACTTAATATTTACGTTTAAAGCGATAGTTATTCGACAATGTAGCTAATGCATCTTAGTGTAAATTTAATCTTTTTCTTATACATCATTGCCAAGTAAACTATTGACAAGCAGGCAAATTATGTTATAATCTAAAAGAGAATGAAAGATTCGCTAATGGAGGCTTTATGACACAGTATAAAAAAGATGCAATAAAAGAGAATATTGATAATGCTGCTTTAAAAGTATTTTCTCAAAAAGGATACCAGGATACAAAAATTGCAGATATATCTAAAATTGCAGCAGTATCTGTAGGTAATATCTATAGGTACTATAAAGGGAAGGAAGATATTTTCTATAGCTTAATTTCGCAAGATTTTTTAGATTCATATAAAAAAAAGCTAACCGGCAAAATAGTTGGGTGGAAAGGCAGGACTGACAGGCCGGGGGAGCATTTATTGAATAATGAGCAATTTATTAGCTTTCTTATTGAGTATCGAACGATATTTGTTATATTGAATAGCGGATGCAAAGGGACAAGATATGAAAATGCTAAAAAAGAATTGGTAGATTTCTTAACAGATATTTATATTACGAATTATGGGCAAAATCTTGATATTAGCATTAATGAAAATATAAGTTTAATTAAATTAATTTATGAAAAAAACATTGAGTTGATTTCATCATTACTTAAAAATGTAACAGATAAAGAAGAATTAAGGAAAATGCTTGAACTGGCAAACCAATACCATTTGAATGGTATAACAAGCTTTATATCACAAGTTGAATAAGGTGGTTGTAATAGTAAGTATTGAGTGTCTGGAAATGGAGAGTGAATCATCATGAGATATATTGTTAAGAAAATAACGGTTATTAATGGCTGCGAAAAATTTAATTCAATTGAAAAAACTGTAATGGAAGCTTTACAATCGAATTTAAATCTTGTAAATGCCGCATACGACTGGAATGATTTAAAAGACAAAGAACTGCGTATATGCAGGGCATGCGATGTGTGCCAAACAAAAACCCCCGGATTATGTGCCATTCAGGATGGAGTTAATGAGGTTCTAAGGCAATACATTAATAGCGATGTTGCGATTATTATTGCCCCAATTGCATTTGGCTGCGGCAATTCCCTGATAAAAAATTTTCTGGACAGAACAGAGCCTTTATTCTTGCCTTATCAGATCTTACATAAACATCAGACTGTAATGAAAAAGCGGTATAAACAATATCCTCACCTTATTTTCATCGGCATTGCTGATAATAGTAGTGAGGCTTGCAGGAATGAATTTACAAAATTTATTGAAAACAGTAATTTATTTCGGATAAGCGATAAAGCTCAGGTACATATATTTAACAAAGATGATAATGTAAATGAGCTAGGTAAGTGGCTAGAAACATTGGAAGGAGATGTGCTTAATGAAGCGTAATGTATTGATAATTTCATGCAGTCCAAGGGCAAAAAGAGGCAGTTCGAATGCCATTGCTGAATATCTTTTGGATCAATTAAAATTGAATGGTAATTCCACCGATAAAATAATCCTTTGCCAGGAAATCAAGGAGGAATCCCGTATTGTTGAGTACCTGGATAAGGCAGATGTTATAGTACTGACTTTACCCATTTATGAGAATTCGGTTCCCGGTTTGGTTGTGCAGCTATTTGAGGTGATTTATCAGTTCAGGAATAAATTATCAAGCAGAAAAAAGCAAATCTTCGTAATAACGAACAGTGGATTTGCCGAAGTCTCAGCAAATCAATCTGCAATTGAAGTATGCCGTCTGTTCGCGGATGAGATGGGATTTGACTGGCTTGGTGGTATCGCTGTTGCTCCCGGAACATTATTTACAGAAGATAATCTATATAAATCAAAGCGAATATATAAAAAGTTGATTATGTCACTTGATATGATTGCCGAATCGCTTTCGAATAATAGAAAAATTCCTGAAGCGGCATTTGCACTTGTATCAAAATCATTTTTTAATTTGTATATCTATATAGTTGTCGGCTTTATTCTACAAAAGAAAATGATTGTACACAAGATTGGAAAAGCCGTGTATTTTGCAAGACCACTACTTATGTCGAAAACGAAGGAATCTGCCTGAGTACAGATAATGCAGAGGAGGTAAGAGGTATCATAATAGTTTTAGAGGATTTTCCGCCTGACATGGAAAATCCTCTTTTTAATAATAAACAGTAATTCTTCCCTTTCTGAGGTTTTACTTAAATATTTTTGATATATCTGGAAAAAAATTTGAAATTGATATAATATATAGATATTCAACAAGTATTAAAACAAGCTTAATTTCAGGGGGAATTGATAGTGAAACAAATAGTGAAATATTTAAATTTTATAGTTTTAGCCGCGGCAACCGTTGTTATAGCATCTGTCTTTTATGAAGGAATGGTTTTAAAATGGCTTCCCTTTGTACCCATTATAATACTTATTATGGATACCTCCTTTATCATTTCGACTGTCTGTAACCTTGTTTATTACAGGAAGCATAAGATAATCCTTGGCTTTAGTATTCTCTCTCTTATAATGATATTGGTCGCGTTGGTAATGAAAGCGGCAGGTTTTAAGTACCCGGTTATCAGTCTGGTTTTTTGGGATTTTTATATTCTGTTTTACTATTGCGTCATGACGGTAAAACAAACCTGGAGAAATGCGGTGCATAGCTAAATATATTTAAGTTCTTAATTATTTCTTAAAATTTGCATTATCCTTAAATTTTTAAAAATTTCCTTTGAAAAATACCAATAATATGTATATAATATAATCAAGTATGTTTAATTGACAGCGTATTGGAAAAAATTAGAGTATACAATACAGAGTGACAACATCCTATGTTATAAACAGGTAAGATTTTATTAAAGAAAAATAGAAGACAGCACAGCATAAGCATGCAATGCAAATAGAATGAAGGAAACTGAAAGGAGATTAAAATGTCAGGCAGTGATATCGGAATTGATTTAGGTACGGCAAGTGTATTAGTTTATATAAAAGGGAAAGGTGTCGTTTTAAAGGAGCCTTCTGTGGTTGCTTTTGACAGAGATACGAACAAGATTAAAGCAATCGGCGAGGAAGCAAGATTAATGCTTGGACGTACGCCCGGCAACATCGTTGCGGTTCGTCCGTTGAGACAGGGTGTCATCTCCGACTATACGGTTACGGAGAAGATGTTAAAGTATTTTATTCAAAAGGCAGTCGGTAAGCAGCGTTTCCGTAAGCCGAGAATCAGTGTATGTGTTCCGAGCGGTGTTACGGAAGTGGAGAAGAAAGCGGTAGAGGATGCAACCTATCAGGCAGGTGCAAGAGAAGTAAGCATCATTGAGGAACCTATCGCAGCGGCTATCGGTGCCGGAATTGATATCTCAAGGCCATGCGGTAATATGATTGTGGATATCGGCGGAGGAACCTCGGATATCGCCGTAATATCCTTAGGAGGAACCGTTGTAAGCACCTCGATCAAGATTGCCGGTGATGATTTCGATGAGGCTATCGTCAGGTATATGAGAAAGAAACATAATCTTTTGATCGGTGAAAGGACCGCAGAGGATATTAAGATAAAGATCGGCTCCGCCTACAAGAGACCTGAAACCGTGTCTATGGATGTCCGCGGACGAAATCTGGTTACGGGTCTGCCGAAGACCATAACGGTTACCTCCGATGAGACGGAAGAAGCATTAAGGGAAACTACTTCCCAAATAGTGGAAGCGGTACACAGCGTACTGGAAAAGACTCCGCCGGAGCTTGCTTCGGATATCGCAGAAAGAGGGATTGTTTTGACTGGGGGCGGCTGCCTGCTTTACGGCCTGGAACAGCTGATTGAGGAGAAAACAGGTATTACGACTATGACGGCTGAGGATCCGATGACGGCTGTTGCAATAGGAACCGGTAAATTTGTTGAATTCTTAAGCGGTAAGAGGGATTAACTTTCTTATTGCTTAGATTGGAGAAAGTATGGTAAGAGGACTATATACGGCATGGACCGGAATGGCAAATGAACAGAAGCGACTGGATATTATTTCCAACAACCTGGCAAATGCCGCTACGGTCGGATATAAGCAGGAAAGTGTTACGAACCAGTCTTTCGATCATTTACTGACGATAAAGATCAAGGATGCTTCGGAGCATTTTCTGGACAGGCCGATCGGCACGATGTCGCTGGGTGTAAAAATGGGTGAGGTTTACACCGATTATGAACAGGGTTCCTTGAGGGAAACAGATAATACCTATGACCTTGCAATAGAAGGGAAAGGGTTTTTCAGTGTTTCCGTAACGGATAAGGATGGCAACATGACGACGCAGTATACAAGAGACGGCTCCTTTACTCTGTCGCAGGACGGCTATATTGTCGACATGGACGGCAACCGGCTGCAGGGCGAAAGCGGGGATCTGACCATTCCGGAAAATACGTCCGATGTCTTAATTGATAAGGATGGTTCCATCTATGCGGACGGAATGAATGTGGGCCAAGTCCTGATTACGGATTTTGCAGATTACGATTATTTAAAAAAATTGGGGAATAACCGGTATGAGGCATTGGAAGGTGCTGGTGAAACAGATACCGAAGCTATGGTTCGACAGGGCTTTACGGAGCAGTCCAATGTCAATGTAGTATCCGAGATGGTTGATATGATTGCTGTTTCAAGAGCTTATGAAGCAAATCAAAAAATGATCCAGACAGTGGATGGTACTTTGGACCTTGCCGTTAATTCTGTCGGCAAGGTATAGAGAAGCTAAATATTACGAAGGAGAGGATCTGAGCCTATGATGCGTTCACTTTGGACGGCAGCTTCCGGTATGATTTCGCAGCAGGTTAATGTGGATACGATCTCTAATAACCTGGCAAACATTAATACAACTGCTTACAAGAAAGAAACTGCACAATTTAAATCCTTACTGTATCAAACGATACAGACGAATTCTACAGATACGGAAGGAGCTGAAAAGCCGGTGGGTATCCAGACCGGTCTTGGTGTCAGGAATTCCGCGATTGTATCCAGATATACGCAGGGTACTGTTATCCAAACGGATAATGATTATGATTTAGCCATACAGGGAAATGGGTTCTTTGCAATAGATATTGGCAATGGCGAGGTAGGGTACACCAGAAACGGGGCGTTTGGGCTTTCTATCGGTGTAAACGGATATACGCTTGCAACTTCGGAAGGATATCCTTTGCTTGATGTGAATGGAGATCCAATTGAAATTGATATGGATCTTAGTATTAAATCCATTGATATTGATGAACAGGGTAACCTGTTCTATGTCAATAATCAGGACAAGCTGGAACCGCTTAACGAGCGGATCGGCCTGGTTCAGTTCAATAACCCGGCCGGTTTGGAGAAGCAGTCCGGAAGCATTGTGAAGGCAACGGCAGCGTCCGGAGAACCAAGGTTAGAGGCTGAAAACGATACTCTTGCAAAAAGCTTAATTCTGCAGGGGCGTTTGGAAGGCTCCAATGTACAGGCGGTAAATGAAATGGTAGATTTGATCGTAGCGCAAAGAGCATATGAGATGAATTCAAAGTCCATTACCGCTGCGGATGAAATGCTGCAGCAGGCCAACAATCTACGCAGATAGGCAGCAGTTTCCGGCTTCTGCGGCATGAAAGAGAGGTAGATGCCAATGGGTATAACAATAGGGAATAATTCATTACTGGGTGCGACGGCTTCGGTATATAATAATTCGGATACCACCAATAAGCTTGATTCTAAGTTAAAAAGCGATCTTGAGAATGCCACGGATGAAGAATTGATGGATGCCTGTAAAAGTTTTGAATCCTACTTTGTGGAGCAGTTATTCAAAGAAATGAGAAAAACCGTACCTCAGACAGAAGAGGAAAATGAGTACATGAGTTATTTCGGAGATATGCTTTATGAAAAGTATGCGGAGAATGTGACTGAAAAAGGTGATTTAGGGATTGCACAGATGCTCTACGAATCAATGAAACGCAACAGATAAGATACATAGTAGGGAGCAGTTATGTACGTAGCTGCTCCCGTTCTTGTCCTGGGTTCGGGACTTATAAAACTCATAGCTATACTGTGATTTATAATATTCAGACAAAAGGTGGGTAAGCAATTGTCAGAGGTTTTGGAGGGATACGTAGAGAAAATTGTATTTAGAAATGCAGAAAACGGCTATACGGTCTTTTCCTTAGCTAATGATGACTTGGAGATGACTTGTGTCGGCACGTTAACTTTTATCAATGAAGGGGAGTTTATCTGTGCGACGGGAAGCTATACCGCTCATCAGCTGTACGGCGAACAGTTCCAGATACAAAGCTATGAGTTCAAGCAACCGGAGGATCTTAAGTCCATTGAAAAATACCTGGGTTCCGGGGCAATAAAGGGGCTTGGTAATTCGCTGGCCGCCCGGATCGTGCGCAGGTTTAAGAATGATACCTTCCGTATTATTGAGGAAGAGCCGGAACGCCTTGCAGAAGTCAAGGGCATCAGCGACAGAATGGCACGTGAAATCGCAAGGCAGTTTGATGAGAAAAAGGACATGCGGGATGCCATGCTTTTCCTTCAGCAGTACGGCATATCAACTGCTTTGGCGGTCAAAATCTATAAACAGTATCAAAGTAAGATGTACGAGGTTGTGAAAGAAAACCCATACCGGATGGCGGAGGATATCAACGGAATCGGCTTTAAGCTTGCCGATGAGATAGCATCCCGGGTTGGAATCGGCAGAAATTCGGAGTATAGAATGAAAGCCGCAATCCTCTATATTCTGCTGCAGGGAAGTACGGCAGGACACATTTATCTGCCGCAGGAGCTTCTGGCTGCAAAGGCTGCGGAACTGCTGGATACGGATGCGGCCGGCATGGAACACTGTGTCATGGATCTGGCAATGGACAGGAAGATCATTATTCGTGAAAATGAGGACGAAATCCGGATTTATAGCACAAGTCTATACTACCTTGAGCTAAACACGGCAAAAATGCTTTGTGATCTGAATATTAAATATGATCTGTCTGCTGCTGAAATAGAACTTCGGCTGGCTGCGGTAGAGAAACAGTTTCAGATTATACTGGATGACCTGCAGAGGACGGCGGTCGTTGAGGCGGCAAGAAACGGGCTGCTTATCCTTACAGGAGGCCCGGGTACGGGTAAAACAACTACGATTAATGCAATCATCCGTTTCTTTGAAGCGGAGGGTATGGATATATTACTGGCGGCACCTACGGGAAGGGCGGCCAAAAGAATGACGGAAACGACCGGATATGAGGCCAGAACAATACACCGTTTACTGGAAATCTCGAAAATGTCCGGTGATTTTGAGCAGAAGATGGTCTTTGAAAGGAATGAAGGAAATCCATTGGAGGCAGACGTGATAATCATTGATGAGATGTCAATGGTAGATATCAGCCTGATGCATGCCCTGCTTCGGGCGATCACGGTCGGAACAAGGCTGATACTGGTAGGAGATGTGAACCAGCTGCCTTCCGTCGGACCCGGAAATGTACTGAAGGATATCATTGATTCCCATAATTTTAATGTGGTAAAATTGACGAAAATATTCCGGCAGGCTTTTGAAAGCGATATCATAGTAAATGCCCATAAGATAAATGCGGGAGAGAGGATAAAGCTTGATAATAAAAGCAAGGATTTCTTCATATTGAGAAGAGATAACGTAAAGGCCATTATTGAAACGGTTAAGGATAATATTTTAAAAATGGCCAAATACTATAATACAACCTCACTTGAAATTCAGGTGCTCACACCTATGAGAAAGGGCGATCTCGGAGTTGAAAGCCTGAACCGGGAATTACAGCAGTATCTGAATCCTGCATCTCCGGCGAAAAAGGAAAAGGAACATCAGCAATACATTTTCCGTGAAGGGGATAAGGTGATGCAGATAAAGAATAACTATCAGCTGGCATGGGAGATCAAAAGCCGTTACAATATTACGGAAGAGAGTGGTACCGGTGTTTTTAACGGCGATATGGGTATCATTAAGGAGATCAATCTGTTTGCGGAACAGGCGACCGTGGAGTTTGATGAAGGAAGGCTGGTAGAGTATTCCTTCGGACAATTGGAAGAACTGGAGTTAGCATATGCCATTACCATCCATAAGTCACAGGGAAGCGAGTATCCGGCAGTCATTATGCCTTTGCTCACAGGCCCCAGGATGCTGTTTAACCGAAACCTCCTGTATACCGCCGTGACAAGAGCAAAAAGTTGTGTACTGATAGTTGGCAGTGAGGATACGGTACAGCAGATGATTGATAACGAGAGTGAGCAGCGGAGATATTCCAGTCTGGCGGAATGCATCCGGGGGTTAATAATTAACTAGTGCAAATTGTGGAAATTAGAGTTATAATGTTAATATAATCAGGGATTACGGAAAGGACAGTTATGAAACAGACATCTTTAGTAATTATGGCAGCCGGTTTGGGCAGCAGATACGGTGGTATAAAACAGTTGGAACCGGTAGGACCGGGCGGGGAAATTATTATGGATTATTCCATTTATGATGCGCTTGAGGCAGGATTTAATAAAGTTATCTTTATCATAAGAAAGGATTTGGAGAAAGACTTTAAAGAAATAATCGGGGACCGGATTGCCGTCAGGACAGAGGTTGAATATGTTTTTCAGGAGCTGGATGATCTTCCGGAAGGCTATAGGAAACCTGCAGACAGAACGAAGCCCTGGGGAACGGGTCAGGCGATTCTTTGCTGCCGGAATGTGGCAAAGGAGCCGTTTGCAGTTATTAATGCCGATGATTATTATGGGAAGGAAGCTTTTGTTAAACTGCATGATTTTCTGATTCATTTGGATGAGAATTCGGAAGTTTTTCAATTCTGCATGGCTGGTTTTATTCTGGGCAATACGTTAAGCGACAATGGTACGGTTACGAGAGGTGTATGTCAGGTTAGTGAGAAAGGCATGCTTGTTGATATCACGGAAACCAGAGGCGTAGAGCGTGCGGGCAGCCGGGCTAAGGCAGTGGGCCCAAACGGCGGGACGATAGAACTGGATATAAACGGAGCGGTATCCATGAATATGTGGGGATTTACTCCGCAAATCTTTAAAGAGCTGGAAACCGGATTCCGGATATTCCTGGACGGACAGAAGGAGGGAGACTTAAAAGCAGAATACCTGCTCCCGGAGATGGTAGGAAGCCTTGTAAAAGAAGGGAAAGCGGAAGTACGGGTTTTGGAAACCAGAGACAAATGGTTCGGGGTCACCTATAAAGAGGACAGGCAAACCGTAATAGATGCGTTAAGAGTACTGATTGACAAGGGAATTTATCCGGAGAAGCTGTTCTGATACATTGTGTTTTAAATGAGGGGGAAATACTTGCTGAAGACTATTGTTGATATCGTTTATCCCAGAAGATGTCCGATCTGCGGTGAAATAGCAGTCCCAAGGGGAGCTTTGGCATGTGATCCATGCAAGCTGAAGGTAAGACCGATTGAGGAGCCCCGTTGTAAAAAGTGCGGTAAACCGATTGATTCCGAAGAGAAGGAGTTCTGCTACGATTGTGAGAATAGCACCTATCACTATAGTAAGGGTTTTTCTCTGTGGCCTTATGATGAATGTATGAAGCGGTCCCTGGCGGATTTTAAATATCACGGAAGAAGGGAATACGGAGACTTCTATGCGAGGGAATTGGTTAATCAATTCCGGGATGACATCAGGCGGATTGCTCCCGATGTTCTGGTTCCTGTTCCGATTCATAAATCAAAGCTGATACAAAGAGGCTATAATCAGGCAGACATACTTGCGAAACTGATCGGGAAAAAGCTTGATATACCGGTATTATCCAATCTGCTGCGCAGAGATAAAAAGACCTTGCCTCAGAAGCAGTTAAATGACAAGGAACGTCTTAAAAACCTGCAAAGAGCATTTACATTTGACGGGGAAGAATTAAGCAGATATAATCATGTTATACATACCGTTTTGCTGGTTGATGATATCTATACGACCGGAAGCACGATTGAAGCATGTTCAAATATATTACTTAAAAATGGTATAGATAAGGTTTATTTTGTAAGCATTTGTATTGGTAAAGGATTCTAAGGAGGAATTAAAATGGATGTACGTAATTGTAAGTCCTGCGGGAAACTATTTAACTATTTAAGCGGGCCCCCGATATGTCCTGCCTGCAGCCGGGCACTGGAAGAAAAGTTTGCTCAAGTGAAAGAATATATCTACAGTCATCCGGGAGCCGGAGTCCAGGAAGTAGCAGAAGAAAATGAGGTGTCTATCCCGCAGATTCAAAAATGGGTGAGAGAGGAAAGACTGGCATTTTCAGAGGATTCCCTTGTCGGGATCGAATGCGAGAACTGCGGGGTAAGTATAAAAACAGGAAGATTCTGCAAGGCATGCAAGGAAAAGCTGGCCAATAACCTGGGCAGCATTTACCGTGAGCCTGAACCCAAAATTGAAAAGCGCAAGGATCTTCGGGATAATCCTAAGATGAGGTTTCTGAATAACCAGGATTAGCTTTAAAATATTACATAGCAGATAAAAAACGCTCTACGCGGAGCGCACTGCGGCGGATTGGCATGATATAATCGGACCGATCCGCCGTACCTTTTTATAACGGTTTTTTTACTTCAGTAATGCCGGATTCCGACAGGATGATTTTCTCCTCCTTAAAGAGCCTGCCGATTGCGCGTTTAAAGGCATTTTTGCTTAAGCCGAATTGTGCTTTTATGACCGCGGAATCTGTTTTATCATGATATGGAAGGAAACCGGAAGCTTCCTTTAGTCTGGCAAATATCAGTTCCGCATCCGCATCCAGTTGTACATAGGCTTTCTCACGTACGCTTAAATCGAGCTTGCCGTCTTCCTTTACATGGGTGACTCTGGCTTCCACACTGTCACCGACCTTTATATTCCGGAACAGTTCCTTTGAAGGAATCAAAGCGCAGTAACGGTTATCTACTGCGACGAAAGCTCCGAAGGAATCTATGATTTCATAAACGGTACCAATGACACGGTCCTGTTCCTGATAAGGGGAATTGCAATCCAGGTAATCATATACTTTCATGGTCGCACACAGGCGGTCGCTTTTATCAATATAAAGGGCGACCAGGACATCTTCCTCCGTGTGTACTCTCGCCGTTTGCTCTTTGAATGGAAGAAGCAGGTCTTTTGCCAGTCCCCAGTCCAGAAAGGCTCCGATTTTTGTAACCTCTTTCACCCTAAGCAGCGCGGTCCTGCCCAAAGTTATCTTTGGCATGACTGCGGTAGCTATCGGCCGGTCTTCCGAATCCTTGTAAACAAATACCTCGATGTTATCACCCGTCTTGAGTTCATTCGGAACCTGGTTTTTCGGCAGCAGGATCTTATCGTTGTCACCATTGTTCCCATCACCCAGATATACTCCGAAGTCGGTCTTTTTAACCACTGTTAATGTTTGTACTTCGCCTAATTTTATCATAACTGCCTCCGTTTGCTTTAATTTTTAAACTCGATAATGGTATACGGAATGCCGTCCTGTCCGGCAAGAACTACGGTAATGATACCGTCACTCTCATATGTTTTCGGGATAATGACATCACCCAATACTGCGGATTTTCTGTATTCGGCCCGCATCTGCCTGATAAGGAATCCTGCGGGCAGCAATTCTTCCGCCATCTTAATATATTGTCCATTATTTACGTGATTATTAGTATCGATATTTGAGCGGATAACAGGAAAAGCACCGGCTTCCTTGAGGTTGTCCGGAACGTTTATCTTACGGGGTGCATATTCCATATCATACCTTGCTTCTGTTATGTATCCGCTGACATCGTCCTCCATAACTTTTACGGGTCGGTAGCTTTCAGCATCTACCAGCACCCAGATGGAGTTGGCGGCCGCCGCCGTCCTGCCGTCCGTATCCGTAATTGTGAAATTACGGTATCCGTACATACCCTTAAAATCATACGGCCAGGTTGATATCGTGATTTCTTCTCCGAAAACGGGGAACCGGTTAACAATAATCTGCCAGCCGTTCATTAGCCATATACGCTTATTTTCACGCAGATAATCGATGCCTTTCCCTACATCCTCGGAATGAAATGTGGTACAATCCTGGAAATAATTTATCAATGAATATAGATCCATTTTTCTGTTTTTATCCACTTCACTGTATCTTACACGGCTGCTAAAACTATACATCGGTATGCTCCTTATCTTTATTTGGCTTCTATTATAACATTACTTCCATAAATCCGGTACATTTTTTTCATTTTTTAAATATTGCAGAAAATTAGTGAAATCCTTGCGTAATTGGTATATAATTGAATTATCGTGTAATAAGAATAAATGAAGGAAATTTTGGATGTAAATGTTAAATACATTACTGGATATTTCATTCACAGTCTGTTATACTAATCATATTACAGGATCAGTAAAAATTGTGACACATTAGACTATGTATAGATTTTAATTAAGGTGAAAGGATGAATTGTTGTTGGACTCGATAGACTATTATAATAGGTACGCCAATATATATTTTGAAAGTACAGTGGAACTGGATATGGAAGAAACCATTGAGAAATTTATTAGCTATTTACCGGAGAGTGCGGAAATTCTGGATTTAGGATGCGGTTCGGGAAGGGATAGCTTATGGTTTATTCAAAGAGGCTTTGACGTGACTGCCGTTGACGGTTCTGAAGAGCTCTGCGAGTTGGCATCAATACATATTGGTCAGGATGTACTGAATATGCAGTATAGTGAATTGGATTTTCATGAGGTGTTTGACGGTGTATGGGCCTGTGCATCTTTGCTGCATGTTACAACGGATGAGTTGGAGGAAGTTTTGCTTAAGATTTCCGAAAGCCTGAAGCCGGGCGGTACTCTTTATATGTCATTTAAGCATGGAGAATTCTCAGGTATTCGGAAAGGGCGTTATTTTAACGACTTTAAAACCCGGTCAATGAAAGAGCTGTTGGCAAAATGTAACCCGCTTGAACTGATTGAAATATGGAAGACCCCGGATATCAGGGCCGGAAGAGGCGATGAGACGTGGTTAAATGTATTGGTAAGAAAAAAAGATAAAGAAAATCAGGAGTAATATTTCATGGATAGAGTAAAATCGGTGAATCGTGTTTTTTTAGCTACTATACTTTTTTCTATTGCAGGCTCATTTTTAAGTGAATGGATTGGCGGACGCACTGATAATGACCTGATACTGCTGCTGTTTTCCCAGCTCATTCTGGTTATTCCGTCGGTAATATTTCTTTTGGTTCAAAGAATAAGCCTTGGTAAAGCAATACGGTTTCATAAGATAAAATTGTCTAATATAGTTCTGATTATATTATTTGCATATCTTATTACGCCTCTTATGAATTTTATTAATGCGATATCTTTGATGTTTGTTCAAAATAATATTTCGAATGTAATGGATAACATTGTGGACAATAACAGTTTTCTGCTCAGTATTTTTACCGTTGCCTTCATACCTTGTATCTTTGAGGAATCGGTGTACCGCGGAATCTTTTATAATGAGTACAGTAAGATAAATCCGCTGAAAGGGATTCTGCTCAGCGCATTTTTGTTTGGACTGATGCACGGCAACCTGAATCAGTTTTCCTATGCGTTCGGCATGGGTATTGTATTTGCGCTGCTGATTGAGGCTACGGATTCGATTCTGTCCACTATGATCGTACATTTCCTCATTAACGGTACTTCAATCCTGCTTCTGGAGCTATATCCGAGAATGATGCGGCTGTTGGAGCAGATGTACGGTCCGGAGCGTTTTAACGCTGGAGAACTGATCGATTCGATTCAAAACGGAGCATCGGATGCTATCGGTATTGATTTTGTCATGCAATACGGATTGACCGCAATCATTCCTACCGCTCTGGCTTTCATAGTATACCGGACCATTGCGAAGAATTCCGGAAGATGGGAATATGTAAAAAATATATTCCGTAACAAACCGCAGATGGAAGAAGCGTTGGAAGTATTATCGGGCAGCCCGGACGAACCTGATTATCCGGAGAGAAGAGTGCTTAAAAAGCATGGCTTTTTTACCATAAGCTTATTGATTGGAATCGCCATCTGTATTTTTATTATGATCTCGAATGAATTGTATACCGTTACAATTCCAGAGCAGCCGTTGGAAGAATTGCCTACCGCATCCATATTTCTTTCGAACCTGTGGTAATTAAAAAGTACCTTATCATTTCAAATTAAGAAATCATAAGGTACTTCCTTATACGTTTTAAACAGAGCTTTACCCTATAGCTTAATATCGATATTCTGACCAAGGTCGGGATGAACGGATTGCTCCATCATTTTTATCATATTGTCACCCGCGGCTTCAATGGTATCCAGGCTCATCGAAAGCACTGCCGTGCCAACACTTGTCAGTGCCTGGTTCTGACTGAGTATCATTGATGTCATTGCTACGTCCATGTAATTCCCCCCTTGAATAATTATAAAATGAAATGTTATACTATGTAGGATTCTTTACTATTATAGCATAACCGATAAAAAAACGCTACAGAAATATATGTGTTTGTCGTGATATGAGTTGAAAGGAGATGTCTATGGATAAAATTTATGATTTGATTATCATCGGTTCCGGACCGGCGGGCCTTGCGGCCGCCATATATGCCGGAAGAGCAGAGTTGGATACCATAATTATTGAGAAAGCGCCGATCAGCGGCGGCCAGATTATTAATACCTATGAGGTGGATAATTACCCCGGAATTCCGTTTATAAGCGGATATGATCTGAGTACGAAATTCAGGGAGCATTGTGACCGCCTGAATATGAAGTTCATAACAGGCGAGGTTACCGGATTCGAAGTGAAAGACGGCATTAAGATCTTGAAGTTGGAGGATGGTACTGAATACCATTCCAAAACCGTTATCATTGCAACCGGTGCGAACCCCCGCAAGCTTATGGTGGAAGGTGAAGCAAGACTATCCGGTGTCGGAGTCTCCTATTGCGCAACCTGTGACGGGGCATTTTTTAAGGACAAAGTCACCGCGGTCGTCGGAGGAGGGGATGTGGCGGTAGAGGATGCCATATTCCTGGCCAGATTATGTAAAAAGGTTTATGTGATTCATCGCAGAAACGAATTCAGAGCGGTCAAAAGCTATAGCACCAAACTGATGTCGATGAAGAATGTAGAAATAATTTGGGATAGTGTTGTAGAAGAAATCACAGGAAATGAGCAGGTGGAAAAACTGCGGATAAAAAACCGCAAGACCGAAGAGATCAAGACGCTGGATGTGGATGGGGTATTTATTGCAGTCGGAAATATACCGAATTCGGATATATATAAAGACGTTGTCGCGGCAGATAACAACGGATATATTATTGCGGGTGAAAGCGGGGAGACCAATATTCCCGGTGTATTTGCGGCCGGTGATGTCCGCACTAAGGAATTAAGGCAGATAGTTACCGCAGCTTCCGACGGTGCAAATTCCATTACAGCAGTAGAACGATATCTGAATTGTTTATAATTATTAATAACCCGGTAAAAAGGGGCTTAAAACTGTCATTTTTAATAAAAACAGCTACGAAAAACTATATATTGGGACTATATATAGGTTGACAGAGTGATTTTACTCTGTTATAATAACCTCATAAATTTAATAATTTTGTAATAATTAATATATAATTCGAAACGAATGAACACTTTGTATTAGCTTAACTACATTACAAGGAGGTTAAAGATCTAATGATAAATATGACAGTTTTAAGGACGTCTGCCTGCGCAGCTGCTTTGCTGCTTGCGGTGGGTTCCGGTGCAAAGGTTACGGCTAAGCCGATCGTATCAAGCATTTCCGATTTGGGATTGGCCGGCATCAGCACTTCGCTTGATCTTTACTTTGAAGCACCGCTGGAGCAGGAAGCGGATCCGGTCGATGAATTTATGGAGACACTTGTGCAGGAGGATACAGATAAATCATCAGAGGAAGAAGAAGTCACAAAGCCGGTTTCCCCGTATGCGAATCTCGGTATTTCCATAGCAAACGATTATGTTAATATCCGGTCGAAGCCGGATACGGAGAGTGAAATTCTCGGAAAGCTTTATCAGGGCTGCGCGACGGATATACTTGAAGATCAGGGTGAATGGGTAAAGATTAAATCCGGTAATGTGGAAGGCTACATCAATAAGACTTACCTGGCAATCGGCGACGATGCGGAAGCCTTAGCCGATAAATATGCTACGAAATATGCTACCGTCACAGGTACCGCTACCCTGCGTGTAAGAGCGGAAAAGAACATGGATGCGACTACTATCACACTCATTCCGGAAGGCGAAACATATTATGTAATAAAGGAATTTAAGGACTGGGCCAAGATACAGATCGATGACGGTAACGGCGAAGAAGGCGGCGAGGTCGGATTCGTATCAAAGGATTACATAAAGATTTCGTTTGAATTTGAATATGCGGTATCCATTGAGGAAGAGAAGGCAAAGGAAGAAGCATTAGAAGCTGCAAAGCAAGCTGAGGAGGAACGTCTGGAACAGCTGGCTGTCGAACAGGAAGCAAAGCGTAATGCGGAGAAGAACCAAAAGGCGGCTTCCGAGAAGGCAGCTCAAAGTGCGGATTCCGGAAGAAATGAATCTTCCGGTTCCGGAAGCGGCGGCGGAAGCAGTTCCTCATCCGGACAAGCTATTGCAGATTACGCAGTGAAGTTTGTAGGCAACCCTTATGTATGGGGCGGTGAAAGTTTGACGAACGGCGCAGACTGTTCAGGATTTGTCAAAGCTGTTTATTCACACTTCGGATACGGAATCAGCAGGACTTCAAGTTCTCAATCCTCCAGTGCCGGCTATGAAGTCAGCCTGGATAATCGTCAGCCCGGTGATTTGATTTTCTATTGTAACAGTAGCGGTACGGTAAATCACGTAGCCCTTTATATAGGCGGCAACCAAGTTGTACATGCCAGCAATCAGAGAGAAGGTATTAAAATCTCTACTTATAACTACCGTACACCTTATAAGATCAGAAGAATTCTTTAGTTTTTCAGATATTGGAAAGGCTGTAAAAGAAGCTGTTGTAAAAACTCAATGTTTATGAACATTTTAAGGAAAGGTTCACAATAATTATGAGTTTTGCAGCAGCTTTATTTTTTGGAAAGGCCATATTAAGGCATTCGATGATCTATTCTAAGAAATGTTTTGAAAATTGTTTATATTTCATCAAATAGTATGTTTTTTAATTTTATTTAAATTTTACTGAAACGGTTATTGACAAATAAAAACCTATACAATGTGCACAAAAGGGGATAATATTTCTGTATACTATTAAGAATGGGGAGGAATGCTTGTCTGATTATCCAAAAGTTATCCACATAAAGAAAAGCTTATTTTATACGGAATTCAAGTTATGCACAGAGTTATCCACATTATCCACATTTTTTAACCACTGTTGTCGAACGAAAAAGCCGTGTCAAGCACGAATATTTGTTTTGTAAGTAATGATAATTCAGGCCGAATAAGGGTTAATATTTGATCTCGCATGTCAAATAATATTGTCAAATAAATAAGAAATATGCTGTTAAATTATTTGAATTTTAGAGTAAAAATTCGAAAATATATTGCAGGAATAAAAATATGGAATAAAATGTAAAACAATGGACAGGCATCGCAAATGCTATGACAAGGAAATAACTTGTCACAGATATCTGCTTGTGATATAATTAATTAAGCTATAAAAGAAAGTTAAAAGGAGTTGATCATTATGCGTTATATTATTAGCGGTAAAAATATTGATGTAACTGAGGGACTTAAGTCTGCCGTATATGAGAAAATAGGTAAATTAGAAAAATATTTTACTCCTGATACTGAAATTCATGTGACCATGAGCGTCGAAAAGGAAAGACAGAAGATTGAGGTAACAATTCCGATGAAGGGAAGCATGGTACGTGGTGAACAAATTAGCAATGATATGTATGTTTCCATTGACTTGGTTGAAGAGATCATCGAGCGTCAGCTGAGAAAATATAAGAATAAACTTATCGAACAGAAACAATCTGCTGCAAACCTGAACCAGGAATTTATGGATGATGAGTATATAGAAGACGATTCCATTAAGATCATACGGACAAAGAAATTTGCAATCAAGCCTATGGACCCGGAAGAAGCCTGTGTCCAGATGGAATTGCTGGGACATAATTTCTTTGTGTACCGTAATGCCGAAACAGATGAAGTGAATGTAGTTTATAAGCGCAAGGGTAATACCTACGGTTTAATAGAACCTGAAAATTGAAAAATGCATTCCGGGGGCTGTTGATACAGCCCCTTTTTATCGTATAGGAATGTTTGTCCTATACGATAAAAAGCGCTCCGCTATAGGTGCGCACTCAGCACGCAAAGCTTAAAAAGCAAAGCTTAGGAATTTTACCGGCAAAGCCGGCCGCGCTCGGCGCGAGAGTTTCGCAAGCGAAACTCTTTCTTGTTTCACAGGAAATAACTTGTTACGGTGACGTACTAAAGTGCAATAATCCTATGAAATAAAAAAGCGCTCCTTTATGGATGTGCACGCCGCTTTATTGGAAATTAGCGGCAAGCGGCGGCGCGAGAGTTTGCCCTTGTCAAACTCTTTGTTCTTTGTTTATACGGATTCAACTTGATTATATTGGTCTCTAATGCATATAATAAGGATACTACAGTTTATATTTCAGAGTCCTGCCGGTACATATAAAAGAAGGTGTCGGACTCATGCCATATAATATGGAAGGGAGGAACAAAACAATGAGAGTTGGGACAGGTTATGACGTACATCGCCTGACAGAAGGGCGCGCGTTAATCATAGGAGGAGTAAATATTCCTTACGAAAAGGGACTTTTAGGACATTCCGATGCGGATGTACTCCTGCATGCGATTATGGATGCATTGCTGGGTGCAGCTGCCCTGGGCGATATCGGAAAGCATTTCCCGGATACGGACGAGGCTTACAGGGGGATTTCCAGTATGGAGCTGTTAAAAAAGGTAAAAAAGCTGATAGAGGATAAGCTTTATCTGATCGAAAATATTGATGCCACTATTATTGCACAAAAGCCCAGGATGGCACCCTACATTCCGCAAATGACGGCTAACATAGCGGCTGCCCTGGGAATAGAGGAAGACTGCGTGAATATTAAAGCAACTACGGAGGAAGGATTGGGCTTTACCGGAGAAGGCCTTGGTATCTCTGCAAATGCGGTTTGCCTGCTGGCTACTGTCGAAAACTACAGCTATGATGACAGAATGTCGGAATTACAAGGCAGAAACTGCAGCAGCTGTTCCGGCTGTACGGGCTGCCCGGGTAAGACATGGTAAGGAAGGCTTTGTATGAAATATGAATTATTTAACAGTTTGGAAGAAACCCAAAGACATAAGAAGGATGCGGAAACCGTAAAAGGGGATTTATATGCCTTGTGGCAGGAATGTTTTCACGACAGTGACTCCTACACACAGTTTTATTTCGGCTGGAAGCTGGCGGATAACCGGATACTGACTGCCTACAAAGGAAACAGGTTAAGCTCGATGCTTCATTTAAACCCTTACCAGCTTATGGTTGCCGGAAGAAAAATTCCGGCTAATTATATTGTAGGTGTGGCAACCAGACAGCAGGACAGGAGGCAGGGATTGATGAGAATGCTCCTGGAAGCTTCCCTTCGTCAGATGTATCAGGAGCATATGCCCTTCACCTATCTTATGCCGGCAGCAGAGGCTATTTACCTGCCGTTCGGATTCCGGACCGTGTATGAGCAGGAATCCTGGAATCTGCTTTATAAGCAGGCCGGAGACCGGGTGAGGATGCCTTCTCTAAACGACGGAGACGGACTTGCAGTCACGGCTCTGGCAGTGTCAGACCGGGCAGGGATCAGTAAATTAGTTGAATATTCCAATTCGTTATTATCCGGACAATATGACATATACACATATAGAACGGAATATTATTATTATCGTTTGATACATGAGATGGAGAGTACCGGCGGCAGTGTTTTACTGTGCCATGATGGGGGGCGGCCGATTGGTTATGTATCCTATATGGCAGAAGGTGATATTTATATAACGGAATGCTTATGCGACGGTAAGGACAGGGATGCCGTTATGTATGCCGTGCGGAATTATATTTCAGGCAAGGCGAGTCTTCCACAGATTCCGCCGGTCCGGAAAACGGGAAATAATGAACCGGAAGTATCAATTATGATGCGGATCATCGATTGGGCTTCCTTTGCCGCATTATTAACCGCGGAAGAAAGGCTTACGTTTACTGTTGAGGTGAAAGACCCTATCATTCAGGAGAATAACGGAATCTATACTCTGCGGCTTTCCCCTCAGGGCTGCATTGCGGAAAGGACTCAGGCCGAACCGGAAGTCTTCTTTGATATTGCCGGGCTTACCGCATTTCTTTTCGGAAGATTGCAGGGCAGTGATGTTCCGGAAGCCATAACCGGTCCGGATCAGGAGAATATAGGGTTAAAGCTCGATAAGATAAATAAGTTTGATAAGATATTTATTAATGATGTTGTGTGATTTTTATAATTAATTTCTTTGCCAGGATCATTTTGACCTGACTGATGCTCTGTAATTGTTACAATGAACCGTAAGGCTGAATAGTAACTAATACGGGCTGAAATATTGAGAAGCTTATTGACAAATACCTCAAATTTGCATAGAATAGGTGTATATTTAAGATATCGGATAAAAGCTATGAACAGAAAAGTAGTTCATAGGAAGGCAGCAGAGATAGAATGTCATCGGCTGAAAGCATTCTTTGCCGGAATAGGGATGAAGTGCATCTGGGAGCTGGTTAAGTGAGACCTATGTTTAGCTTAATCCGGGACACAGCCGTTACCTGTAAAAGATTGTACCGGGATTACTGTCGGGTATCCCGTACAAAATAGAGTGGAACCACGGATAAGCTTCGTCTCTTGCCATATCATTTGATAACAGTCAGATGGAACAGGAGACGAAGCTTTTTATTATATAAGGTGTGGGAGTTCTGCAAGTGAAACTCTTTTTATAAAACACCGGGGGAGGTTGAAATAATGAGTTTAATAGGATATATTAAAGAAGAAATGCAAATCATAAAAGAGAGAGACCCTGCCATTAAAACCCCTTTGGAGGTGTTTCTGTACCCGAGCTTTAAGGCAATACTAAGATACCGTTTTGCGCATAAGCTTTACCTGCATAAGCATTATTTCCTGGCCAGGTGGTTTTCCCAAAGGACCGTGCGGAAAACCGGAATTGAGATACACCCGGGAGCTACGATAGGGAAGGGATTATTCATCGATCACGGCCACGGTGTGGTAATCGGCGAAACCTCCATTATTGGGGACAATGTGACCTTATATCAGGGGGTAACCCTGGGAGGTACCGGCAAGGAAAGCGGGAAACGCCATCCTACCATCGGTAATAATGTTATGATAAGTGCCGGGGCTAAGGTAATCGGTTCCTTTACCATAGGCGAGAATTCCAAGATCGGCGCCGGGTCCGTTGTTCTTTCCGAGATTCCCCCGAACTCCACGGTTGTAGGTGTTCCGGGGAGAGTGGTAAAAAGGGATAATGTAAAGATACCGCGGGAAGATATGGATCAGATTCATTTGCCGGATCCTGTTTTAAATGATTTGTCCAGGCTGCAGCAGGAGAATGCCGAGTTAAGGGATGCATTGCGGCAGGCCTGTGACAGATTGAGCAGGCTGGAGAATTGTGAAGGAAAACCGGAAGAACTCCAAAATGAAACTTGAGGAATGAAATGAATGTGCACAAGAATGAAGGAAGGGTTGAAAGAAAATAAAGTAAGAAAGGAATGCCACAAGTGATTCTTTCAACCTTTTATTTGTGGCGGCAACACATCTGCCTGAGGATGTGTTATGCAATGGTATTAATATGAAACTGTATAATACATTGACGAAGAGAAAGGAAGAGTTTATACCTTTGGAGGAAGGAAAGGTACGCATGTACGTATGCGGGCCGACAGTATATAACTATATCCATATCGGCAACGCAAGGCCTGTTATCGTATTTGATACGGTCAGGCGTTATCTTGAGTACAAAGGCTATAAAGTGAATTTCGTATCTAATTTCACGGATGTCGATGATAAGATCATAAAGAAAGCAATTGAAGAAGGCGTATCCGCGGCAGAGATATCGGAAAGATACATTGCGGAATTCCGCAAAGATACCGCGGAGCTTAATGTCAAACCGGCCACCGCCAATCCGAAGGCCACAGAAGAAATTGACGATATGGTGGATATGATTTCTATCCTGATTAAGAAGGGACATGCCTATGTGAAGAACGGCACCGTTTACTTTAAAACCAGAAGCTTCAAGGAATACGGTAAGCTTTCAAAGAAGAATCTGGACGATCTGGAAGCGGGAATTCGGATAGCGGTAAGTGAAGAGAAAGAAGACCCTATGGACTTTGTATTATGGAAGCCTAAGAAAGAAGGCGAGCCCTACTGGAATTCCCCGTGGAGCGAGGGCAGGCCCGGATGGCATATTGAATGCTCCGTTATGAGCAGGAAATACCTTGGGGAGCAGATCGATATCCATGCCGGCGGAGAGGACCTGATCTTCCCGCATCATGAGAATGAGATTGCCCAAAGCGAAGCCTGCAACGGGAAGGAATTTGCAAAATATTGGATGCATAACGCCTTTGTGAACATAGATAACAGGAAGATGTCAAAATCGGAAGGCAACTTTTTTACCGTCCGGGAGATTTCGGAGAAATATTCCCTGCAGGTATTGCGGTTCTTCATGCTGAGTGCACATTACAGAAGCCAGATCAATTTCAGCAGGGACTTGATGGAAGCGTCGAAAAACGGCCTTGAGCGTATCACAACTGCCGTTTACAACCTGGAACATCTCCTGGAGACCGCGCCTTCCCGGGACATAACGGAAGAGGAAAAAAACATTCTTGCGGAAATCGAGGGATACAGCGCGAAATTTGATGCTGCAATGGATGATGATTTTAATACTGCGGATGCAATTTCGGCAATCTTTGAGATGGTGAAGACGGCTAACTCAAAGGTATCATCCGGGAATTCGAAGGAAATGATAGCCAGGGTTCTGGAACGTATCGTGCTGCTGAGCGATATTCTTGGCATTAAAGTGAAGAAGGAAGAGGAATTGCTTGATGAGGCGATCGAGAGGCTTATTGAGGAGAGGCAGGATGCCAGAAAGAACCGGGATTTTGCCAGGGCGGATGAGATCAGGAAGCTCTTACTGGGAAAGGGCATCGTTCTGGAAGATACGAGGGAAGGCGTAAGATGGAAGAGAGTGTAGGCAGCGGTATACCGGACGGAACCTATTCCGAAGAGGAATGGGGCTTAATCAGGCAAATAAAGCGGCAGATGGGATTGCCGGACACGGACATAAGATCCTATTCACCGCTTACCCTGGCATTTATCGGTGATGCGGTCTATGATCTGATCATACGTACCATAATCGTCGAAAAGGGCAATGCGCCTGTCAATAAGCTGCACAAGCAGGTAAGCAGTCTTGTAAAAGCGCCTGCACAGATGGAGATGTTCCGCAGGATAGAAGACAAGCTTTCGGAGGAAGAGCTGGCCGTATATAAGAGGGGACGCAATGCGAAGTCCTTTACCTCCGCGAAAAACGCAAGTATTACGGAATACAGGATTGCAACCGGGCTGGAGGCTCTGGTAGGATACCTGTATCTGACCAACCGGTTCGGAAGGATTCTGAAGCTGGTGAAGGAAGGATTGGAAGGATGATATTATTTTATGAGATATGAAGAATTTACCATAGAAGGACGTAATGCGGTACTGGAAGCTTTTCGGTCCGGCAAGACTATTGACCGGCTGTTCATCCTGGACGGATGCCAGGACGGCCCCATCAAATCGATTACCAGAGAAGCCAGGAAAGGCGATACCATAATAACCTTTGTAAAGAAGGAGAGGCTGGACCAGCTGTCGGATACGGGAAAGCACCAGGGCGTTATTGCGTATGCGGCCGCCTATGAATATGCGGAGGTGGAGGATATACTGAAGGCTGCAAAAGAGAAGGGAGAACCGCCCTTTCTGATCCTGTTGGACGGCATAGAAGACCCGCATAACCTCGGGGCGATTATACGTACGGCAAATCTGGCCGGAGCTCACGGCATCATCATACCGAAACGCAGGGCCGCAGGGCTGACCGCAACCGTTGCGAAGACCTCGGCAGGTGCCCTTAATTATACTCCCGTGGCAAAAGTGACCAACCTGGCGGCTACAATAGAAGAATTAAAGGAGAAAGGCCTTTGGTTTGTCTGCGCAGATATGAACGGCGAGATCATGTATAACCTGAACCTGCGCGGTCCGATCGGACTGGTTATCGGCGGCGAAGGCGAGGGAGTGGGGAGACTGATAAGGGAAAAATGCGACTATATTGCAAAGATTCCGATGCTTGGAAATATTGACTCCTTAAATGCTTCCGTAGCTGCCGGTATCTTATCCTATGAAATTGTAAGACAAAGGATGGTTTAATTTTGGCAAAGGAATTTCTATTGGTTGACGGCTACAATATTATATTTGCATGGCCTGAATTGAGGGAGCTTTCTCAGGACAGTCTGGAATCGGCAAGAATGCGGCTTGCCGATATCCTATGCAACTATCAGGGATTCCGGAAAAATGAAATTATCCTTGTTTTTGACGGATACAAATCGAAAGGAAATCCGGGCAGCGTGATTCACTATCATAATATTGATATCGTCTATACCCGGGAAGCGCAGACTGCCGATCAATTCATCGAGGCGGTATCCTGGCAGATGGCTAAGGACTATCAGATCCGTGTTGCAACGTCCGACGGTTTGGAGCAGATGATTATACTGGCAAAAGGAGCAGCCAGAATGTCCGCAAGGGAATTAAAACATGAGATCGAGTCGGCCAATAAGGATATCAGGGATACCTTCGATAAGATAAAGGACAGAAAACGTAACAGCCTGCTGGATAATGTGTCTCCTGAAATGGCGGAACTGCTGGAACAAATGAGACTTAAGGATACATAATAGTCTTGTCTGATATATCATAGAATTCATTCTCGTTCTTATTCATGACTTCAAACCTGCTCTTCTTCCTGTTGGATAAATAATACACCGAATGTAATTTATTGAAGGATATTGCGTTACTATTCGGCCTAATGTATTGCTATGAAGCCGTAAGGCTGAATCGTAAGGATATTGCAGTATATTTGCTGAAAGATTTATTGATACTTACAGGCATTTAGTGTATGATTATAGCAGGAGCATTAATTTAGAATTCAGATATTCTGAAGGAACATATAAACAGGCGGACGTAAGTTGAAAGGATGGGATTCTATGAAACTAATCTATGTGATAATTCGTAATACCGACAGCAGTCAGGTGATGGAGAGTTTAAACAGGAAGGGCTTTTATGTAACAA
>JAEWSD010000282.1 GCA_023398615.1 Bacillota bacterium
AAGAAAATGAATTATGCCGTCGGAATCGAATATATAAAGTCCATAGGACTGGATGCTATGGAGCTTTTGTTCGTGAGAAACGTTAATGTTACGGATAATAATAAAGACTTGATATTAAAGGCGAAACAGGAGAATGATATCTATTTATCGGCTCATGGCTCTTACTATATCAATCTGAATTCGGATGAACCTGAAAAGCAGGAGCTGTCATTGGAAAGAATCAGAAAAGCCGCAGCAGGCCTGTCAAAGGTTAAAGGAAGAAGCCTGATATTTCATCCGGGATTCTATTTGAGTGCCTCTAAGGAGGAGACTTATAATACGATAAAGGAAAATCTGATGAAGCTGCCGCAGGACGGGATTGACTACAGACTTGAGACTACCGGTAAAAGTACACAATTCGGTACTCTGGAAGAATTGGTTACTCTTTGCAAGGAGGTTGCTTCATGTAAATTATGTATTGATTTTTCGCATATTCATGCAAGAGAAAACGGCAGTTTAAGAGGATATGATGATTTTGCGAAAATACTGCAATATGTGCTGGAAGAACTCGGACGATCCGCACTGGATGATTTGCATATTCATATAAGCGGGATTCAATATTCGGGAAAGGGAGAGAAAAAACACCTTCCTATAGAGGAAAGTGACTTCAAATATATAGAATGCTTACAAGCGTTAAAGGATTTTAAAGTAAAAGGCTGTATAATTTCAGAAAGCCCTTTCATAGAGAAGGACGCTCTGTTATTAAAAAACACTTACGAAAAGCTCCTATGATTATATGGGATTAAAATATTATAAATCTCATGCAATATATAATGAGTTTATCGGTTGCGGAGGCCTTTATTTGGTTAGCAGGAACAAAAAAATAGCAGGAAAACCATAAAAAGTAACATGCTCAAGATATGGAGATAAAAGAGGAGCTTATGCCGGAATGAAAAACAGCATAGGCTCTTTCTATATCTATTTTGCCTGAAAGTTGAAAAACAACAGAGAATATTATAAGCTTTTGATAAAGTGACGAATTATAATATAATAAATGCACTTAAATAGGAATATTGCATAATGAACACCGGGCTATATTTAAAAACGTATACACAAGTTATAAAAATGTCTCAGAATAGCACTAGAATTTGTCTATAATGACATAAATAAAAGGAAAAACTGATATATAATTTAGTCATGAAACGAAAATATAATCCGGTATTCCAATATGCATACAAGAGGAGGTAAAGATGAGTTCATATATTTATGAAGCGATTGAGCATGACAAGAAATTTCCGGCAAAGATATTTGTAACATCCATAGGACTTTCCAGTTACCACTGGCATTATGATTATGAACTGCTTCTGGTATTGAAAGGAGCAGTGAACTTAAGCATCTGGCCGGAGTCATGCATAGTAAATGCGGGGAATATCGTTCTGATTAACAGTAAAGTGGTTCACGGACTGAAAGCAACCAATCAGGACAACATCTGCCTGTTTATTCAATTGAAACAGGAACTGTTTGAAAATTGGCAGGATAAAAATCAGAATTATCGCTTTTATCTCAACAGCGTATCAAATACGGTGAAACCCAAAATCCCTTTTTCGTCTTTTGTAAGAACTGCCGCCTTAATCGGTCTTAAGTACAACGGAAAAGATATGACTGATTTCTATCGGATGCAATCGCTCCTCTACCAGCTGGTAGCCGATTTATTCGAGTATACCCATTATGATATCCGGCAGTATGCGGATAATAAAAAACCGGATGAAGAGGCGGATACACTGCTGCAAATTATCGAATTTGTGGAGCAAAACTACTATGACGAAAATATTGCGGAGGAGCTTTACCATTATATAGGAATGAGTGAGAAAACTTTATACCGTTTTCTAAAAGCACATACCAATCTTACGGTAAAGGAACTGGTAATCTCAACAAAACTTGAGAAGTCTCAGTATATGCTGACGACTACGACAAAGCCGGTTAACGTCATTGCTCAGGAATGCGGTTTTGGCAATGATGCCACCTTCTACCGCATCTTTAAGAAGGAGGTAGGGACAACTCCGGCCGAGTACAAGCAATTTGGTACGAAAGAGGTATTAAATAAGCAGGTTCAGGGGTATCTGGAATATAACAAGGGGGAAGCAGTCCAATTATTAAAAAATTACTTATAATTCATATCAAAAGGAGTGATTGCATGAAGTGCATAAAAGGCTACCGCCTTACTTATACGGATAAGGCAAAGAAAATCGTGGATCAGATGACATTAGAACAAAAGGTACATTTAATGAGCGGATCTGTCTCATTGGCGGAGCTGATGGTGGCTTTACAGGGTTCTACCCATTACAACTATGATCCCTATCCGGCGGGCGGCAGCGAGGAGTTTCATTTGCCCCCGATGCTTTTCTGCGACGGTCCCAGGGGTGTGGTGTGCGGAACAGGAAAAAGCACCTGCTTTCCGGTTTCCATGCTTCGGGGAGCCGCCTTTGACACAGAGCTGGAGGAGCGGATTGGCAATGCAATCGGAGAAGAGGTGAGAGCCTATGGTGGAAACCTGTTCGCCGGCGTATGCGTCAATCTTCCTTATAATCCCGGCTGGGGCAGGAGTCAGGAAACCTACGGGGAAGAATCCTTCCATATCGGGCAAATGGGATCGGCCCTGATCAGAGGGGTACAGGATAAGAATGTAATGGCCTGTGTGAAGCATTTTGCCTTCAATTCTATGGAAATATCCAGATTCAAGGTAAGTGTGGATTGTGACAAGCGGACGGAAAGAGAGGTGTATCTTCCTCATTTCAAGGACTGCATCGACAGCGGGGCGGCAAGTGTCATGAGTTCCTACAATCTCTATCAGGGAACACATTGCGGGCATCATGACTATTTATTGAACCAGGTGCTTAAGAAGGAATGGGATTTTGACGGCTTTGTCATGAGTGATTTTATCTGGGGTGTAAAGGATACCGAAGAAGCTGCGAACGGTGGTCAGGATATCGAGATGTGCTGTACCCAGTTCTTTGGCGATAAGCTGGTACAGGCAGTCAGGGAGGGCAGGGTACCGGAAGAAAAAATCAACGCCTCTGCTCTGCGTATCGTCAGAACCATCCTGGCTTTTACCGAGGCTGATCATAAGCGTTACGACGAGAGTGTTCTCGGAAGCAGGGAGCATATTGAGCTTGCGCTTGAGGCGGCAAGGAAAGGAATCACACTTCTGAAAAATAAGGATCATATATTACCAATCGATAAGGAAAAGGCCACCCGGATTGTGGTCTTCGGAAAGCTGGCGAATAAAGAAAATATAGGTGATCACGGATCAAGCAGGGTATACCCCAAGAAGGTGGAAACTCCGCTTCAGGGAATTGCCAAGTTCGCTGAAAATATCGAAGTTATCTATAATGACGGAACGGATCTGGAGCATGCGAAGCAGCTGGCGGCGGATGCGGATTATACGGTATTCGTCGTAGGCTATGATCATGACGATGAAGGAGAGTATATCTCCGAAGAACAATCGGATAGCTATACGGGGGCAATCGGCGGCGACAGAATTTCACTCGGGCTGCATCCCGATGAAATACGGCTGATCAGGGAGGTTGCCCCGGCCAATTCGAACTCCGTCGTAGTGATGATCGGCGGCAACATGATTATGATGACGGAATGGTTCGAATATGTCGGTGCTGTTCTGATGGCATATTATCCGGGCCAGAAGGGCGGAACAGCTATCGCGGAAATACTGTTCGGCAATGTGAATCCGAGCGGAAAGCTTC
>JAEWSD010000003.1 GCA_023398615.1 Bacillota bacterium
TCGTCAGAACAGGGATGTGATAGGCCGGGAAGCGGCAAGGATCTTAAGCAGTATCATAGCAGGGGAGAATCCCGGGGTACCGGAGATTATCCGTATTCCCACGAGCCTGGTAGTCCGGCAGACTACCAGGAGAATCATTATATAACCCGGAAAGGGTGAAGCGCATGTGCGCTTTCGTAGCTGCCTATAAAGATTTGAGTGTCAAAAGGCCACTCAGAGTATATTTTATGAATACAGTGTATATATATTTGATTTTGCGTCGACCGGCCGAGAGTAATCGAGGGTAAGGCAGCAAAATTAAATATATATACACTGGTATTCATTCAGAAGACTAACTTGGCCTTTTGATACTCTAACCTTATAAATACATGCGACAGAAAGGAGAAACATCATGGCATTTACAAAAGATTTTGTATTCGGAGTAGCAACCTCCTCCTATCAGATTGAAGGAGGAATTATGGAAGGAGGAAGAACCCCAAGTATATGGGATACCTATTGTACCATACCGGGCAGAGTCCTGAACGGGGACACCGGTGATGTTGCCTGTGATCATTATCACAGGTATAAGGAAGATATTGCTCTTATGAAGGAGCTTGGGATTGACAGCTACCGGCTCTCAATCAGCTGGTCCAGAATATTCCCCGAGCAGGGAGTGTATAATCCCCAGGGAATGGATTTCTATAAGGATGTCATTCGTGAAGTAAAAAGAAACAGTATGTCGGCAATGGTAACACTGTACCATTGGGACCTGCCGGTATGGGCATTTAAACAGGGCGGTTGGCTGAACCGGGATTGCGTTAAGTGGTTCGAGGAGTACAGCAGGAAATGCTTTGAAGAGCTGGACGAGGATGTGGATTACTGGATTACGCATAATGAACCCTTCTGCACCTCCTTCGTATCGTTTCTGGAGGGCAGGCATGCACCCGGACACAAGGATCTGGAGGAAGCCGTCACAGTTTCCCATCATGTGCTGCTTTCCCACGGAAGAGCGGTGAAGCTGTACAGGGAAATGGGCTGTAAGCATAAGATCGGTATTACCCTGAATCTTACGCCGGCCTATCCGACAACGGATTCTTATGCGGATAAGGTAGCTGCAAACAACCGGAACGGCTATACGAACCGGTGGTTCCTTGAGCCGGTATGCAAAGGAAATTATCCGATCGATATGATTAATCTCTATGCGGGACAGTGTAAAACAGACTTTTCCTTTATTCAGGCAGGAGATATGGAAACCATTTCAACAAAATGCGACTTCCTGGGAATCAATTATTATTCCAGAGTCACCGTAGATTATGATTCAACCTGCGTACAGCTTGCAAAGAATGCATACTATACCGATTATAAGAAGACAGCAATGGGCTGGGATATCGGCACACAGGAATTCTTTGACTTAATTTCGTTTGTCCGTTCGAATTATACGGATATACCGATCTATATCACGGAAAACGGCTCTGCGTGGGAGGATAAACTTTCGGACGGAAAAGTGCATGATAAGGACCGTGTGGAATATCTTAATGCCCATCTTAATCAGCTGGAAAGAATGAATGAAGCGGGAATGAATGTGGCAGGCTATTATTATTGGTCATTTTTGGATAATTTCGAATGGGCCTGGGGATATTCGAAACGTTTCGGATTGGTATATATCGATTACAATACCCAGGAAAGGATACCGAAGGATAGTTTCTATGCTTACCAAAGATTTATATCCGAGGTGAAAGGAACAAATTAATCTTACAGTGAAATGAGGCAAAGGCGGAACTATGGAGAAATTATTACTAAACGGCACCTGGCAGATGTCAGCGAAGGGAGAAAGGACGGTATCGGGAACGATACCCGGTTCCGTATATTCCTTCCTGCTGGGCAACCATATAATGGAGGATCCTTTCTATCGGGAGAATGAACTTGATGCTCTTAAGCTGATGGACAGGGATTACGAGTTCAAGCGCAGCTTTACCGTTACAAGGGAATTAAGGGAATGCGGACAGATACTGCTTCATTGCGGCGGGCTCGATACCCTGTGCACCATATATATTAACGGTGAATGGATCGGTAATGCGGATAATTTTCATCGTACCTGGGAGTTTGACGTTACGGAATATTTAAAGGAAGGGGAGAATACGATCGAAGTGAAAATCGCTTCCCCTACCAGGTATATTAAGCAGGAGGACGCGAAATACCACGTTGGCGGCTCCATTCATGCAATGGTTGGCTTCCCCCATCTTAGAAAGCCTCATTGCATGTTCGGCTGGGACTGGGGTCCGCGCCTTCCCGACGCCGGAATCTGGAAGGATATCTGCCTGATCGGCATGAACAGTTCAAGGCTTGAAGATCTTCACATTACCCAGGAGCATGAGGATGGATGTGTACGTGTCAAAACCAGGGTAAAGCAATCCGGCAATGCCGAGGTGCGTATTACGATAACAACACCGGAGGGGAAAACCCTGGAGACTCAGAATGATACGGAGGCCTTAATTCCCGATCCGCAGCTTTGGTGGCCGAACGGTCTGGGAGCCCAGCCTTTGTACGTCGTGGCCGTTGAACTTGTGGAAGAAGGCAGGGTCGTTGACAGTGCCGTCAAGAGAATCGGTTTAAGAACTCTGACGGTAGTGTGTGAAAAGGATCAGTGGGGCGAAAGCTTTGCCCATTGTGTGAACGGCATTTCCTTCTTTGCTATGGGTGCCGACTATATACCGGAGGATAACATATTTTCAAGAATTACGCCGGAACGTACCAGAAAGCTGCTTTTACAATGCCGGAAAGCTAATTTTAATGTGGTTCGTGTATGGGGAGGCGGAGCCTATCCTTCCGATGAGTTCTTTGACATCTGTGATGAATTGGGTCTTGTAGTATGGCTTGATTTCATGTTTGCCTGTGCGAATTATAAGCTCGATTTTAAATTCGAGGAGAATATCACGGCCGAGATCCGGGATAATGTAAGAAGGATCCGTCATCATGCTTCCTTAGGCTTATGGTGCGGAAACAATGAGATGGAAATGTTTGCGGAGCAAAAAGCCTTTGACGGTTCGGATATTACGAAGGCTCACTATATAAGAATGTTTGAACATATTATACCGCATATTCTGAAGGAGGAGGATCCGGATACCTTTTACTGGCCGGCTTCCCCTTCCTCGGGCGGTTCCTTTGACGCTCCGAATGATCCGGACAGAGGGGATGTACATTATTGGGAGGTATGGCACGGCAACGTACCGTTTTCCGAGTATCGGAAGTTCTTCTTCCGCTATGCATCGGAATTTGGCTTCCAGTCGTTCCCTTCCATGAAAACGATTGAAACTTTTACGGTGGAGGAAGACCGCAATATTTTCTCAAGAGTGATGGAAATGCATCAAAGGAATGAAGGCGCAAACGGAAAGATCATGAATTATCTCTCCAAAACCTATCTGTATCCTAATAATTTTGATACTCTGGTATATGCTTCCCAGCTGCTTCAGGCGGAGGCCATTAAATACGGGGTGGAGCATTGGAGAAGGAACCGCGGACGCTGCATGGGAGCGATCTACTGGCAGCTAAACGATATCTGGCCGGTTGCTTCCTGGGCTTCCATAGACTATTACGGAAGATGGAAGGCACTGCATTATTATGCAAAACGTTTCTTTGCGCCGATCATGATATCCTGCCATGAGGTATGTGAGACGACTACCAGACTGGCTGTTGTTACGGAGCCGGGTGAGAATATCAGTACGGCACGGCTTTCGGTTGCAAATGAAAGCAGGAATGATGCGGAAGGTACCGTTTACTGGTCGCTGAGGGATGCTTCCAGCCGGGTGCTGCAGTCTTCCGAGGTAAAGCTTAAGGTGCCTGCCTTTGAGAGCATATGGCTGGATGAATTGGATTTTTCCGATACCGCTTATCTGGACAATCACTTAACCTATGAATTTGTAACGGATTCCGGAACGGTCTCCGGCGGTTCGGTACTGTTTACCGCTCCAAAGCATTATCATTTCAGGAATCCTGAGCTTTCCTGCTGGATAGAGGGCAACCGTATCACGGTTGAGGCGAAGGCTTATGCGAAATCGGTGGAGATTGATTCACCGGACAGTGATTTCATACTTAGTGATAATTACTTTGATATGGAGGCAGGTACCGTTACGGTTGAGATACTGGAAGGGACGCCGAAGACGCTGGTATTAAGATCTGTTTATGATATACGATAAAAAGTATCTGTGTTAAGAAACTAAGGCATACGAGGCAGGTAAGGCTGCCCCGTATGCCTTTATGAAATTGTGATAGGGTTTAACTGCAATTCGTTTTTAATAACTTTCAGGACAATCCTTAACGCATTTAAGTCATTTTCAGGAACTCCGGATATACAAAGACTGATATTTTGATTTGATTTGTCCGTAATACAGTTCATGGCGGAAGATCGAATCCGAATGTTATGTTGAGCCAGTTTGTCGGCAATAGTATCGATAGAAACCTGCGAAGGAAGGGTTAACCATAGGAAAAGGCCCTGTTTCGGAACAAAGAACGACAATCCCGGCGGACTCATTCGGGTTAAAATTTCTTTCGCCTTTGACAGTTTACGTTTATAACAGGCATTCACCTTTCTTATATGCTGGTCATACATGCCTGATTTTATGAAGAAATCAAGTGCACCCTGCGGAAGGCTTGACGTACTTAAATCCAATAAATGTTTTTGCTTCATAACAGAGTTACAGAAAGTTTCAGGTATCACCATCGCCCCAATTCGGATTCCGGGGATAAAGGTTTTAGAGAAACTGCGTATGTAGAAGGTCAGCTGATGGGTATCATAATAATGTAACGGAAGGGTCCGCTTATCCGTAGCTAATTCGGCGAGATAGTCATCTTCAATTAATGAAACCCGATAGCGATAACAAAGCTCTGCTATCTTTCTTTTATTTTTTTCTGTTAATGAATACCCTGTCGGATTATGGTGTCTGGGAATTACATAGAAGGCCTTTACGGCTTCCTTTCTGAATATGGCTTCTAATTCCTCCAAGTCGATACCGTTACTGTCCCTTTTAATTCCAATACATTCTATATTAAGATTTCGGGCCATATCCGGGATCAATGAATAAGTAGGAATTTCTACTAAAAGTTTATGGTCGGAATGAGTGGAAAATAAAGTTTTTAAAGCCAAATAAATTCCCTGCTGTGCCCCATTTGTAATCATGATCTGAGAGCTTTTGGCATATACGCCGCTTATTTCAAATCTTCCCTTTAATGTCTCCCTCAAATTCATCAAACCTAACGGAGCTTCATATTGAAACAGCATTTTTTTATGTTCCTCAATAGTGCGGTTTATTGCATGAGTAAAAGCCTTATAAGGAATCAGAGTCGAATCAGGTTTGATCGTTCGAAAATCAACATCCTTGGGAAGTATTTCATCTTCGGTATCGTTGCCGATTAAATAGTAACCGCCCCGGGGAACGCAATATACGATATGCTCCTCCTCAAGCAGCTTATAAGCTCGATTTACCGTAATCTTATTAATGCTCAGCTTTAAGGCAAGCTCTCTGCATCCCGAAAGCCTTTGTCCTTCCGTTATTTTCCCTTGTTTTATCTTTTCCAGAATGTATTCTTTGACCAATTCTATTTTATTCAAGCTGCTGTCTCCCATAGATTAATTCCTGTCTGTAATAGTACAGAAGCGATTTTAAGTATTTGAACTATTTCTATTTCCATTATATAGTATGAGAAATAAAACGCAAGGAGGAATTTTTTTATGATGACAGAACTGGATAACCGGAATCTATACAAATTGATACCCGGAGTAAAAGCGGCAGACCTCAATACTATGTTTGCCTTAAGTATTTTGGAAAGGAAAGCAAACGGAAGGGTTTTTATTGATGATGTACATTCTCCCGGTGCCTGTTATATTCAGCATCCATGCGGAATGTCGTTACTTTATGGAGAAAGCGGGAAAGAAAAGTTTTATAAGCAGCTGGCAGATTTTATGTTGAATTCAGATCATGTCAGGGACGAATTTGAATTTTTGCAGGTATATCCCAATTCGCTTTATGTTAAAATCGATGAGATACTGGGAGCTAATTTGGTAAAAAAAGATCCGGAGCAGCCTTATGAGAATTCCTATTCACAAGAAGAAGATAAAAAGGTTTTAGAATACCGGAGGATCAACTATAGCTTTAATAAGGAAAAATATTTACTGATTAAAAGAAATCTCAAGACGGGGGATTTCAAGGTCATCACAACCACAGAAGAGATCTTTCATCAATCGGACGGCAGTGTAATTCCAAAGCACTTTTGGAATAATTATAATGAATTCATAAAATACGGAATCGGGTATACCTTACTGCTGAATAGTCGTCATTCTGTTTCTACCGCATTTGCGGCGTTTACTTGTGACGATAAGCTTGAAATCGGAATAGAAACCCATGCGGAGAATCAGAATTCAGGATATGCTTCCATTGTGTGCTCTCATCTGATTGATTATTGTATTGCAAATGGGTTAGAGCCGGTCTGGTCATGTAAGTCGGGGAATATAGGTTCCAGGAGATTAGCAGAAAAACTTGGGTTTGAGGAATCAAAGAGGGTGCCTTATTACCGCTTGTCCAGATAGTATTTGCATATTGTTAACATAATCTTAACATTATCTTTACCCAAATTATTTAGAATACGCATAAGCAGATAATATAAATAAGTTGGGAGATTATAATTATGATTTGTGCCGTTATAGACTTGGGCTCCAATACGATTAGATTGTGTATATATGAATATAATGAAAGTGAGGTTAAATCCTTATTTCAGAGAAAAACGATGGCAGGTCTTTTAAACTATGTTGAGAATGAAGTGCTCAATAAAAAAGGAATAGCAAAGGCCTGCTCTGTTTTATGTGAATATAAAGAGATGCTTAACAATTTTAATGTCGAAAAAGAAAATATTTATGTTTTCGCTACGGCCTCTTTAAGAAATATAGTGAATACAAAAGAAGCTATGGACGGCATTCTTGAAGCAACGGGATTACGGGTAGAGCTTTTATCGGGACAGGAAGAAGCGGCGCTTGATTTTATCGGGGCAATCCATTTTATTGACATGTCGGATGGTATCTTAGTTGATATCGGAGGGGGCAGTACCGAACTAGTTGTGTTTAAGAATAAAGAAATTATAAAGGCTTCGAGTATGCCGATCGGTTCTTTAAATTCATATGTGATGAATGTGAAAAAAATTATACCGAAAGAGAAGGAACGCAAAAAAATCAAGCGGATTGTCAGGGACAGCTTAAAGGCTCTCGAAATGAAGCAGGAGCAGATACGGACGATGTGCGGTGTCGGCGGTACAATCCGGGCTGTCGGTAAGCTTGATAAAAGCATTCATAATCTTCCTGAGGATGACCGGAAGATAGCGGCCTCTCACATTAAAGAAATAGTAAACCTGATAAACAGCAGCCATAAGAATATTCTGGGACCCGTACTGCAAAATATACCGGACAGAATTCATACCATAATACCTGGCATGATTATTTTGGATACCGTGGCGGAATATTTTGGATGTGAGGAGATTATCGTCAGTCATTACGGCTTACGGGAAGGCTACCTGTATGACAGGATCCTAAAGGATAAGGCGATCGGGTAAAACAGTCGGAATATCACACACACAACGATAAGGATACGAAAGAGGACATCAAATATGACATATTCGGACAGCAGTACTACTTATATGCAGAACAGAGAATTATCCTGGCTCAAATTTAACGAAAGAGTTTTGGAGGAAGCGCAGGATGACAGCGTGCCGCTCTTTGAGCGGTTAAAATTCATTTCCATTTTTACGAGCAACCTGGATGAATTTTTTATGATAAGAGTAGGCAGCCTTTCTGATTTCTACCTGATGGGGAATGATAATATTGATAACAAAACCGGAATGACTCCAAAAGAGCAGCTGGAAAAAATTCTTCTGCATACGGTGCCATTATATGAGATGAGGGATAAGGTATATTACGAGGCAGAATCCCGGTTAAGAGAATACGGTATCTGTAATCTGGACTTAGACGAATTAGAGGAAGCGGAAAAAAAATATATGGAGAAATATTATGATGAATTTATCCAGCCCATTCTTTCACCGCAGGTATTTGATTCCCGTCATCCTTTTCCGCATTTAATAAATAAAGCCTTATATGTGGTTTGTGTTTTTACCGGTGAAGATAAGAAATTCGGTCTTATTCCCGTATCGCAGGCACTTCCGGAGTTTATTATATTTCCGGGCAGCAGACTTCGCTATATCTTAACGGAAAAAATTATACTGGACCGTGCAAGCGATATTTTTAAGATGTATGAAGTAAATTATTCAACTATCATCTCTGTTACAAGAAACGCGGATATCAGTCTTGGAGATGAAGATTTTGAAATGGAGGATAATTTCAGGGACAGCATGAAAAAAGTACTGAAAAAGCGTTCCCGGTTGTCTCCCGTAAGGCTTGAAATACAAGGGCATATAAATAAAAACCTTGCCAATTTTTTACTGGGGAAGCTGGATATCGATATCACCCAGGTTTTTAAAAGCAAAGCCCCTTTGGTATTAAAATATCCTTTTGAGTTGCTTCAAAAGATTCCGAATCCGATTAAAAGACAATTAAGCTATCCGCTTTTTGAACCTCAGTACCCGGATTTCTTAGATCAAAATGACAGTATTACAAATCAATGCAAGCGAAAGGATATCCTGCTGTTTTATCCATACCATCAAATGGAGCCGTTTTTACATCTTTTAAAAGAGAGTGCACAGGATATGAATGTTATTTCAATAAAAATAACGATTTACAGGCTGGCCAGAAACTCTAAAATAGTCGAATACCTATGTAACGCCGCGGAGAATAACAAGGAAGTTACGGTGCTTATTGAGCTGAAGGCCCGGTTTGACGAAAACAGCAATATTGAATGGGCCGAACGGTTAGAGGAAGCCGGCTGCAATGTTATCTACGGCTTTGAAGGTTTCAAGGTACACTCTAAGATTTGTCTGATAACCCGCAGGGACAGGAATAAGATCAATTATATTACGCAGGTTGGAACGGGTAACTATAATGAGAAAACGGCCGGGCTGTATTCCGATCTGTCACTTATTACCGCAAATGAAGAGCTGGGAAAGGATGCTGCGGAATTTTTCAAAAACATGTCCTTATCGAATTTAAAAGGTAAATATAATTGCTTGCTGGCAGCGCCCAACTTTTTTAAAGATCCCTTAATCGGATTGATAGACAATGAGATGCAAAAGGCAAACAGAGGTGAACAAGCCAGGATCATAATCAAAGCAAATTCTTTGACGGATAAAGAAATTATTAATACGCTGACGGAAGCATCGCATGCCGGTGTCGAAATACAATTAATCATCCGTGGAATCTGCTGCCTTTTACCCGGAGTTAAGGGGAAAACGGAAAACATTACCGTAAGAAGCATCGTAGGCAGATTTCTTGAGCATCCGAGGATATATTGCTTTGGTACGGATGAACAAATTGAGGTTTATATTGCTTCTGCCGATATGATGACAAGAAATACGAACCGAAGAGTAGAAATTGCATGTCCGATATATGATAAGGAGATAAAATATCAGATATTGCATTATTTGAAATTAATGCTTTCCGATAATGTGAAAGCAAGGTTATTGCAAAGTGACGGAAGCTACAGGAAGGTACCGCAGGATCACGGGGACGGTATGCTGGACAGTCAGCAATTCTTTATTGAAGAAATACTTTCACAAAACATAAAGGCCGCAAAGCCCAAACAGATTCTTCGTAAGTTCTTTCATTA
>JAEWSD010000037.1 GCA_023398615.1 Bacillota bacterium
CCAAAATGCTTTTCCACCTACTCATATGCTCCGTAATACTTTGTATAACCTTTGCCATAGCAGCTTTCCGAATGCAGATCGACTTTATTGAGTACCGCACCAAGTACCCTGCACTTTCCCTTTTCAAGCTGCCGCAATACCCTTTCGGCCATTTTTCGGCTGATTTTATTTGTTTCCAGAACCATAACAGTTCCATCACAGTATTCGGCGGCATTGGCACTGTCGATTACAATTCCAAGAGGCGGAGTGTCAACGAGAATATAGTCATAAATTTCTCTTTGCCTCCGCATCAACTCATGAAAGGCTTCACTTCCCAGCAGTTCGGAAGGATTCGGCGGTATCGGCCCGGTAAAGATGATGTCAACGCCGTCAACATTAGTCTTATTGATGACTTCCTCAAGGCCGTTCATCCCGGAAAGATATTGTGACAGGCCATATATCCCGGTTTTCCCAATGATCACGGATTTTCTCAGATCGGCATCAATGAGCAGTACTTTTCTCCCGCTTTCTGCAAGTGCGGACGCCAGCCGGAATGAGATTACAGTTTTCCCTTCATCCGGAGTACAGCTCGTGATGCAGATTGTCTTAACCTCTTTCCCGCAGAATTGTATATTTGTCCTCAAGGTCTTGTAGGCTTCCGTACCGGCAAAGTTCCGTGCCGCATTCTCATAGGTGTGGGAGTATCCTGTTTTTTGCCTCCTCCGGCCTTTTCCGCCCTTTGCCAGCTCAAACGGAATATTCCCTAAAACCGTGATCCCGAGATATTTCTCTACATCATCCGGATTCTTAACAGTGTCATCCGTTATGTACAGAAACAGCAGCACAAATACGGCCAATACCGTACCGCATATTCCTCCTGCAATAACATTGAAGGCGATATCAGGACTTGAAGGCAATAAGGGAATATTACCGTATTCCACTATATTAGCCTTCTCCGTCTCCATAACGGACATCATACGTTCCACCGAGACCTCCGCAATGCCGTCCGCCAGTTTCTTTGCCAGCAGCGGGTCCGTACTTTTTACTTTTATCTCAAGAATGCGTGTATTTGCAGGCGTATTGACCGAGATGTCCGAAACCAGCTGCTCATGTGTCATATCCAGGTTAAAATCCTTTAATACCTGCTCCGTCACAGGCCTGCTTTTTACCAGTATCTTATAATCCTGTGTCAATTGTGCACCTGTCTGTAAATCGGAATATGTCGTTATCTCTTTATTTTCCCTGTTAATTACATAGATTTTCGTGCCGGAGGTATAAACAGGTTTAATAAAGAGCTTACTGTAAAGCCCTGCCCCCGCCGCAAAGGTAATTCCGGCAAGCATAATAATCCACAGCTTTTTTAGCAGTATTTGAAACAGTTCACGGATGTTGATCTCTATGTCCCGGTCATTGTCCATACAGTTACCACCTCTCAATATATTGATTGCCGAGCAGCCTTGCGGTATTATCGACCAGCAGCTGTCGTACGGCTTCATCACCGAATTTTTTCCTTATGTAGCGGATGCCGTCCAGCATCCTGGGAGCCCGGCCGTTATCGGAATGTGAATCGGTTCCGATCAGGTGTATTAAACCATATTCCATTAACCTTCTGCAAAATCCCCTGCTATGAGTCTGCATTCCTCCCATTACGCTTGAAATATTCATCTGCATATATGCGCCAAGCTCTATCATCTCATTAATACCTTCATAATTCTTATACAGGCATTCATATCTCTCGACATGGGCCAAAATAGGGAGATAACCATTTATGAGAAGCCTGTGTAATCCGGTACGAATGGTGCGGTAGCTGTCGCCCGAAGCAAATTCTACGAGCACATATCTGGTGCCTGCCAGTGTCAGGGCCATTTTCTTCCTTAGATGTTCGATAATATCATCACTGTAGTACAGCTCATTTCCAAGCTCAATATGATAGCTCCCATCAATCTTGCCTGCTTCCTGCCTTACCAGCTCCAGCTTCCCTAGCAGTTCGTCCTGTCCCGGATTACGGCAGCCGGCCCCATAATGCGGTGTTGCTATGATGGACGTTATTCCCTCCTCGTAAGCGATCTCAAGCATTTTCCTGGTTTGCGCCATACTTACCGAACCGTCGTCTACTGCGGGCAATATATGGCTGTGAATGTCAATCCATTGATTCAACTGTCTCTCTCCTCTTAGCTGTTCTAAACTTACTTCTTAACTTAAAAGCATAATGAATAAGTATCTTAAAATCTTCTGCCCGGAAAGCCGCAACGGTAAATGCCGTGCTGACAGCTAACAGGCTGATGCCGATTTTCAGGAAAATATGCGGCAGCGATACGGATAAATGCCTGCATGCATAAAACGCAATCAGCATGGCCGCCCCCGATATCACCATATATTTTGCCTGCTTTAGATAGTACGGGCCCGTACTCCTATGAAATTTGTATTTAAATAAGACGTAAGGCTCATACCATAATGTTGTCACGGTACGTACGACTGCCGGCGATATCAGTATGCCAAATAGGCCGAAAAAGCAGCCTAATAGAAATGATAATGCTACATTAAGCACGGATGACAGCAGCATTACCACCGTGACCTCTTTGAACATCCCCATGCTCTCCCGGAACATCCAGACGGGATTTACGATATTCTGAATATAGAAATTAATTACTATGGCAAATACCGCAGAACCACCTAGTAAATATTCGTTGCCGATCCAAATGGAGATAAAATCATTAAATACCAGAAGGAAGCATAACGAGCAGAATGCACTTAACCAATGGAAAAACAGGATTAAGCCGTAAAAAATCCTGCATGATTTCTCCATATCCCCGCCGGCATTCAGATTGCCCAGGCTGGAGAAAAGAGCCTGGACTATAATATATATAAAGGTGTTGATATTTACGATAAATAAACTGTAATTCGAATAATATCCGGCATATACCGTTCCAAGTATTATGGAGATCAGTATATTATCGGTATTATTCATCATAACCGATCCGATCCTGCACAGAAACGTTGATTTTAAACTCCTCTTTATAAGGATTTTGTCAATTTCCACAGTCGGAGCCCTGTCACGCAGGAACGGATAAAGCTTATTGGCTTTTATACTGATAAGGACATTGTTCAGTAAGGTGCATACCGCCTGGATAACCAAAAAAATAATGTAATTTCTCGTTGCCAGTAAAAATAATATCTGTACGATATTCTGGATAATAATAAAAAATGTATTATAAAAGTTTACGATATAAATCTTCTGGTCCGCATTAATGAATGCGGATTTATAGGTCGCATAATAAGAAAATACCAGGTTAAGCAAAAACAGCAGGTAAAAAATCCTCAATTCCCTGCCCGGCAGGTCACTGATAATCATTCTGTCCAAAAATAATAATGCAAGCATACCAAGGCAAAGGATTGCCAAAGCAATTCCCCCGCAAAGCTTCTTATAATAATTTATTAAAGAGCAGATCTGTCTTTCGTCCTGCCAATGAATCGGTTTGTAAAAGCTGTATACCATAACACTCCCGATACCCAAATCCGCCAGGGACAGTACTACGAGTACATTCCCGAATAAAGCGTTGACTCCAAGATATTCCGCTCCCAAAAGATGAATAAATATAGTCCTGCCGATAAAGGAAAGCAATAAGGTTATCACCTTGTTAAAAAGCCCCACAAAGGTATTCCTTATCGAATTCTCGCTTCTTGACTTATGATTGCTCATCCTTATCTCCATTCTTGCGCAGCTTTTTTGCGCATTCCAAGTTTTCGTGCGCAAGCGCGAAGCGCAAGTACAAAACTTGCCGGTTGAAAAACGTAGTTTTTCAACCTACCCCTTTCAGGTAATTTACCGCCGTGCAAAGAAGCTTGCAGAAGCTTTCGCTTATAATAAAACTCCGGAACCGAAATCTCCTGCATGGGGATAAACCCGCTATGGGACTATACTGTTTATAGTTTAAGATATATTTCCTTTTTAACTGTTTTAAAAAAAACTTATCGGCGGCCTTACTCCTTTTTATCTTATAATAGTTGGATATCAAGGTATTAAGATACCGGTTGAAGGCTTTGCCAAACAGCGGCATTTCATTATGGCCGTACAAAAATTTAAAGCATTCCTCATGAGCCTGTATCACGGCTGTTTTATGGATATTGAAGCTACGTCCCGTTATGCCGGATTTCCTTCTTAAGTAACAGTACAGCAGTGCATCCGTAAATACAATAATTTCACACTGGTACAGCAGCCGGTACATGGTGAACTCATCCTCATGTATCTTCCCGCAGGGAAACCTGATCTCCCTGAACAAGGTACGTTTATAAAGCTTATTCCACATGACAACGGTAGGGATATACAAGCTGCCGTACAGATTATCCAATGCTTCCGTATTCGTATAAATGCTGATATGGTTGCCGGCATTGCCATATCCGGTATTTAAATCATAAACAGACCGGAACAGGCAGCCCGAAATATCGGCACCGTATTTTTGCAGATTGTCCAAAAGAACCTGGAACATCTGCGGATGTATATAATCGTCCGCATCCACAAAGGCAATATAATCCCCTTCGGCAACATCAAGCCCTGCATTCCTGGCATCCGAAACGCCACCGTTTTCTTTATGAATCACCGTAATTCTGGAATCTTTCTTGGCATATCCGTCACAGATCTCCCCGCAGGTATCGGGTGACCCGTCATCAACCAATATAATCTGCAGGTTTTCATAAGTCTGGTTAAGGATTGACCGAATGCAGTTCTCAAGGTAAGCCTCCACCTCATAAACAGGTACAATAACACTGATTAGACCCTCTGTCACACAAATTACCCCCGATGCAATAATGTCCGGCTGCCGAATAAGGTACCTTTCCTGACGGAATGGCACATAACTAAAGGAAAGATATGCCGATATTTTATCAACAAAACCTGTATATATTTTGACTTATTCATTAATCTTCTATTAGTATAAATATTTGTAACCGCATTCTTAATCCATACGTTTTTTTGCAGCTCTTTCATCATCCGTACCCGTTCCTTAATGCGGTACGGGCTGCCCTTCCCGCACAGGTTTGACAAAATAAAACCGATTCCGTCGGCCAGCCATGCTTCAAGCAGCCGCCCATATTTTCCCCTTTCTGATTTTATGGTATTTAATTTCAGGATTTCCCCGTAGATTCCAAGTATGTCTCCATGCAGATTCCTGATATAGTTCCTTGTTACAGAAGAAGCATTTTCGAAACGGTAATAATAACAGTCCTGAATTACGGATACTTTATTTGCTTTATCCAGGCATTGCTGGGTAAACAGCAGGTCCTCATAAGCCCTGTAATTTTCCCGGAACCGTATACGGTTTGCTGTGATCCATTCCTTCCTCACTATGATGCGGCAGCATGTGCCGCTGATTCTTGTTCCGTTCACGGACAGTATTCGGCCCATCAATTCGTTTCGCACATCATTTGCCGGCATTATACCGGCAAGCTCCGGCTTTTCCTTTATCTTTCCGCCGTTCACGCAGCAATAATTGCATAGTGCCAAGTCAGCCGCTGTTTCGGCTGCCTCATCATAAAGAGACTGATACATGGTTTCCGCACACCAGTCATCCGCATCGGCAAAGCCGATATATTCTCCGGCGGCAAACTTCATCCCTGCATTCCTTGCGGAGGAAACACCTCCGTTCTTTTTATGTATTACCGTTATCCGGCCGTCCTTTAACGCGAAATCGTCGCATATGTTTCCGCTGCCGTCCGCTGACCCGTCATCCACCAGGATAAGTTCAAGCTCTTTCAGTGTCTGGCCGAGTATACTTTCAAGACATCTCTCCAGATACCTTTCCGCATTATAGATTGGAACAATAATACTGACTTTACTACTCATTTCCCGCCTCCGCAGCTTTCTGTCAGGTAATACCGCACGCTGCCCGGGCTTCTGCCTGGTTAGCTATAAATGCAAGCAGCATAAAATATAAAAAAGAAAAAGGATTAAAATATGAGGTTTCGGCAATCGATGATATGATCAGGTATATATTAAGTGATAACGCCGCAATATATATACTTCCCATATTGCTTATCAGCCTTGTGTTTTTTAAAAGCCGGCAAATGATGAGAACCATCAGGGCAACACCCAGGAATCCGAACTGTCCCAGAATAATCTGCCAGAACCCGTCATTCAGGTAACTGGCTGTTTGTTCGCTCATTCCATAGATTTCCTGGTATCCGAACCTTTCATACAGCGGTGAATACGATCGGACCGATATATTGGAAGCAAAGGCCGCAAACCCTTTCCCAAGCGGAAAGCTTTCTCTTGCCAACAGTAAAGAATCCTGAAACATCAATGCCCTTGGTGAAAAGCCTGCGTTTAAAAAGTAGGATGCAAACTGCCTGTAACCGGTATAAATACAGCCGGCTGCCGCCGTAATAAGCAAAGCTGTTTCCGATCTTATTTTCATATGGTAAACCGTAAAAAACAATAACCAGAATACCAGCAGAAACGCAATTGCCTTCACCCGTAATGTCATCAGGAGCACCCAAGAAGCCATTAACAGGTATTTGAAATTTCCTTTGTCCCTGTCAAGTGAATCCACCAATACACACAGCAAAACAACAACCGCTGCCGCAAGATATGTCGTATGCGGATAACAAAGCTGTACCGACTCGGTAAAATACCGGAATTCACCCTTGGGGAAGATCGGTTTTAAAACCATATCATGCAGTGTCAGCGAAAAGAAAACTGCGGTAATCCCCTTGGACAGACTATTTAGATTACGGTATATAAAATCTTCTCCGGTTTTTTGCCTGTACAGTAAACGTATTCCCATGTAACCGACCATGAATTTGCCGCAGGTAAAGGCATCACTGACCGCGGCCGCTGCAGGCTGTACTCTGTAAACGATGCTTGAGAAAGCTCCAAGCAATAAGAACAGCAGAAACAGTATCATAAGTATCAAATCGTTTCTTTTCACGGTGACCTTCCTGATGCATCTTCCTCCCGCAGACAACAGCAGCATTACGGCAATCAGCTCATCGAAATAATTGAAAAGAATTGAGACGGCCTTTATTCCGCTTTTTGCAAATACCATCTGAAACAATAAGCAAACATAGACGATTTTTATGGTGTAACCGGTTTTTTTATCCATGAAAGCTCCCTGTTTCAAATATGTAATTCTCTATCTCATATGCCATTCTTCTTTCGTTCAGCACCTCTGTGACAGACAGGCATGCCTGATTGCCTATCCTTTCACGTTCCTCCCGATTATGAATTAAATACTCCATTTTTTCAGCCAGCTCCCTGTCATTATTAGGTTCATACAGCAATGCATCCGTATTCTCCCGTACGTAATCCGTCATACTTGGTACCCTGGCGGTAATCACCGCCTTTTTTAGCGCCATCTGCTGCAGCAGGGTCATCTGCCCGAAGGAGTAGTTCATGTATTTTAACGGCAATACACAAAACAGTGCATCCTTTATCTGTTTTATCAGGTCACGTACCGGTATGCCGGGTAAGCTTTCGATTCTGTCCGAAGCCGTTTTAATCCTGTCGTTCCCTATCAGGCGTAAACGGATGTCCGTACTTAAACGGCTATAGGCTTTTATCAGCGTATCCCAGTCACGTTTACCGTATCCGACACAAAGGATATAGGAAGTGCCGGCGGTATTCTGCATTGCATCTTCGTTTTGAAAGAATCCGGTATCCGTGCCGAAACGTATGAAACGGGACTTATCCAAAAGCCACGGATAATATTCCCGGTAATACTCTGTCTGTTTTCCGGTATGATAGATAATCCCGTCTATCGACCTGCCGGCAAACTGCATGAGCTTTAGCATCCGTCCGCTTTCTGCGGCACTGTTGAAGCCTCCTATGTCAAAAATGATATGTTTCGGATGCCTGATACGGAAGATCGTACGAAGCAGGCATAACAGGATACCGCTCTGCATCCCGTGGGAAAGTATCAGGTCATATTTTTTAAGCCGGGGCAGAATACGTATTGTTTGCAGCACGTAAAACCGTAAAAAGTTCTTCTCAAATTTCTCCAGAAGCGGAATGGAACGGATATCCTCCACATCAACTTCCGCTTTCTCCTTAAAATACCTGAAAAACCAGTATGGCTCCCCTTCCGTACGGTAATCCGGAGGCTGCATATCTTCCGGTATAGTTTTACACCTCTTAACTTTCCAATTCACCAACATCAGTATTCTCATATGCTTCCCCCGAAAAGGATGATTCCTTCAGTCGCTGCTTTACCCGGCGCACCTCCTTTGCCGAATACAGCTTAAGTGTACTATCCGCTATCTTATCCCAGGAATGTGCTGTTTTAAGCACTCCATTCCTTTTCACAGGATCATATACCGGCCCCTGCCTAAGAGCTTCACGCAAAGCACGAATCAAATCCTCAATATTGCCTTGCTTAAAATGGCTGGCGGCCCCATCACCCGTAATCTCCATATTCTCCTCGATATCACTGGTCAGGCAGGGACATCCGAAGCTCATAGCTTCCAATAAACTGACCGGCATGCCTTCAACATCGCTTGGCAGTACATACAGGCAGCAGTTCGAATACAGTTCTTCCAATTCCTGTCCCTGTACAAATCCTGTCATAACGACTCTTTTATCCTGTTCAGCCATTTCCTTCACCTTTTTCCAATACCCGGCGGAATGGCTCCCGGTGCCTGCCACCACGAGCTTCTTATCGGTATCGATCCGCCGGAAAGCTTCCAGCAGATAATGCAGCCCCTTTTCCGGTACTATTCTTGCCAGAAAGAGAAGATAGCTGTCCTTTGACAAACCATACTTTTCCTTTATGAGCTCCGGCGGACGGAGCACCGCGGGATTTACACCATTTGGGATATATACGGTTGTCCGGCCGTAGGCAGACTGAAAATATTCCTGCATTTTCCGCGACAGCACGATAATTTCATCCGCACAGGCAGCTGCAATCCTTTCGGCAAGCCTTATGTAGCTCCCCGCAAGGTGTCCCCACTTCTGCCTTTGCCAGTCAAGACCGTGGACCGTTACGATCGTGCGGATATGAAGCAAGCGGGGCAGCCATATAAATGCACACGGCCCTTCCGCGTGAATATGTATCACATCATATCCTCCGAATAACGCCCGTATCGTTGCCAGGAACGAATATAACAGTGCCTCCGGGCCTTTCCAGTTAACCGTCGGAACCGTAATAATCCTGACGCCTTTATAGCTTTTCCGCCGCTCAAAGCTCTTTAAGGAACGGTTATATACATGTATTTCATGTCCCCGTGCGGCCATCCGTACGGAAAGCTCTTCCACTACCGTCTCAATACCGCCTTCTCTTAAAGGGATCCTTTTATGTCCTATCATGGCTATCTTCATAATTACACCCACTTCCCGGCATCTGAAATGAATCTGTTTTCCGATAATTTATAGGTGCTGCCAAGCAGCAGTTTATGCTTCATAATCCACCATCCCGGGACCCATATCCTATGTATCATGGCCGGGGCGGCGCTTCCGATCATCCAGCAGTTTTTATCGCAGTGTTTCACCTTGTTCCTGATCTCTTTCGAATGTTGTGAGTTCCAGAGCTCCTCCCAGGACTGCTCATGCAGGTTCCCCATTGGTATTTTTTCTTTCATACCGTTACACGGTATGACATCTCCGAACGGATCTAGAAAAAACGCATTACTCGCCATGCCGCATGGCAGAAGTCTCGGCCGGCCGTAGATATAGTTAATCAATCCGTGGTTAAAATAGGCTCTTGCCCATTTTTTTGGTGATTTTGATTTTAACAGTTCGTTAATTAAAGCTTCAAAGGCTTTTGATACCCTGTATTTATCCCGTATCATATTATCCTCTTTTCTGAAGTAAAAGGAATTATGCAGTGCGGCCGTAGCAAATTCCATATTCAGCTCATCGGATAATTCATACAGCGGGATGAGATCGTCACAGTTTAAGTCCTGTACCGTCATGCCGAATCCAACATCTTTATGCCCCATATCCACCAGCTTGCGCAATGTGCCGCAGCCCCGTTCAAAACCACCCGGCAGCCCGCGTATGGCATCGTTTGTCTGCTGCAGGCCCTCGATGCTGATCCGTATGCCAATGTGCGGAAACTCCTCACATAAACTGATAATCCTGTCCGAGTAATACCCGTTGGTCGAAATTACGATACGGTTTGTCCTATTGTAAAGAGTTTTCACGATATCAGGGATATCTCTGCGGATAAACGGTTCTCCTCCCGTAATATTGGCAAAGGCCATTTCCGGCAGTTTATACAATATATCAGGGTTAAATTCCTCCTCCTTTCTTGTCGGATCTTTATAGCAGCCACACATGTTACAGTGTGCATTGCACCGGTAAGTTATGATTACGGAACCGTATGGTTTTCTCTTAAACATTGCAGTTCCTCCTGTTCTCCTCAAGTTTCTTGCGGTTCTTTACAGGCTTTCGCGGTTATCAGCTGTTCAAACAACCGTATCAGTTTACCCCCGTATCCGTTTGCGGAATCGAATCCGGTATGCCTGCAATTTCTGCTCAGCTCATTGCAAAGTTCTTTATTGTTCCAGAGCATAATAATTCTGTCTTTTAAATCTTTTATATTCCCGCTGTCAAACAGGTATCCGTTCCCGCCGTTGTCAATAAGTTCCGGGATACCGCCGGTATCCGCTCCGATAACCGGTGTGCCATACGTTAAGGATTCCATCACAGAGAAAGGGCAATTCTCGTACCATTCGGAAGGATACAGGGTAAAACGTGCCTTTCTTATGATATCCTCCAATTCATCCCGGGTTTTAAAACCCACCTCCTTAATATTCGGGATGTTATCCAGCTCCCCTTTCAGAGGGCCCTGCCCGGCAAAAACGAAATGGATCTCCGGCAGTTCCCTGCAGACCCGGATCAGCTTTCCGATTCCTTTTTCTTTGGAATACCTTCCGAAATATAACACGTAATCCTCTTTCTCCGTTTCTTTTGGCGGGGGCTGATCTATAAAATTATGCATGACTATCGTTTTGCCCCGTAAATCCTTATTCAAATTGAGCTTATTCTCAATAAAGCTGCTTGGGCAGATAATCCGGTCCAAATATCTATAGGTGTGCAGGCTTTTGTAAAGATATGCTTCCAGCATTCCAAGCGCGCTTTTCAGCAAAGAACCGTGAACACACTTTTTCATAAGGCAGTGAACATAACTGGCGCCCCGGCAAGCCTCACATACGGTACCTTTCTTCAAGTCATAGAGCATGTGATTCGGGCAGATTAACTGGTAGTCATGTGCGGTATAGATAACCGGCAGCTTATCCCGTACTATCTCATATAGAATCGACGGTGTAATCTGATAATTAAAATTATTTAACAGAACCGCATCCGGTCTGAAGGCATCCAGGACTTTTCTGATTTTCTTTCTTGCTTCAAGGGAATACAGAATTTTAAACGGATTTATCGGCATATGGGATGTATTATGGAAATCCATATTCTTCGTATAGCTTTCCGACGTATTCCCTAATATATTCCGCTCATTTTGCATACCGAAGTATTCTACCTCATGACCTTGCATCACCAGTTCTTTGCTTAAGTTTATTATGTAAGTTTCGGAACCGCCGTTAGGGTACAAATACTTATTCACTATAAGAATCTTCACTTGCCGCACCATGCCTTTCCGCCCTGCCGTGCTATTTTGAACCTCTTCCGGACAAAACTGCCCTGATCGTTCTAAGTATTATCCGGACATCCATTCTGAATGACCAATTATCTATGTATTCAAGATCCAGTTTCACAACATCTTCAAAATCGGTAATCTCACTCCTGCCGCTGACCTGCCAAAGGCCGGTCAGTCCCGACTTGAGTGCAAGTCTTCGTTTATGCCTCCCCTCATATTGCAGGAATTCGGATTCCGTAGGCGGCCTGGTACCGACAAGGCTCATATCTCCCTTTAATATATTCAGGAATTGCGGCAATTCATCAAGACTTGTCTTTCGGAGGAATTTCCCGACCTTGGTAACTCTGGGATCATCCGTTACCTTAAACATAAAGCCCTTTATTTCATTGTGGACCATAAGCTCCGCCTTCCTTTCCTCCGCATCCATGTACATGGTACGGAATTTATAAATTTTGAAGCGTCTTCCGTTTTTTCCCACCCTCACCTGTCTAAAAAATATTGGGCCGGAGGATTCCAGTCTGATAGCCGGAGCTATCAAAACGGTCAATAACAGGGTAATGATGCAGCCAAGTAAACCGGCTGTGATATCTACGATGCGTTTCACCATCATTTGTGATTCATCAAACAGACGGGTACTGAATGTCAATACGTGGAACCCGCTCATTTCCCGTACAATTTTTTCATGTAGTTTCAAACCAAATGTATTAATACTAAGATTTACCGTAATGCCCATATTTTCAAATTCCAGGATTGTCTCCTCCAAATCAAAATTCAAAGGAGATGTATTCGGGATATGAATGAACACCCCGTCTAAAGCCTCCTGTTTTGCAACCTCAAACATATCTATAAAATCAGCCTTCACAGGTACATCCTCTATTACCTCTCCTACCATATGTCTGTCTAAAACAGTAAGATAGGTGATCTGATAATCCCAGTCATTTTCACTCCGTATCCGTTTCAAAACAGATACAGCCTGGTCCGATGTCGTTATAACCATGATCTTGCAGCTGAAATTACTTTTTTTATAGTATGACAGAAGCCAAATCTTGCAATATTGCCTTGCAATGTAGGTAAGCAATATGTTAAGGATAAAAAAACTGATAAAAAACAGTCTGGAATAGGCCGAACCCTTTTGATACATATACATCACAGCCGTCAAAACGGCAGCCAGACAGCAGTTAATCTTTAGTACCGCCAGGAATTCCTCAAGGAAACCTCTCTTGAATATTCCGGTATAGGTATCATACAGAAAATATATGGCGATATATAAAAGGACTGCGATAACGAAGGCCGCCCCATAAATATTATGAAACCACATCGCCGTTATCTCTCCGTAACAGAGCCATGTCGCCAGCGGAAATGTTATTGTAATGCAGATAAAATCTACCAGCAGCAGATACTTTTTAGGCAAACTCCTTTTCAGCAGGTCCATCATACACACCAACTTTCATATATAGCCGATTCTTTCTTGCCCAATTCCTGCACAAGCAGATTAATGCCGCCATTACCGCCAGAACGACTGCAATTGCAAAGGTCCGGCATTCCATTCGTTTCATTGTGCTTTCAGAACGATAAAGTACATTATGGGCGGCATCCGTGATTTGCAATATGTCCCCCTGCATGCCGTATTCCAGATTCAAGCCGCAGAGTTTGTATATTTTTATTAATATATTGATAGCAACTGTTCTTGCGTCCAGGGACATTTTCTTTAGATCATGTTCCTTTTCAAGAAGCATAATTACTTTAAGTTCTTTAATGTTTTTTATTATTCTTTGGGATTTTTCTTCATTCAGATTTATTCCTGATGTGCTTAAGTAATCTTTCAGATATTGAATAAACAGATCATGTATCATACCTTTTTCATCAATTCGGCCAAAGCCGGAATCCATAGCATTAACCAGTATATTTATAACTTCTTTTTCCGATTCGTTCAGTCTCCCGTCATCCGGATATAACGGATGGTTTGTCATAGCTGCTATAGCTGTCTCATGCTTTGCAGCCAGGCTTTCTCTTCCCAATATTATAACACACATAAATACTGTAATAACAACGATTGAGATAAGAGGAAGCATGCCGCCTTTTTTCATTCTTGCCGCCCTCCCAATGGTACCAATGTAAGTCAATACCAGTTTAATAATTATAAAATACTTATGCTTGTTCCACAAGTTTTAAAACTATTATTAAGACAAGTTTTGGTCGCAATAAATAACACATTTTCTACCGTATAAAAGAATTTTTTCCTTATTCATTGATTTTTTAATGCAATCTATTATTTTTAGCAAAAAAGTGCCGCAAACCAAATGTAAATACAGGCTTCTTTTGCAAGCCCATATTACCCTGATTTACGGCATTAATAATTTTCCTTACTTTACAGCTTCATCGTCAACTGTATCCTTTTCTTGGCAGGATCCACACTCATTACCTTTACTTCTACGATATCGCCGACACTCACAACATCCAAAGGGTGCTTTACGAACTTCTTATCCGTCAGCTGTGAGATATGAACCAGTCCGTCCTGATGGACTCCGATATCCACGAATGCACCAAAATCAATGACGTTTCTGACGGTGCCTTTTAATACCATTCCTTCCGTCAAATCCTTCATTTCCAGGACATCCGTCCTGAGAATCGGTTTAGGCATCTCGTCGCGCGGATCTCTTCCCGGCTTTTCCAGTTCCTTTATGATATCGGCTAAAGTAATCTCTCCGATTCCAAGCTCTCCGGCCATTGCCGCTTTATCCTTCACTCGTCTGCCAAGGCCGGTAAGCCCTCCCGATCCGATATCCTCTGTCGTGAAGGAAAGCTGTTTCAAAAGCCTGGTGGCAGCTTCATAGGATTCCGGGTGGACACTGGTTGAATCCAAAGGGTTCCTGCCGTCCTGGATTCTCATAAAGCCCGCACATTGCTCAAAGGCCTTCGGCCCCAGCTTTGCAACCTTAAGCAATTGGCTGCGTTCCGTAAAACGGCCGTTTCCTTCCCGGTAAGCAACGATATTCTTGGCAATTGTCTTTGTGATCCCTGAGATATATTCCAAGAGGGAAGCAGAAGCCGTATTCAGATCGACACCGACCTTGTTTACACAGTCTTCAACCACTCCCGTCAATGCTTCCGATAGTTTCTTCTGGTTCATATCGTGCTGATACTGTCCGACGCCGATTGATTTCGGGTCAATCTTTACTAATTCAGCCAGGGGATCCTGCAGCCTCCTTGCTATGGATGCCGCGCTTCTCTGCCCTACATCAAAATTCGGGAATTCTTCCGTCGCAAGCTTGCTCGCAGAGTAAACGGAAGCTCCGGCTTCATTTACTATAATATATTGGACATTACTGTGCATCTCCTTTAGCATGTCCGCAATGATCATCTCGGATTCCCTGGAGGCGGTGCCGTTTCCGACCGATATCAGGCTTATACCGTATTTCTTAATCAAGCTGCCGACGATTTTCTTCGTTTCCTCTACCTTATTCTGCGGTGCGGTCGGATAAACCACCGTGGTATCAAGCACCTTGCCGGTACCGTCCACTACCGCCAGCTTACAGCCCGTACGGAATGCCGGATCCCAGCCAAGTACCACCTGACCGACAATAGGAGGCTGCATGAGAAGCTGCTCAAGGTTCTTGCCGAATACCTTAATCGCGCCGTCCTCCGCCTTCTCCGTAAGGTCATTGCGGATTTCACGTTCGATTGCCGGTGCAATCAGCCTGTTATAGCTATCCTCTATTGCCTTCCTTAAGAGCCCCGAGGTATGCGGATTATCACATACGATAACCTTGCTTTGAAGATATCGCAGTATTTTATCTTCCGGCGCCGTTATTTTGACAGTCAGTATCTTTTCGTTCTCACCGCGGTTCAGAGCCAGAACACGGTGCCCCGCAAGCTTTGTAAGCTTTTCCTCAAAACTGTAATACATCTCATAAACACTTTGAGCTTCTTCATCCTTTGCGGCGGAAACGATGACTCCTTCCTCAAAAGTAAGCTTTCTGATATAGATACGGTAATCCGCTTCATCTGAAATGTTCTCCGCAAGGATATCCAGGGCTCCGGCTATCGCATCCTCAACTGTTAGCACTTCCTTTTCCTCTGAAAGAAAGGCTTCCGCCTCCTTCTCTACCGTCCTGTCCGTCATCTGAAGCAGTATTATATTGGCTAATGGCTCCAGTCCCTTTTCCTTTGCAATAGTGGCTCTGGTCCTTCTCTTCGGACGATACGGGCGATACAGATCCTCTACTACCACCAAGGTGGCCGCCGCCAGAATCTGCACCTTCAGCTCTTCCGTCAGCTTCCCCTGCTCCTCAATGCTTGACAGCACACTGGCCTTCTTCTCTTCCAGGTTGCGAAGGTACAGTAATCTGTCATACAGGTTTCTTAATACTTCATCATTCAGGGATCCTGTTGCTTCCTTACGGTACCTTGCAATAAACGGTATGGTATTCCCTTCATCTATCAGTTTAACGGCGGCTTCCGCCTGCTCAAGTTTTATTCCCAGTTCATCCTTTAATTGCCTTACTATGTCCATTATAATGCTCCTTTTAATATTACTTGTTTTCCATAATAACACTCAAAGCAGGTAAAATCAAGCTCCTGAGTTACATAAGTCCGGCATCCGTTTTGCAGTGATAAATACCTTTCCTCATCAGAGTTTCTTCCTGTCCGTGGTCTATCATATACCCGATTCCAATATCCTGCAATATACGCAAGGCATCCAGCACTTTCTTCCCGTACCCTTCCGTCAGATAATACTCCACCCTTAACGGATAGCCTTCAAAGCTTTCCTTGGCAACCAAACCGAATTCCATCAATTCCTTAAGCTGCTCCAAAAGCATCTTCTGGCTGATTCCTTCAATATCCTGCTGCAGCTTTGACAGGGAGGTCCTCCCATAGCCAAATTGCCATAAAATAATTGTTTTCCATTTACCCCTGATGATATCGTGTACGATCTCCAACGGGCAGGTATATTCTTCCCTGATCTTAATAGTAACCGCTTCCTTCATCCATATTATAGAAAACGCTTCTTTACGAAATTTCATCATCTTCTACCTGATTATAATAGCATAAAATGAAAACTGCCGCACTATTTCTAATGCGACAGTTTATGACATGATATTACAAAATATTTATTATGCTAAGCTGAATTTATCATGTACGGCTTTCATTGCCTTCTCGACATATATCTCGTCGATCAGTACGGTAACCCTGATCTCAGAGGTAGATATCATCTTGATATTAACTCCCACGTCATAAAGAGCTTCAAACATCTTGGCGGCTACCCCTGCATTGGACATCATGCCGGCTCCTACGATTGAAACCTTCGCCACCTTTTTCTCAATGTCTATCTTCTGGCATTTCAGGCTTCCCGACCTGTGACGTTCCAGTATTTCCACCGCTTCATCCACATTGTCTTCGGATACGGTAAAGCTGATATCTTTTGTGCCGTCACGTCCGACAGACTGTAATATGATGTCTACGTTAATATTATATTTTGCCAAATGGTTAAATAATTTAAATGCCACTCCCGGCTGATCCTCTAAACCGATTACTGCAATACGAGCGGTATTCTTATCCGCTGCCACACCACTAACAAGTAATTTCTCCATCTTTACTTCCTCCTTCACTACTGTTCCTTCCGTTTTATTCAAACTGGAACGTACCACTAATTGTACTCCATATTTTTTTGCCATTTCAACAGAACGGTTGTGCAAAACACCGGCACCTAAGGATGCAAGCTCCAGCATCTCATCATATGTTATCTCATCCAGTTTCCTTGCATCCGGTACAAGTCTGGGATCGGCCGTAAATACACCGTCAACATCCGTATAGATCTCACAGGAATCCGCACGAAGTGCTGCGGCCAGTGCAACAGCAGTGGTATCGGAGCCGCCGCGTCCAAGTGTCGTAAAATCATCCAACTGGTTAATCCCCTGGAATCCCGTAATAATAACTATTTTCTTACTTGCAAGTTCATTCCTGATTCTTTCCGTGTCAATTCGTTTCAGCCTTGCATTGCCGTATACCGAAGTAGTATGCATTGCTACCTGGAATGCATTTAAGGATATGGCCGGGACTCCCAGGGAATCCATCGCCATCGCCATCAAAGCTACCGAGGTCTGCTCTCCGGTTGTTAAGAGCATATCCAACTCCCTTTTGGATGCGTTCGGATTAATATCTCTTGCCTGTGCTAAAAGTACATCGGTCTGTTTGCCCATTGCAGACAGCACGACTACTACTTCATTGCCTTTTTTGTAATCTTCGATACATCTTCTGGCGACGTTAAAGATTCTTTCCTTATCGGCTACGGATGTACCGCCGAATTTCTTAACTATAAGCATACGATGCCTCCTATATTCTTCTTTATGTCTTATCAATCAACTTTTGTTTTAACTATAGTACAGGTTCCATACTATAGCTCAAACAGCTTGTTAATTATCTCAAATCCGTTGGCTATTACATTGCCGCTTTTCTTTGCTTCCGCTTCATTGTAGTCCCATGTCTCATCAAGCTCCCTGCTGCTGTCATAAAGCATGTAGGGAACCGGATCACTGGTATGTGTCCGGCAGCAGATCGGTGTCGGATGGTCCGGCATGACCAATAACCGATAGTCCGTCCCTGCCTTTTCCATCTGTTCCCTTACGACCTTAATCACTTTAGCATCAATCGACTCGATCGCTTCGATCTTATTCGGTACGCTCCCCTGGTGTCCCATCTCATCCGGTGCTTCTATATGGATATATGCAAAATCATAATTATTTTCTGTTAATTCCTTTACGGCAGCCATTGCCTTGCCGGTATAATTGGTATGAAGAGTTCCGTCCGCTCCTTCCACCTGCACTACCTTCATGTCGGCCCCGACCGCAATCCCTTTTAACAGGTCGACCGCCGAAATCATGACTCCCTTTTTATTAAATTTTTCTTCAAACGAGGTTAACTGCGGCCTTGTGCCCGCACCCCAGAACCATATGGAATTTGCTTTATTTAAACCTTTCTTTGCACGTTCTATGTTTAACGGATGATTGTTTAAGATATCATAGCTCTTTCTCATCATATCCTTAAGCTTTTCCTCCTGCGGCAAATATTCACCTATCACTTTGCCCAGGATATCATGAGGAGGAGTTAATTCCACTACCCGGCCCTTATCCCAAATGGTCAGATGACGATAGCTCGTACCTACATAATACTTATAACTGTCACTTTCCAGCTGGGCCTTTAATGCCTCCACCAGAACTGACGCATCCTCTGTTGAAATCTCACTTGAACTGTGGTCTATAATGGTCTTTTTCTCATAAGGCAGATCATCATCGGATACGGTTACTATATTACATCTTAACGCAATATCCGTATTTTTCATGTCTACTCCGATACTCAAGGCTTCCAATGGGGAGCGCCCCGTATAATACTGTCTTGGATTATATCCAAGTACGGACAGATTAGCGGTATCGCTGCCCGGTTTCATTCCTTCCGGTATCGTATGGCATAATCCGATTTCCGATTTCTTAGACAAGCCATCCATAGCGGGAGTCGATGCATAGGCAAGCGGAGTCTTTCCGCCCAGCTCCTCAATCGGTTCATCGGCCATACCATCTCCTAAAACTATAAAGTATTTCATTATCTCTTTCCTCCAATATTTTGGCACTTATCTTTCGAACGTTAGAACATCACTCGAATCATACCGACGATATTATCAAGCCCGGCAGCCTTATCATGAAATGTTTCCTCGCTCATTTTTAACGTAATAAACGCATATTCGTTATCCCTGTCAGGAATACTGACCGGTTCCACCTGTCCAAACAGCATTGCCGCCTTCTCCTTTGCCTCATCGGTATTCTCGCCGAGACGGACAAAATACCTGTGGCTGGCTGACTTAACATCGGATAGTGCAAGCTTCTTACTGCTCCAGATTGACATAATATGAATGCCCAGATGCTTTGCCGCATCCACCACATCGGCTACTACCGCACTGGCGGTGGGTAACTTACCGGCTCCGCTGCCGTAAAACATTACATCTCCGATTACATTCCCGCGGACAAAGATGCCGTTAAATACATCATTTACACTGAATAAAGGATGGTTCGGCCTGATAAGCATAGGCGCAACCATAGCAAAGACATAATCACCCTCTTTCCTGCTCGTTCCAAGCAGTTTTATGCTTGCTCCCATTGCCTTCGCATATCGGATGTCTATATCTGTAATCTTTGTTATTCCTTCCGTATAGATATCCTCAAAATCGACCTGCATGCCAAAAGCCAGGGAAGACAGAATCGCAATTTTTCTGCACGAATCATATCCTTCAATATCGGCTTCCGGATTGCGTTCCGCATATCCCATTGCCTGTGCATTCTTTAATGCCGTATCGAAATCCAAGCCTTCATCACTCATTTTTGAAAGGATGTAATTTGTCGTACCGTTTAATATACCTGTTATTTCCTCGATCTCATCCGCCGTCAGGGACTGGTTTAAAGGCCGTATGATGGGAATGCCGCCGCCGACGCTTGCTTCAAAAAGGAAATTAACATTTCTTGACCTGGCAAGCTCCAATAGCTCCGCACCGTGCTTTGCAACCAGTTCTTTATTGGAGGTGCAAACGCTTTTGCCTCTCAGGATTGCATCCTTTACAAAAGAATAAGCCGGCTCCACACCGCCCATTACTTCAACAACAATCTTAATCTCAGGATCATTTGCTATTATACTGTAGTCATGAACGATTTTATCCTGAATGGGATCTCCCGGGAAATCCCTTAAATCTAATACATATTTTATGTTAATTTCCTGTCTGCATCTCTTATTTATACTTTCTCCGTTCACCTTCAGCACTTCCACGACTCCGGACCCAACCGTGCCGTATCCTAATACCGCTATATCTACCATTATTTGCTCCTTTCAACCTTTTCCTATTCTCTCGCAAGTATTTTTAAATAATGTATTCCGTCCAATGCCTCGATTTCGTCAAATATCACAGATGTATCAGTAGTTTGATTTGGGATTTCAATACTAAGTGTTAGAGATGCAATACCATTTACAGGTATACTTTGATGTATTGTTAAGATATTTGAGTTATTCTTTGCTACACAATTAAGAACACAGGATAACAACCCGGGTTTATCGTCAACCTGAAGCATAAAGGTCACCGTCTTGCCCCGTACGTTCTCATGGAATGGAAAGATATCGTCCTTATACTTATAGAAGGAGCTTCTGCTGATGCCCACCTTATCTGCAGCTTCTTGAACCGTAATAACTTTCTCAGAATCCAGCAGCCTCTTTGCTTCCACAACTTTAAGCAGAACCTCGGGAACCGCTTTTTTCTTTACTATGAAATACTTGCTTTCGTCCATGATTTTGCTCCCGTCCACCTGCTTTAGCAGGCATTGCCATCAGGGTGATCCCGTCCGCCTGCTTTAGCAGGCATGTGTATGTACAGGAAGTACACTTGTCTTTCCTAGGGAGATATATTAACATAAATTATTATTTATTGCAATACTTTTTATAAAAAAGGGTTGCGCTTGCGGCTAACTTCCAATAAAGCGGCGATCGCACCCATAGCGGCTTTTACCGTATAGGACGAACTTTCCCGTACGATAAAAAGGCTGCCGCCATATGAAAGGCCCAGCCTACGGCCTTTGACATTAGCAGCAGCCCTTTCGGACTTTATAGGATTATTGATTACTAATAAGATTTTCAATGTTTTCTTTTTCTTTCGCAGATAATATTCCGTCATGGTCTAAAAGAAGTATCATCCTGCCTTTTATATTGGCAACACATTTTATATAGGCAGTATTGGAGCTTTTCACAATAACCGGCGTCTCGCTCAAATACTCGGAGCCTATCTCAATGATTTCCTTTACGGCATCTACCTCATAGGCCATTAGAATACCTTTGGATTTCGTGACAATCAATTTTGAATTATCGTCAATTTCCTTGTCCGGCAATCCAAATTTTCTGCGCAAGCTGAATACAGGAATTACATCTCCGCGGAGATTGATAATGCCGCTGATATAGGATGGCGCATTAGGAATTCTTACCATATCGGTATACTTCTCAATTGCGTTGACTAACATAATATCAAGCCCGTACTCTTCATCGCCCAAAGTAAAGATTACCTGTTTCGTCAGTTTGGTTTGGTTTGTCTGAACTGCCTGCTTTGTCTCCATCATTTGCTAATTCCTCCTTTTGTTATCAATAATCACTTGATCAGCATCTTCTAATAAAGTCCTATATATTCTGGTTCTGAAGTTCGTTGCTGCCATTAATACTGTTCCATTTCAGATAAGCGTTAATAAACGGATCCAGATTGCCGTCCAGCACACTGGCCGCATTGCCGACTTCGGCATTCGTCCTGTGGTCCTTAACCAACGTATACGGCTGCATAACATAGGAGCGGATCTGATTTCCCCATCCGATTTCCTTTACCTCGCCGCGGATACCGGAGACCCTCTCCTGGTTCTCCTTCTGTTTCAGTAAGTATAATTTGGCTTTCAGCATTTGCATGGCCTTATCCTTATTCTGCAGCTGGGAACGTTCATTCTGGCACTGGACCACGATACCTGTAGGCAAATGCGTAATCCTTATTGCCGATGAGGTCTTATTGATGTGCTGTCCGCCGGCACCGCTTGAATGATAGGTATCAACCCTTAAATCCGTTGCATCGATATCAATACCGGTATCTTCCTCTATATCCGGCATTACATCGCAGGAAACAAAGGAAGTCTGCCTTTTTCCCGCTGCGTTAAACGGTGATATGCGGACCAGGCGGTGTACGCCATGCTCCGATTTCAAATGCCCGTAAGCATTATGGCCGTTAATCTGCAGGGTAATCGATTTCAGCCCTGCTTCCTCACCGTCCAGAAAATCCAATATCTCTACGGTATAACCTTTCTTATCCGCCCATTTCTGATACATCCTGCTTAACATGCTTGCCCAGTCACAACTTTCCGTTCCGCCGGCACCGGCATGCAGAGTCAGGATCGCATTATATTTGTCAAACTCATCGGCAAGCAGGGTGCTTAACCGTAGTTCTTCCAGGTCTTCAATGAATTTATCCAGCGATTCCGATATCTCGGAAAGCAGCGATTCATCATTTTCCTCATACCCCATTTCAATCAGGGTCTGTATGTCCTCGTATTCCCGGTGCAAGGAATTATAACCGTCTATCACATCCTTCAGGTTCTTTAACTCCTTGACATATGCCTGGGATTTCTCCATAGAATCCCAGAAATTTGGTTCCTCCATGATATGCTCAATCATGGTTACTCTTTCCTGCTTATTTACCAGGTCAAAGTGAATCCCTCACTTCAATTAATGGCTGTTCATAGGTAGAAAGCGTATATTTAAACTGATCCAATTCAACCACAAATTTCACCTCTTTCAAATTAAAATACGCCGGCCCGGTCAGGCCAGTCTTATACCATACGGCGGCTAAATACTCCGGCCATGACAGAATTTATACTTCTTGCCGCTTCCGCACGGGCAGGGATCATTCGGCTGTATCTTCTTCCCGACTCTCTTTACAGGCCCCTGCTGCGCCGAATCGTCTTTATTGGTGCCCGTCACCTTGGCAACCTGTTCTCTTTCAACATTCTGCTCTATTCTGACATGCATCAGCGCTTTTACGGTATCCTCGCTGATAGCCTGGGTCATCTCATCAAACATCTCAAAGCCCATGAATTTGAATTCCACCAAAGGATCCTTTTGTCCGTAAGCCTGCAATCCGATACCCTGGCGCAGCTGGTCCATATCATCGATATGATCCATCCATTTGCGGTCAATAACCTTTAACAGGATAACGCGCTCAACTTCCCTCAAATGCTCCTTTTCCGGGAATTCGGCTTCCTTCGCCTCATATAGCTTAACCGCATCCTCCTTCAGCTGCTGCATAAGTGCATTTTTCTTCGTACACTTTTGCTCTTCCTCAACAAGCTTGACAGGGTCGAACGGAAAAATCGGCAGCAGAATATTATTGAGTTCATTCAGATCCCATTCTTCCGGATCCTGATCCTCGCTGATACAGGTGTTTACCGCATTCTCAACGGAATCCGTAATCATCTTATAGATGGAATCCCGCATGCTTTCACCGTCAAGTACTCTTCTTCTTTCCGCATATATAATCTCTCTCTGATCATTATTCACCTGATCATACTCCAGCAGATTCTTTCTGATGCCGTAGTTGTTGCCCTCAATACGTTTCTGCGCTTTTTCGATTGCACTGCTTAACATATTATGCTCGATCTGTTCACCTTCCGGCAGACCCATCGAATTAAAGATGCCCATCAGTCTTTCGGAACCGAACAGACGCATTAAGTCATCTTCCAGGGAAATATAGAAGCGCGACTCTCCGGGATCGCCCTGGCGGCCGGCACGTCCTCTTAACTGATTGTCAATACGTCTCGACTCATGACGTTCCGTACCGATGATCTTAAGACCGCCTGCCTCCGTTACACCTTCGCCCAGCTTGATATCGGTACCGCGGCCTGCCATGTTGGTAGCTATGGTAACCGAACCATACTGTCCGGCATCCGCTATGATCTCAGCTTCCAGCTCATGGAACTTGGCATTCAGGACCTTGTGCTGGATACCTTTCTTTCTCAAGAATTCACTGATTTCCTCCGAAGCCTCGATTGTTATCGTACCAACCAGCACCGGCTGCCCTTTCTTATGGGATTCGATGATCTCATTAATAACTGCGTTCAGCTTCTCCTTTTTTGTCTTATAAACCGCATCCTGCCTGTCAATACGAATTACCGGAACATTTGTCGGCACCTCAATAACATCCATACCGTAAATATCCCTGAATTCTTTCTCCTCCGTCAGTGCGGTACCCGTCATACCGGACTTCTTCTCATATTTATTGAAAAAGTTCTGGAAGGTTATCGTTGCCAGAGTCTTGCTTTCTCTCTTTACCTTTACCTTTTCCTTTGCTTCGATTGCCTGATGCAGTCCGTCCGAGTAACGGCGTCCGGGCATAATACGGCCCGTAAACTCATCTACGATCAGCACCTCATCATCCTTTACCACATAATCCTTATCCCTGAACATTAAATTGTGCGCACGCAGTGCCAGAATAATATTATGCTGTATCTCAAGATTTTCCGGATCTGCAAGATTCTCAAGCTTAAAGAAGTCCTCCACCTTTAATACGCCCTGTGCGGTCAGGTTCACATTCTTGTCCTTTTCATTGACAATAAAATCGCCTTCCTCCTCGATCTCTTCCTTCATTAAGGCAGCCATCTTTGTTAGTTCGGCACTTTCCTTGCCGCGTACCATCTGTCTTGCAAGAATATCACACGCCTCATAAAGCTTGGTAGATTTCCCGCTTTGTCCTGAAATAATAAGCGGTGTTCTGGCCTCGTCAATCAATACGGAGTCGACCTCATCGATTATAGCATAATGCAGCCCTCTTTGAACCAGCTGCTCCTTATATATTACCATGTTGTCTCTCAGATAATCAAAACCCAACTCATTATTCGTAGCATAGGTAATATCGCAGTTATATGCATCCCTTCGTTCATTGTTATCCATACTGTTAAGAATAACTCCGACCTTTAAGCCCAGGAACTCATGTATCTGTCCCATCCACTCGGCATCACGCTTTGCAAGGTAATCATTTACGGTGACAATATGAACACCTTGCCCTTCCAATGCATTCAGATACGAGGGAAGGGTAGCCACAAGGGTCTTACCTTCACCGGTACGCATTTCCGTAATTCTTCCCTGATGGAGAACTACACCGCCCATAAGCTGTACCCTGTAATGTCTCATTCCTAATACTCTCTTAGAGGCTTCCCTTACGACAGCATAAGCTTCTGCCAGAATATCATCTAAAGTCTCACCGTTTTTTAATCTATTCTTAAATTCGTATGTTTTTCCTCTTAATTCTTCATCCGTGAGCTTTTCAATTGTAGACTCCAGGGCTTCTATTTTATCTACAATAGGAATAACTAGCTTTAATTCTCTTTGGCTATGTGTACCAAATACCTTACTTAGAATACCCATATTTATATCACTCCTGTGTTATTGAATTTCATCCGGTTACAGAAATATCATACCTACAGTTTCATTTACAGTTCAGCATATATTGTATCATTTACCCAGGCACTATTCAACACTTTTATTTTATGCACCATATATGCCGTGCTTTTCTTCCACAGGATGAACTTCCCTATACGACAAGAAAGAGTTTCGCTCGCGAAACTCTCGCGCCGAGCGCGGCCGGCTTTGCCGGTAAAATTCCTAAGCTTTGCTTTTTAAGCTTTTCGTGCTGAGTGCGCACCCATAGCGGAACGCTTTTTTATTTCATAGGATTATTGTACTTTAGCACGTCACCGTAACAAGGTCTTTCCTATGAAAGTAAAAAAAATTCCCTGCCATCCGAGTAGGATAGTAAGGAATTTAATCTTTTTTGGTCCCTGTTATTTTACTCTGTACTGTTTATCCTTCAATTCTTTTGCGATCATAAATACGGCAACCATTCCGGC
>JAEWSD010000130.1 GCA_023398615.1 Bacillota bacterium
TTGGATCTTGTGGACTTTAATACGGCAGCCCTGAAATGCTCCCCGGCTTCCCGGAAGCAGGCACGTTTCAGGAGAAGCATTCCGTAAGCATTATTGATGCGTATATCGGTTGCATCCCTGCGAAGCCCCTCTTTATAGTAATCCTCCGCCTGATAGGTGGCATGTCTGTATTGCTCTATATGAAGCCCATACAGGTACAGGTCTTCATTGGTTTTCACTTCCTCCGGCAGAGGTGCCGCCTTTGCGGGCTCCGGCAGCCTGATTTCGGAAGGTTCCGCTTCCTGATAGCGGAGCAGTTCTTTCCCTTCGGCAGCCACAACAATTAAAATCTCCCACGGCTTATATTCTCTGCCGTTCGTTTTCTTGTTTCCGGTATCTATCTCATATGCCGCTTCCGGGGATAATGAAATTTCCCTTTCTACTAAAAGCTCCGTGCCTGCGTACAGCCGGATATTCACCTGCCTGTGCGGCGCGGTAACATAGACACGGGCATGTATCCCGGATTCCGTGACTTCAAGACCCAGGGCACACTCCCTGCTGGCATTCTTCACTCTTCCGACCTGCTTGTAAGGCATAAAGTATTGCTTAAAGCTTTTTTCCTCGTACGGAGCCATCCATGAGAAATCCGGCTGATTATCGGTAAAGCAGCCGGTCATCAGTTCGATATATGGTCCGTCCTCATCTGTCAGATTGCGGTCCCATGCCTGGCCGAATTCGCCGCAGCCCCAGGTCCACTGTTTCTTCCCCGGTGCGATATGGTGGTCGGCCACATGCAGGATTCCTGCTTCCTTACCGTAGTCATAACCGCCGACAAAATCATAATCCGAGTGATATGCCATATAGGAGGTAGGAACCGGAATATTTTTATATCTGGAGATGTCTACGCCTGCCGAATAGTCATATTTGTAATAGGTACCGGTGGCGATCGGGAAGGCGGAAACATCCCTCTTGCCGTGGTCCATGACAGCCTTTACATCGGGCGGGAATATGGACTGGGTATTATCGTTTACCGCCACGGCCGGATTAGCCCACCAGAGAAATGTCTGCGGCACACCGGTTCGGTTATATAGTTGTGCATTCAGCTCAATATATGCCTTATCCGGGTACAAGGTTATCCCAAGCATGCCTTTCGTACGGAACATGTTTTCTATTTCCCCGACCCAGACGGTTGCACTTCCGTCCTCCCTTTCTTCCAGCCGGTATTCAACCCTGTCAAAGGTGCTCGGCCTGTGATGCTGGGGCCAGTTAAATTCAATACCTCCGGAGATCCACGGGCCGCACAGCCCCACAAGGGCAGGCTTTATAACCTGATTGTAGTAAATGAAATCATAATGGTTTGTCTTATCAACAGCTCTTTGGATACGTCCTCCCAGCTCGGGGAGTACCATGACTTTCAGGTATTCGTTTTCCAGATAAACTGCCTTATACGTTTTATCAACCCTTTCGTCATAGATTTTATCAATGACGCTGTGCGGATATACCTTGCCGGAACTGCCCTGGTAGACTCTTTTTTCCAAAAACATCGGGTTTTTATCCGGTTTTCCGACCTCATAGGTGGGAATGGTTACCTCTTCTTCCCATATTCTTGTGTTTTGCATAAACCGTCCTTCTTTCTTTTCGTATAGCTGATTACCTGTAATTTTTTCTTTGCATATACAAATTATAATAGGGAAGCCTTAAATTTGCATTACTGTAATTTGTTCACTTATATAGAAATCTTGCTGTATCGGTTGCAAAAGCAAAAGTTTTTTTATTACTGATATGGAGGAAATATTCATATAAATACATATTTATATATACTTTTCTTGCTGCATATGCTATGCTGTGAAAGGAGGGATGCCTATGAAATCAACGGAAGACAAGATTCTTGCCCAATCGGAGTATTATCTGCATACACCAAGTACACTTGCTTTACAGATATATTTTTATCCTTTATGTATCGGGAATTTTGTTTATGCACCCGGTTACCGGCTGTTTCGCAGATCGTTTGACAGTTTTTTGCTTATGCTGATAAAGAAGGGAAGCTGCCGGATTACAACCGCCGCCGCTTCTTATACCGCCTGCCGGAACGATGTAGTCCTGCTGAACTGTTACGCTGCCCATTCCTATAGTACGGAAGAAGGCTTTGAAGCTTTATGGGTTCATTTTGACGGAGTTCTGGCAAGAAATTACTATCACATCATAGGTGAACAGGCTTCGGGTATCAAACTGAAGAATTTGGATTCCTTTACTATGAGATTCCAGGATTTATTTGACCGGTTTGCCGGTGGGGGAGCGATAAGGGAAGCGTCTGTTTCCAGCAGGATAACGGCCTTGTTAACCGCACTGATAGAGAATACCTCCGGGGAAAAGACACTTACCGCACATACCTCCACGGGTCTAAGCCGGATTACCTCTTATATCAACAGCCACATGACGGAACAGCTTTCTCTGAAAGACCTGGCCGAACAGGCGTCCTTAAGCATGTTTTATTTCTCCAAGCTGTTCCGGAAAGAGACCGGATACTCACCGCACGAATATATCATTATTACACGGCTGAATCATGCATGCTACCTGCTGGCTACCAGCCGGTTAAGCGTCAAGGAAATATGTTTTGCCTGCGGCTTTACAAACGAAAGCTCTTTTTGTGCGGCATTTAAAAAGAAATATTTGCAAACGCCGATAGAATACAGAAGGGAACATAACCAAACAAAGGAGTAGTTTGTCATCATCAACTGCATATTGACAAAGCCTGAAAAGAGAATTATAATCCATACTAATCACATATTATAAGTAATAAGATACGTGCAAAATGAACAGACTATAATCAACCGGTTAAGAACAGTATACCGTTAAAATTAAGAGCATCAGTCAGATGATTGGTGCTTTTTTTAAGCAGAGCAAGTCAAGCTGCATTTTCATGCCGTGGTTTAAGGCATATACCGGTCACATACGGCCGGAATGTGCAGGAAAGAGGTCAACATGATATATTTGGATTACGCTGCCAATACGCCGGCAGCAAAGGAAGTTTTGGATTATTTTTGCGAGGAGAGCATCCGATATTACGGCAATCCGAATTCTACACATAAAGCAGGAATACTGGCCAAGGAACGGATGGACGGGATAACCGGCGATGTTGCCGGTCTGCTTAAGGTGAAGCCTTCGGAAATCATATATACCTCAGGGGCAAGCGAGTCAAACAATCTGGCCATCAAAGGCGTGACTTACACATACCGTCACAGGGGGAAACACATTATTTCCACGTGTCTGGAACATTCTTCCGTAAGCGGTGCTTTGACGGCGCTTCAGAAACAGGGATATGAGATTGATCTGGTTGATATTCTTCCAAACGGACAGGTCGATCTTAACCATTTGGAGGAGCTGCTCCGGGACGATACTATTCTGGTATCGGTCAGCTATGTGGACAGCGAGCTTGGTGTGGTGCAGCCGGTCAGGGAGATAGCAGAGCTTACCGGCAGGAGATCCCGCTGCTTCTTCCATGTGGATGCGACACAGGCTGTGGGGAAGATAGAGATTGACCTTGACAATATCGATCTGCTTTCCTTCTCCGCACATAAATTTTATGGTATAAACGGCTGCGGTATCCTGGTCCGCAAGGAAAATGTCGTATTGGAACCGTTGATCCACGGAGGAGCAAGCACCACGGAATTCAGGAGCGGAACTCCCGCCGTCGGATTGGCCGCTTCTATTTATAAGGCTTTAAAGCTATCGGAGGAGGCCCTTAAGGAGCGGTACCTTTATGTGGAACAGCTGAATCAATATGTAAGGAATGAGCTGATGAAGTATCCTCTGGTCAGGATAAACAGCACCGATAAAGCAATCCCCCATGTGCTGAACCTCAGCGTGAAAGGCGTTAAGGGAACACAGTTCCAGCAGGCCCTGGCGGAGCGGGATATCTGCGTATCGGTGAAATCCGCCTGCTCTGTGGCAAATACCGTATCGAGGCCGGTATATGCCGTCACGAGGGATAAGAAAAATGCAATGTGCTCCTGGCGGATCAGCTTAAGCTATCTTACCCGGCAGGAGGAGGCAGATACCTTTTTAAAGATTTTTGACGAATGCTATGGGATGCTTACGCAAACGAAATAAGAAACAGCGAAAGGAACTATCATGGAACGTTATGAAGAAATAGAAAGAAGTATTATCAAGAAGTTTAGAAAGCCTGTCTGGAGACAGTTTATTAAGGGAATCAATGAATATAAGCTGATTCAGGAAAATGACAAAATTGCGGTATGCATCTCAGGAGGAAAGGATTCCATGCTGCTAGCCAAGCTGATGCAGGAGATCCAGAGACACGGCATCATGAAGTTTGATCTGGTGTTCCTTGTCATGGACCCGGGCTATAATGAGATTAACAGGCAGACCATCATTAATAATGCGGAATTGCTTCACATACCAATTACCATGTTTGAATCCGACATATTTGATTCGGTTGCCGGAGTTGAGGACACACCCTGTTACCTGTGTGCAAGGATGCGGCGCGGGTACCTGTATCATAACGCGCAGCAGTTAGGCTGCAACAAGATAGCCCTGGGACATCATTTTGATGATGTGATCGAGACCATACTGATGGGAATGATGTACGGCGGAAAGATCGAGACGATGATGCCCAAGCTTCACAGCCGGAACTTTGAGGGCATGCAGCTTATCCGCCCTATGTATATGGTAAAGGAGGCGGATATCATAGCCTGGAAAGAGTATAACGATTTGCAGTTCATACAATGTGCCTGCAGGTTCACGGAGAACTGTACCATGTGTGACAACGGCGGCGGAGGTTCAAAGCGTGAGGAGATGAAGAAGCTTATCAAAAGACTGCGCCAGACCAGTGATATCATTGACAAGAATATATTCAGGAGTGTCCATGACATTAACCTGGGTACAATTATCGGCTATCATAAAGGTGAAGAAAAACGAAACTTTCTGGACGACTATGATGAATACGAGTGAAGCCGGTCGGCGGCGCCGGAAGATACATAATACCCGGCTGTAAATAATTTATCGGGAAAAAAACCAAAATAACCATAAGGAGACAAACAGACTTGTTTTCTTATGGTGTTTTTTATTTACTTATAAAAAAGATATTGACAAAAGATAGGTAGTGTTATAATATTGTTAACATACTTTTCATATATAAATAATATGAATTAAAGGAGAGATGAAAAATGATTCCGGTCATACAGGTGAAAAATCTTTCAAAAGTCTTTAAAACAAAGGAAGCTACCATTGAGGCATTGAAACATGTCAGTCTGGATATCGGGGAAGGTGAAATCTGCGGAATCATTGGAATGTCAGGGGCGGGAAAAAGTACATTTGTAAGATGTCTTAATTTCCTGGAGAAGCCGACGGGCGGAACGGTAATTGTGGAAGGTAAGGATTTATCGGATCTGACGGACAGGGAATTAAGAAAAATGAGAATGGATATCGCCATGATATTCCAGCATTTTAACCTGCTGATGCAAAAAAATGTAATAGATAATATCTGCTTTCCTTTAGAAATCGCCGGCGTGAAAAGAAAGGATGCCAGGAAAAGAGCCGGGGAGCTTTTGAAAATCGTCGGTTTGGAGGAGAAGGAAAAAGCATATCCGGCCGAGCTTTCGGGCGGCCAGAAGCAGAGGGTAGCCATAGCGAGAGCATTATCGAATAACCCCAGGATACTTCTGTGTGATGAAGCTACAAGCGCACTCGACCCTCAGACGACAAAATCCATTCTGGCACTGCTTAAGGAGATCAATCTTAAGTTTGGAATAACCATAGTAATTATTACGCACGAGATGTCCGTTGTACAGGAAATATGCAGCCATGTGGCAATCATTGACGATGGTATCCTTGTCGAAAACGGTAAGGTAATGGACGTATTCTCGGCACCGAAGTCAAAGACCGCCAGGAAACTGTTTTTAAAGGATGAGAAAATCATGGAGATGAAAGGAAAACGATGTATTCGTATCGTATTCCACGAGAATTCCTCCTTTGAGCCTGTGATCGCCAATATGATATTAGAATGTAAGGCGCCGGTCAATATACTCCGGGCAGATACAAGGAATATAGACGGAACGGCAGCCGGTGAGATGATACTGCAGCTGCCCGAACAGGAGGATTCCGCGAACAGGATGATAGAGTATCTGAAGATGCGCAGATTAACGGTAGAGGAGGTTACGGATTATGTTTGACAGTTCGGTGTGGACGGAAGCCGTGGTCAATATGATTATCCAGGGTCTGTATGACACATTGATTATGACGGTTTGTTCAACAATTATGGGATATGTTCTGGGGCTTCCTATGGGGATAGCGATGGCTGTTACCGGCAGGAAAGGAATTAAGCCCAATGCGGTAATCTATAAAATACTGGATGCGACGGCAAATATTCTCCGAAGCATACCTTTCCTGATACTGCTCATCCTTGTAATTCCGCTTACCAGGGCGATCGTAGGGAAAAGCTACGGAACCGCGGCCACGATCGTTCCGTTGGTGATTGCGGCAGCCCCCTTCATAGCGCGTATGGTGGAATCCTCCATACTGGAAGTGGATAAGGGTGTCATTGAGGCGGTACAAAGCATGGGAGCCGGTACCTTTACCATAATTCGCAAGGTACTGCTGGTGGAAGCCAGGACCTCATTACTTATCGGATTTACCATAGCTATCGGAACGATATTAGGCTATTCGGCAATGGCAGGCGTAGTAGGCGGCGGCGGTCTGGGAGCAATCGCAATCCGTTATGGCCTGTACCGTTACCAGACGGATATCATGTTTGTTACGATCATCATATTGATACTTTTGGTTCAGATTTTTCAGGGTGCGGGGATGAAGATTTCAAAAGCCCTTGACCATAGAAAAATAAATTAGGTAATTGCGAAACTCTCAATTGTGTCTATTGATGTTCCTGTGTGTATTTGGCTGTCTCTACAGCTTGCTGAAATTATTTGACTTACACATACAATAAAAGCATTTGTATGTGATGTTCAAACAATTTCAGCAAGCTGTAGAGACAGACAAAACACACATTGGAACAGTCATAGACACAAAATGGGTTTTGCAAATACTTAAAATAAATTAGGAAAGAGAGGATGGATAATTATGAAGAAGAAAATGATCACTGTTTTAATTACATTAGTGCTTGCGGCGGGAGCAATTACGGGTTGCAGCGGCAAAGCTCCCGCTGATACGTCCGATGCGGATACAGGTACGGAGAAGGAATCCGCGGCGGATGTAACGCCGGCAGCCGATACGCAAGAAGATACGGGAGCGGAAACAAAGGGGACCATTACCATTGCGGCTTCCGCAACCCCGCATGCGGAGATTCTTGAGAAGGCCAAGGAAATCCTTGCGAAAGACGGCTGGGACCTTCAAGTTACTGTGTTTGATGATTATATCCAGCCGAACCTGGTTGTGGAAAGCGGTGAATTCGATGCGAATTACTTCCAGCACATACCATACCTGGAAAGCTTCAATGAGGAGCAGGGGACGCATCTTGTTGATGCCGGTGATATCCATTACGAACCCTTTGGCATCTACCCCGGCAAGGAAAGCGACCTTGCTAATATCTCGGACGGTGCGACGATAGCAATCCCTAATGATACGACGAATGAAGCAAGAGCGCTGCTGCTTCTTCAGGATAACGGACTGATTAAATTAAAGGAAGGCGCCGGCCTTACTGCAACGGTAAATGACATAGCGGAAAATCCGCGTAACTTAAAGCTTGAAGAGCTTGAAGCGGCACAGGTAGCAAGGGTGAGAGAGGAAGTGGCTTTTGTCGTATTAAATGGCAACTATGCCCTGGAGGCAGGCTTATCCGTTTCAAAGGATGCGATAGCCTATGAAACTTCCCAATCCGAGGCTGCAAAAACTTATGTTAACATTATTGCCGTTAAGGAAGGGAATGAAAACAGCGAAGGGATTAAGGCTTTGGTAAATGTCCTGAAATCGGATGAATTAAAGGAATTCATTAATTCAACCTATAACGGAGCGGTAATTCCTTTCGAAGGATAGACAAATACATTAAAACAGGGGCCGTCGAGGCCTCTGTTTTTTGTTGTATTGGAAATTAGCCGCGAGCGAAACTCTTTTTTAAGTCTTTTATCTGGTGTGGTTAAAAATAATAAAACTGGATATTTAAACAATACCACAACTGCTGTAATATATAGCCATTATAAAAAGAAAGAAGGAATCAGAATGAATGGTGAAAGATATGAGTTGAACAAGCAGTTGGCGCAGATGTTAAAAGGCGGGGTGATCATGGATGTTACGACACCGGAACAGGCGATAATAGCCCAGGAGGCAGGGGCCTGTGCGGTTATGGCGCTTGAACGGATACCGGCGGATATCCGGGCGGCCGGCGGAGTGTCAAGGATGAGTGATCCAAAGATGATAAAGGGGATTCAGGAGGCGGTTTCCATCCCGGTAATGGCGAAATGCCGGATCGGACACTTTGCGGAAGCGCAGGTACTGGAAGCCGTCGAGATCGATTATATTGATGAGAGTGAGGTGCTATCGCCTGCCGACGATGTCTACCATATTGATAAAACGAAGTTTAAGGTGCCGTTCGTATGCGGCGCGAAGGATCTGGGGGAAGCCTTGCGGAGAATCGGCGAGGGGGCTTCCATGATCAGGACGAAGGGAGAACCCGGAACGGGAGATATTGTTCAGGCGGTACGCCATATGCGAAGGATGAACCGTGAGATTGCAAGGATTGTTTCGATGAGGGAGGACGAACTGTACCAGGAGGCAAAGGAGCTTCAGGTGCCCTATGACCTGGTGATATATGTGCATGAAAACGGAAGGCTGCCCGTGGTCAATTTTGCGGCAGGAGGTGTTGCGACACCGGCCGATGCGGCGCTGATGATGCAGTTGGGCGCAGAAGGCGTGTTTGTCGGCTCCGGTATCTTTAAATCCGGCAATCCCAAGAAGCGGGCGCAGGCAATTGTGAAAGCGGTAACGAATTATACGGATGCAAAGATGATTGCGGAGCTGTCCGAAGATTTGGGCGAAGCTATGATTGGAATCAATGAACAGGAGATCGCACTGTTAATGGCTGAAAGGGGTAAATAATTATGGTTGTTGCAGTATTGGCCGTACAGGGTGCATTCCTGGAACATGAAAAGGTACTTGCAAGGCTTGGTATACCTCATTTTGAAATCAGGCAGAAAAAGGATTTGGAGAGAGATTTCGACGGGCTTATTCTTCCGGGCGGGGAAAGCACGGTCCAGGGCAAGCTGCTGCGAGAGCTTGATCTGTATGATACGCTTAAGGAGAGACTTAGAGACGGACTGCCGGTACTGGGTACCTGTGCCGGATTAATCCTTCTGGCCGGACATTTATCGGAGGATGCCACGGTGCATTTCGGCACTCTTCCGGTTACCGTAAGGAGAAATGCCTATGGCAGGCAGTTGGGGAGCTTTTACACGGAGTCCGAATTTAAAGGTGCCGGAGTTGTCCCCATGACCTATATTCGTGCTCCCTATATTGAACGCATCGGCGAAGGTGTAAGTATTCTTTCGGAAGTGCGGGGAAATATCACAGGGGTAAAGTATAAACACCAGATAGGGATATCCTTTCATCCGGAACTAAACGGAGATCCTTCGATCCACAATATGTTCCTGAATATGATTGCCGGATAATATTTTACTTGACATATATAGATGATCGATATATATTTATATATAGATCATCTATATATGAAAGGAGTAAATTATGTCGGTAAACAAAAGCTTGATATCCGGAAGCACGGCTATGCTGCTTTTAAGTCTCTTGTCGGAAAAGGATCGGTACGGCTATGAGATGATTGAAAGCCTGCATGAAAGATCGAACCATGTGTTTGATTTAAAGGCGGGTACCCTGTATCCGTTATTGCATACACTTGAAATTCAGGGATATCTGGAATCCTATGAGGATTTTGACAGTGCAAAGCCAAGGAAATATTATCGGATAACGAAAAGCGGGCGCAAATATCTGAAGGAGAAAAATAAAGAGTGGAAGGAATACACTAAGGCGGTAAACAGTGTTCTGGGAGGTGTGGAATTTGGTGGAATTTAGCAGGAAGGAAGAGTATCTGGAAGAGATCAGGAATCAGATACGCTGTAAAAAAGCAAGGAACCTGGTGGCGGAGGAGATAGAAAACCATATAGAGGATCAGAAAGCCGTTTACCTGTCGGAAGGTATGGATGAGATTGCGGCAGCCAGGAAAGCTCTCGAACAGATGGGAGATCCGACGGAGATAGGGAAACAGTTGGATAAGATTCATAAACCCAGGATGGAATGGTATCTTCTAACAGCAGTCCTGGTACTGTGCAGCCTGGGCATCCTGTTCCAGAGCAGCCTGATTCATGCAGCCGATGCGGCGGGAATTACGTTAGCCGGAGGCTTGAGAAAACATATATTTTATCTTGTCTTGGGATTCCTGCTGATGCTGTCCGTATATTTTGCCGATTATACCTTCCTTGGAAAGTATGCGAAACCGATCTGGGTTCTGCTCCTTTCGGGAATTCTGATGTATGTCCCGTTTGCCCTCCAAATAAACGGCGGTTATCCTTATCTCTATGCGTATGCATTGCTGCTTATACCGGTTTATGGCGGTATCATATATGCCTACGGGAAATGCGGGTATTCCGGCCTTATAAAGTGTCTTTTATTTGGCTTATTTGCCGGCGCCGTTGTATGCTGTTTTGTGGTTCAGGTTTCCGTATTCCTGGGACTTATTTATTCCTGTCTGCTAATGCTTTCCGTTGCTGTTTTAAAAGGCTGGTTTAAAACGTCAAAGATAAAATCTCTGCTGCTGATCTGGGGATGGAATGTCATTCCCGTCCTTGTCATTTTGTTTAAAGGCAATATACTCCTGCCGTCCAGTCAACTAATACGCATTCAAGAGCTTTTTGGAAAATTGGCGCACCCGGAGCAGTATCCGCAAGGCTATCGGATGAATGTGGCCCGGCAGGTAATTGCTCATGCAAGGTTATTTGGTGAAACCGCAGAACATGGAACCGGATATGAAGTTGTTTTAAACAATTCCGACTACATCCTTACCTATGTTATAGGAAAATTCGGGATTGCCGCAGGGGTAGCGATTATATGCCTGTTCCTGCTTTTCACCGGCCGAATGATTCACCTGTCACTAAAGCAGAGGAATTCCCTGGGAGCATTTGTAGGGCTCGGCTGCGGATTGGTTTTTATTCTCCAGGGAGCGGCATATATCCTGGCCAATTTGAGCATTGAACTGGTTGCCCAGGTCAACCTGCCGTTTATATCCTACGGCGGAGCAAGCCTGATAGTAAACTTTATTGTGCTGGGCATATTGCTGTCGGTATTCCGGAATACATATATCAGGAAGGAAGAACCTTATAGGAAGAGGTTTAGGATAAAAATAGGAATAGAACGGCAGTCCTATTAAAGGTTGAATAAAATGGCCTTGCATGGTATACTAGTATTTAAATGAGCAACTTTACATCTTTTTTTACAGAAAGCGCGGAAACAGGTTGGGCTTGGAAAGGAATGCGTATGATAAAAGTAGTGATAACAGCAAATAATGTATCCGAGGTAGATACCGCAGCGGTAAAAATGCTGACCGATGCCGGTTTTGAGGTTGAAGAATATGCGGATGCGGCACAATACCCGGAGGATGAATTGATAACCTTGTTAAAAGATGCTGATGCGGTTATTGCAGGAGGGGAGAAATATTCGAAAGAGATAATAGACCGTATGCCGAAGCTTAAGATGATAGCACGGAGGGGTGTCGGGATAGACAATATCGATCAGGAAACCGTGAAAGCACGTAAGATAGAGGTTTCGCGGACGGTAGGCTGTGTCGGGGACGCGGTAGCGGAGCTGGTCATGGCTTATATCCTGGAATACGCCAGAAAGCTGTCGGCCCATAATACCGATATGAAGAACGGACTCTGGTCACAGAACATCGGCAGCGGTTTGACAGGAAAAACCCTGGGTATTATCGGGTTTGGGAGTATCGGCAGGGCGACGGCGGTGTGTGCCGACGCTTTCGGCATGAGGGTACTATGCTGGCACCGTCACAGTGAGCCTGATATTGAGAAAAAGTATCATGCGGAATATGCGGATTTTGACGCCATACTTAAAGAGAGTGATTATATCTCCGTCAGTGTCCCTTTAGCCGGCGATACCAGGAACATGTTCTGTAAGACGGTATTTGACCGTATGAAACCGAATGCGGTGCTGATCAATACGGCCCGGGGGCCTGTTGTGAATGCTGCGGACCTTGAAGCCGCACTCCGGGAGAAAAAAATCGGGGGTGCATGCATTGATGTCTTTGATCAGGAGCCTTGTGAGGACTCGCCGTTAAAATCCTTTGACAATGTAATTCTGACCCCACACATCGGAACCTTTACCCGGGAAACCTTTACGGCAATGAATAACTATTGTGCAAAGGCCATTATTGAATTCTTCAATAAGTAAGCCGTTCCTGTCTTTTTTCCCTTTTATGCATAATTAACCTCTGTTTGCTAAAAATATAACCGAAGTGAAAGGTGCAACCGGCAGTTTTGTGGCTGCGTTTGCGACTAAAACCTGGGATGCGCACAACGCTGCGCAGGAATGGAGGCAATTATGGAGATAAAGCTTAGTCAAAAGGAAAGAATGCTTTTGGAGGATGACAAGAATCAGGAGGAAATCTGTGTCACAAAATATAAGAATTATGCACAGCAGACTTCTGATCCGGAGTTGAAACAGTTATTTGATACATTGGCTTCGGAGGAGCAGCACCATTATGACATGGTTGATCAAATGCTGCAAGGCAAACAACCGGATATGAGCCATGCCCAGTGGGGCCAGAGCCGGTCCAGTCAATGGGAGCAGGGCCAATCCGGCCAGTCGGATAAGAAGAAAAGCCGGCAATCGGATCAATCCGGATACAAGGGTATCACAGACACCAGTGACAAGGTGCTTTGCAGTGACCTGCTTGCTACGGAGAAATATGTTTCCGGTACTTATGATACGGGTATTTTTGAAGCTGCCAATCCGACCGTACGACAGGCGCTCCAGCATATCCAGCATGAGGAGCAGAGCCACGGCGAACAGCTGTTTAACTACATGAACAGCCACGGAATGTATAACGTAAAGTAAAATATTGAAAGAGAAAAAGAAACAGGGTCTGATGACTGGAAAGGCTTGCTATGCTGTTCATGGAACGGCAGGCAGCCTTTGCTTAAGCATCGGCCCTTATTTATCGTATAGAAAAGTTCGTTCTATACGATAAAAAGCACTCCGTACAGGATGCGTTCTATTGCATAAAAAATGCTTCGACAGGATAGACGGTGAAAAAATAAGTCATACTTTTCATCCTTTCAATATAAATTTAGTAATAGGTATTGTAAAATTATCGTTACAGTACAGCCTTACGGCTGAATATGAGTGTGCCTTTAGGCGGATAGGAGAGGGATATGAAAGAGGACAAATTACGGGCTGCTGTGTATAGATATAAGGATGAAATAAGCTATTTCAGTCATAATCATGCTATAAGCGTATCGCCGGAAGAAAAAATGCACTGCCTGCAGTTAATGGAGGAGAAAACGGAATCGCTGCTCCGGTACATAGAGGATACTTTCCTGAATTCACAGCAGACAGATACGGATAATGCAGAAATGAGAGTATTTACTTTGGAGGAGCTGGCATATTATGACGGTACTGATGGGAAACCCGCGTATGTGGCTGTTAACGGGGTGGTCTATGACATGAGCAGTAAAGCGCCGTGGGCGGGCGGAATGCATTTCGGCCTCAATGCGGGAAGGGATCTCACCCAGGAATTCAGAGGGTGTCACCTGGGATCAAGTGCAATACTGAATTCTTTGGTAAGGGTAGGGGTTATGGCCGAGTAACGGCTTGACCTTTTGATATATTGTGCTATAATAATGTAATCGGAAGAATGCCGGGGAAGCAGGCTGATATCCTGTCGCCGGCATAAAATGCCATCATGAAGATTGCAGCGATATGACGGAAAGCATGAGATAGAAAACTAAATATATTTGGATTGGAATCATGAAGGTTCTGCCTGCTGAGAGCAGCAGGTTTAATCGTCATGTTTTTTTATTTCATAGGAAGCCCTTGTTAAGATACAATGATCCTATCAAATAAAAAAGCACTCCGTGCAGGATGCGCACGCCGGCCGTGGTGAAACGGGCATGACAGATACATAAGGAGGGTTTATGGATATTCATAAATTGTTGGAGCAGGTAAAGAATAATGAAATAGAAGTTTCAAAAGCGGAAGAACTGCTGAAAAAATTGCCGTATGAGGATTTGGGATTTGCAAAGCTGGATCATCACAGAGCCTTAAGATCCGGGTATGGCGAAGTCGTATATTGTGCCGGCAAATCGGATTCACAGCTAAAGGAGATCTTTCTGAGATTCCATGAGCGGGATACGAATGTACTGGGGACACGGGCATCAAAGGAGCAATACGAACAGGTCAGGGAGATCCTGCCGATGGCGGAATACGATCCGGTATCCCGTATCCTTTTCATTCAGAAGGAAGAAAAGACCGGGAAAGGATGTATTGCGGTCTGTACCGGCGGCACATCGGATATCCCGGTTGCGGAAGAAGCCGCCCGTACGGCGGAATTCTTCGGAAGTAATGTCATACGTATCTATGACGTAGGTGTAGCCGGTATTCACCGGCTGTTATCGAAGCTGGAAGAAATAAGGAAAGCAAACTGTGTTATTGCGGTTGCAGGAATGGAAGGGGCACTTGGCGGAGTCATTGCAGGTCTTGTGGATAAACCCGTGATCGCCGTACCCACTTCGGTGGGATACGGAGCTAATTTCGGCGGGGTATCGGCACTGCTGACCATGTTAAACTCCTGCGCGGAAGGATTATCTGTCGTAAATATTGATAACGGATTCGGCGCCGGATATATTGCCACTCAGATCAACCGTCTGGGTGTCGGTATGGAATGATCGATAAAAAAAGGAGGATGTACTATGCACATGTCAGATGCATTGCTGTCTGTCGCGGTCGGCGGAACGATGACTGCAGTTTCAGCCGGAGCGATCGGATACAGCGTTAAAAAAATTAAAAAGATAGAAATACAGGATTATAAGATACCTATGATGGGTGTTATGGGGGCATTTGTTTTTGCGGCTCAAATGATTAATTTTACGATTCCGGCCACAGGTTCAAGCGGTCATATCGGAGGAGGCATCCTGCTTGCGGCATTACTCGGGCCGTTTCCCGCACTCATCACACTGGCTTCCGTATTATTAATCCAATGTCTGTTTTTTGCGGATGGAGGGTTGTTAGCCTTAGGGTGTAATATCTTTAATATGGGGGTGGTTTCCTGCCTGATTACATACCCCCTGCTGTTTAAGCCGATATTGAAAAAGGGGATTACTCCGAAACGAATTACCATAGCCTCTGTTCTTTCGGTAGTTGTGGGATTGCAAGCAGGAGCTTTTAGCGTCGTTCTTGAGACTCTGGCCTCCGGAATTACGAAGCTGCCGTTTCATGAGTTCGTACTTTATATGCAGCCGATCCATCTGGCTATCGGCGTGGTGGAAGGTATCGTAACGGCAGGAGTATTATGCTTTGTTTACGGTATGCGTAAGGAAGTGATCGAAAATGCGCTGGAAGGAACTTCGTTAGCAACTGTTTCTGTCAAAAAAGTATTAACCTGTTTAGTGATAGCAACTGTCTTCGTCGGAGGAATTTTATCATTATTTGCTTCTTCCTATCCGGACGGACTGGAATGGTCGATTGAAGGTGTGACAGGGACAACGGAATTGGAATCGAACTCGGAGGTTCATTCGGCAATTGAAGGGGTTCAGGAAAAGACCGCTTTTCTGCCGGATTATACCTTTAAGGAAGAGGCACAGGCTGACGGGGCTGCTGGAACCAGCTTCTCCGGCATTGTGGGCGGAGCGATTACCTTTGTTATTGTTGCGGCAGCAGGAATTGTTATTTTAAGCTTCAAAAGAATAAAGAATTCCCGGGCTTCCATGTAAAATTAAGTTAATAAATTAATATAAGGGGTTAACATGTCAGATATTAAGAAATCGATTCAAAAAATTGCAAAACTAGAAGAGTTAACCTATAAGGATACGCCGATACATAGGCTGCAGCCTTCCGTTAAACTGCTGACGACGATGTTGTATCTGATTATAGTTATTTCCTACGGCCCCAATCAGATAAGCGGTCTGATACCATATTTAGCTTATCCGGTCATTTTAATGACGGTAGGAGAGATTCCCTTAAAACCATTGTTTCAGCGGCTTATCATTGCACTGCCCTTTACTTTATTTACGGGAATCTCGAACCTTATTATCGGCAGGGAAATTCTCTTTACGGTCTGGAATATCGGAATTACGGAGGGGATGATTTCGTTTTGCTCACTTTTATTAAAAACCGTATTAACGGTTATGGCAGTTTTAATATTGGTAGCCACGACAAGTATCAATGATTTGGCCTATGTCATGGTGGGATTTCGGATTCCTTCTGTGATTGTAATTCAGATTATGCTGACATATCGCTATATCAGTGTGCTTCTGGAGGAGATATCTGTTATGTATCATGCATATATACTGCGTGCTCCCAGGGAAAAGGGCATCCGGATGAAGGACATGGGGCCGTTTCTGGGACAGTTGATCCTCCGGAGCTTCGACAGGGCCGAGAGAATCTATTCCGCAATGAAATGCAGGGGATTTGAAGGCAGATTTTCGTTTTCCAAAAGAGAAAAAATATCGAAAGAAGGTTGGATTTTCATGATATCGACGGGCGCTTTGCTTATAATCATGCGTTTTGTAAACGTCAGCGAAGCAATCGGCGGATTATTTATGTAGATTGGACTTGGAGGTAATATCGTGTTACAAATAGAACAGTTATGTGTGAGGTACTCGGGTGAGGAGGATGTATTGGATCATTTGAATATCCGGATTCAGGACGGGGAAACGGTCGGAATTGTCGGCGCAAACGGCGCCGGTAAATCTACTCTTCTTATGTCAATTGTGGGCATCCTGCTGCCCTATGAAGGAAGGATTGCAATTGACGGGCTTGAGGTTACTAAGAAGAATTTAAGGGAAGTAAGAGAACGGGTAGGAGTGGTATTTCAAAATCCTGATGACCAGCTGTTTATGGCAAATGTATACGACGATATCGCCTTTGGTCTTAGAAATTACGGATACAAAGAGGCGGCTGTAAGAGAAAAGATTGACGGTGTCATAAAATCCCTGGATATCGAAAAATTAATGAAGCATTCTTCAAATAAACTGTCCGGAGGAGAAAAAAGAATTATTGCGATTGCAACAATACTGGTGATGGAGCCTTCCATTATTCTGTTTGATGAACCGACTTCGTTTCTGGACCCCAAAACAAGGCGCAGGTTATTGGCTTTGTTAAAAGATTTTAATATGACAAAGCTGATTGCTACCCATGATCTTGATATGGCATTGGAAATATGCGAACGGGTAGTCATATTAAAGGACGGCAAGGTCTTTGCGGACGGACCGGCAGGGGATATACTTAGAAATGAAGAATTATTGAAGGAAGCAGGCCTGGAATTGCCGTTCTGCCTGCAAAAGATTTAGTTTACAACGATTTATTATCCATGTACGGCTGCATTAGAGCCCATAAACTGATTCTTTCATATTAACATTGTGAGTCTTCACGGGCATATATTAATCGAAGCAACTGAAAAACTTCGATTAATATATGCCCGTGAAGATTTTTATTGTTGAGGTTTGCAGAAGAATTATATGAAGTTAATAAAAAATATTAAAAAAACTACCGCAGTAGTGTTGACAATTTAAAAAGACTGTGGTAGTATGAATATATCACAGAAACTACTGCGGTAGTTAGGAGGTGCTGTATGGAAATCAAACTGTTTGATTCCGAATTAAAAGTAATGGATGTTCTTTGGAAAGAAGGCGATACGACTGCCAAGAGAATATCAGATATTCTGAAAGAGCAGGTAGGCTGGAACATGAACACGACGTACACGCTTATCAAAAGGTGTATCGGTAAAGGTGCCATTGAACGAAGGGAGCCTAATTTTATGTGCCATGCGTTAATCCCAAAGGAACAGGTGCAGGAGCAGGAAACCACGGAATTGATCAACAAGGTATTTGACGGGTCTGCCGATTTACTCTTTGCTTCTCTTTTGAGCAGGAAGAATCTGTCCGCAGAGGAAATCGAAGGACTAAGGCAGCTTGTTGACCGGTTGAAATGAGGTGACCTGATATGCAAATCTTTCAAATGAGCTTTGCCGGGAGTGTCCTCATTGTTGCCGTTGTGGTTATCCGTTCGATTGGTTTGAATAAACTGCCGAAAAAGACATTCATGGTGCTATGGGGCGTGACGCTTTGTCGTTTACTTGTTCCGTTTTCTATCCCGTCACGCTTTAGCTTTTACACAGGCTTGGATATTTTGAAACGATTGTTTACGGAGACGGAGGCGACTGTTTTTCCCGTGCAAATCACAGGCATCCCCCCTGCGACGATTATTTCCGATACGGCAGTAATTATTGGAACTGATCCGTCGGTATTTTCAGGTCTGCTTATTAAAATTGTTTGGTTGACCGGATTCTGCATCTGCCTGTTGTTTTTTGCTGCGGCTTATATCAAGTGTCGCAGGGAATTTAAAATGTCCCTGCCCGTTACAAACGGCTTTGCTGCTCTTTGGCTGCGGGAACATCCCTTGCGGCGGCCGGTACAAATACGGCAGAGTGACAAAATCAAGGCTCCGCTGACCTATGGAGTATTTCGTCCCGTGATACTCCTGCCTAAAAAGATCGACTGGACGGACGAAACAAAGCTGCAGCATATTTTTGCCCATGAGCATATGCATATCCGGTATATTGACACACTGAAAAAGTTATTATTGGCAGCTGCATTATGTGTCCACTGGTTTAACCCTTTTGTATGGGTAATGTATATTCTGGCAAACAGGGATATTGAACTCTCCTGCGACGAAGCTGTAGTGCGGATATTCGGGAGAACGATGAAGTCGGCGTACGCCCTGACTCTTATCGGACTGGAGGAAAAGAAAAGCGGACTGACTCCCCTTGTTAACAATTTCAGCAAAAATGTGCTTGAAGAAAGGATAAACGCAATTATGAAGATGAAGAAAACCTCCCTTGTGGGAATAATTCTGGCCGTGGCATTGGTGACTGGCATAACGACTGTATTCGCTACCAATGCTGTAGCGGATACTCCGGCAGCAACTGCTGTTTCCGATGGAGACACGGCTATGGAAGATTTTAAAATAGATTTCTCGCTATACAACTCTCGATACAAGGAATACGGCCTTGTTTATGATAAGACTACCAATAAACTCACTTACCTGGGGAAGCCGGTTCGCTATTTTGAGGACTTTTATCCCGTGGATAACGGTAATGCGGGCATTGATTTCTTCGATAAAACCGGATCGGTTGACGTTCATGCAATAAGAGACTTAACTCCTATTAAAAATTCTGACGGTTCGCTGAATCCTGCGGGTAAGCTGCTCGGGTTAGAACAAAGCAGTCAGGAAGAGTTTAATTCAAAGGATATCAGCAATCTTTTAAATCCGCCTCAGACATATGCAATAGAAACGAATGCTTCCTCCTCGCCAGATACTGCCTCTACGGCACAGGAATCCTCTCAGGACAACGCCCCTAAAGGCAGTTCTGCGTCGATTGCTTATAGTGAGGGGGATAAAGCGACACCGGAGGAACTCGCGGAACTGTACGCCGTTTATGAGCCGTTTGGCTTAACTTATGATAAAAAGCAGGATTGCCTGTACTATGACGGCAAGCTCGTCCGGCAGTTTGTTGACATATTATCCTCAAATGGGGAATCTTTAACAAGCGGTAAATTCAAGGGAAGTATGCGGCAGGTGAACAGCCCCGATGGAGAAGGAGAAATTGAATTAGAGGCTGTGCGCGATTATACGATCACTGATGCTGAGGGTTACGGCAAACTGGTTGGGATTGCAGTTACAAATTAAAAGACCGGCACCGCATTCTTTGTTTCTGTTTGCATCAAACCGAAACGGGAAGGGAGAATGCGGTGTCTAAAACTCAAAGATATTTTTATTTAAATAATCTTACAGGAAGTTCATACGGAGTTTTCTCTCAATTCCAATGCAAACGTTTCCCTATTTATTTTAGATTAATATCCATGCTGCCGGACCGGAAACCCTCCAGGTCCAAAGTGATATAAAGGAAGCCGGATTCCTTTAGCTTTAAGATAACAGCTTCCCTTTGTTCCATGAATTTCATAAAGTCTTTCTTATCGATTTCTATGCGGAGGATATCCTTATGCAGCCGCAGCCGTACATTGTAAAATCCCAGGCTTTTTATGAAGTTCTCGCCCTGGTCTATGCGTTCCAGCACTTCGAAATCCAGCCGTGCTCCGTAGGGTAATCTTGTTGCCAGACACGGAGCGGACGGTTTTACCGAGGAGTTTACCCCCAGGGCGGCGGCAAGCGACCGGACCGTTTCCTTTGTGACCTCCGCTTCCAAGAGAGGGCTGTGGATACCGAGTTCCTTTAATGCTTTCATTCCCGGACGGTAAGCCTTTAAATCATCAAAATTGCTGCCGTCTGTGATATAGCGGTAACCTTCCTCCTTTGCATATTCTATCAGAGAGCGGAAGAGAAGCTTCTTGCAGCGGTAACAGCGGTCTGTCGGATTATTCATGATTTCCGGATCGGCAAACTCGTTGATTTGTATGATTTTGTGAATGGCACCGAAAGCGGAAGCCATTTCTGCCGCTTCCTCCATTTCACCATGCGGGTGAAGCCTTGTCTCAAAGGTTACGGCCAGAACCTGCTTTCCCGAATCCTTTCCTGCTTCACATGCGATCTTAAGCAACAGGCTGCTGTCAACACCGCCGGAGAAAGCAACGCAGACACCTTCGTCAAGATGTTCCTTCATGGATTTATATAATATCTCATATTGCAAGCGGTTTCTGCCTTCCAGGACTCTATCCTTCATATTAAGACCTCTTCCGCAAGGTTCCGGATCAGGCTGTACATCGTCATATAATCCATATCTGCATTCACACAGAGCTTTTTAACACTTTCGCATTCAGGGTAATAGAATGTCTTGCCGTCATAACGGCATACCTTTACAAGTGCATCTCCATGAGGGGTTGATACCGTCCGTACCTCCCTGTCCAGTATCGTCCGGAGTGTCTCATGCCTGCGGACCCCAATTGTCGTAGTATGCGTAAATATAATTTCCTCTAATTTCTTTCTGTGCTCTTCACCGCAGATGACACTGAGCATGTAAGCCGGCCGGTTCTTTTTCATATAGATCGGTGTGTAGCAGACATCCTTTGCACCGTTTTGGAACAGCAGTTCCATTGCAATCGATAATGCCTCTCCGCTGCAGTCATCAATATTTGCTTCCAGAACCCATACCCTATCGGCAGCAGTGCTTACGAACGGCTTAGTCAAGTCCTCTATAAGCATTGCCCTCAGGATACCGGCCGTTTCATAGTCCCGTTTACCTGCGCCGAGGCCGATTCGTTCTATCCGGAATTCCTTCGGCAGCATATCGCCGGTTTTGATTGCCGCAACGATGGCGGCTCCGGTCGGGGTAACTAACTCCCCTTTCACGGAAGTGATATGAAGAGGGATATGATATTCGGCTGAAATATTTACAACGGCCGGCACAGGGATTGGAAGGATTCCGTGCTGACAGGTGATATGGCCGGTCCCTTCATAAAGCTCGGATACGATTACCTCTTCAATCTTCAGATTATCCAGGCAGACTGCGGCAGCAACAATATCCACGATAGAATCCACCGCACCCACCTCATGGAAATGCACTTCCTCTATCGGTTTTCCATGTGCCTTTGATTCGGCGGCGGCTACAATATGAAATACCTTCTTTGCTATATCCCTGGCATTTTCCGAAATACCGGACTGATCAATGATGGAATAGATATCGTTAAGATTCCTGTGCTCATGGTGTCCAAGGTGCATTGGATCAGGAACAGCAAAAGTACTGTGGGGGGCATGCTCATGGGAGTGCTCGTGGGGATACTCATGGCTGTGCCGGCTGTCGGAAGCAGGATGGCTGCCATGCTCATGACCATGCTCCCCTTCCTCCAGGATAACATCGAAATCACAGGCATCGATGCTGTTTTTGGCTCTTCTTCCAATTACTATTTCATAGCCGTCCACATTCAGGCTTTTCAGAGCGTTAAGCAATACATCCTTATCAGCACCCAGGTCAAGCAAAGCTGCAACAGTCATGTCGCCGCTGATTCCGGAATAACATTCTAAATACAGAGTCCTTTTACTCACATTTGCCTCCATTTCCGCGTGACTTACGCAATCAAAACATTTCGGTTGGAAATACATTTATTATAAGCATAGAATTATAAATCCTCAATGGCATTTATGATACAAAAAATCCAAATAACCGTTCCTGTGCCTGTTATTATATCATATTGGCAGGTAAACAGGCAAATTTTCCGTTATTGTTTGAATTTATGCGATATGGTATAATTATAAAAGATAAAGAGAGCAGAATGACAAGAAAGAGTTTCACCTGTGAAACTCTCGCGCCGAGCGCGGCCGGCTTTGCCGGTGAACTTTCCTATACGATAAAAAACAGGAAAAGGTGGAAGTTATGACCCTTCAACAATTAAAATATGCGGTTGCCATAGCGGAAAAAGGTTCGATAAATGAGGCGGCGAAAGGTCTGTTTATATCCCAGCCCAGCCTTTCCAACGCAATCAAAGAACTGGAGAATGAGATCCACATCACCATTTTTACCCGTACCAATAAAGGAATCAGTATATCCCCGGAGGGTACGGAATTTCTTGGATATGCAAGACAGGTATTGGAGCAGTCGGAATTATTGGAGAAGAAATATCTGGATGCGAAGCCCTCCAAGCAGCATTTTTCCGTCACTACACAGCACTATTCCTTTGCCGTGAATGCCTTTGTTGATCTGATAAAGGAATACGGCATAGACGAATATGAATTTACGCTAAGGGAAACGAAGACCTATGAGATTATAGACGACGTAAGGAATCTGAAAAGTGAAATCGGAATCCTGTATCTGAACAATTTTAATGAAAAGGTGATAAGAAAGCTTTTGAAAGAGAGCAATCTGGTATTTACGGAGCTGTTTGAAGCGGCACCGCATGTATTTATCAGCACCGGCAATCCTTTAGCGGGAAAAAGCGTTATTTCGCTGGAGGATCTGGAGGATTATCCGGTCTTGTCCTTTGAGCAGGGAGAGTATAACTCCTTTTATTTTTCCGAAGAAATACTTAGTACTCTGGAACATAAAAAGAGTATTAAGGTAAGTGACAGGGCGACCTTATTTAATCTGCTGATCGGATTAAACGGCTATACCATAAGTACGGGAATCATAAGTGAAGAATTGAACGGAAAGAATATCATAGCAGTGCCTTTGGATGTGAGAGAACACATTCGGGTGGGATATATACAGCATAAAAGCGTATCGCTCAGCCGTTTGGGGCTGATCTATGTGGAAGCGTTAAAAAGCCATATATAAAGCCGTATATATCCGTTTACCGTATTACGGGTTATATACAGCTTTATAATCAGGCACCTCTTAAGCTGAGGAAGGAATTGTACACGTCAAGAATTCCATACCCCCATTCCCGGTTAGGATATATGGCGTTGGGATCACGGTTGGCACCAAGGAGAAAAATATTTTTCATCTCGATCGTTTTAAACGGATAGGGGTTCAGTGTTACGCTCCATTCCAGCATTAATGCGACCACTCCCGCGGTATGCGCCGCCGCAATACTGGTTCCGGAATTGGTGGTATAACCGTTATTAAGTGCCGGCCCGATAAGATTAACACCCGGAGCGGCAAAGGAGGGGCTTACGAAGTTCGTTCTGGTGTAGCCTCTGCTTGCGTTCAGATATAGGCTTCGATTCGTATAATCATATGCGGTTGATATAATAGTCACATAGGTGTTGGCAGGAGACGTCAGAGTATAATCGGGATTTGGTTCCGTAAAAATAGTATCTTCGTTGATAAACGGGTATACCGGCAGCCAGATATGGAATACCGGTTCAAGGTTGCTTACGGAATATACCCGGAAACGCCAGATGCCTTCCGTTGGGCTTCGGAAACGCATAAGGATCAGTTCATCACCTGTTTGTGATTCCACAAGCTCATAATCTATCTGAATAACGGTCTGTTCGAAGATAAACCGTATTTCCTGGGACGCTCGTAACCTGGCAGGGATTCGGGGGATATATTCCCCGGACGGGGAAAGGATATCGATCGAAAACAGGTTGGGACTGTTCCCCCATAATTCCATAGAAAAGCCGGATGTATCGGGACCGACCCTAAGTTCAACAGTGTCGTATCCGGTTGCAGGATCAACGATACCCATATAATGATGGCCCCGGTTGCCCTCGTTCCCGGCGGCAATTGTTACCCCCACACCTCTTTCATCCGAAATGGTAGACAGATAGGAGCTTAATGACCCGCGTGAGTCGTGCGCACCTTGTGAAGTACCCAGGCCGATGCAAAGAGAGAGCGGCCTGCCAAGCTGTCTTGCGGCATTCAGTATATATTTCACACCTAGCATAATATCATTTTCCTGATAGCAAATCGCATCCTGCGGTATTAAAAAATAGTCTCGTATGTAACGCTTTGCCTGCTTTAGTTTTACAACGATTAACTCCGCATTTGGCGCAACACCGGAAAAGCCGGCGGTAATATTCGGATTGCCTGCCGCTATCCCGGCAAGAAAAGTACCGTGTCCGATTTCATCCGTGCTTGGAACAACGGACAGCGGATCGGGACTTGCCAGTGCGCTATTGATCTGTTCCTGGGTATATTCACTTCCGTAGAAAAAGCCTTCGGGAAAAAGTTCCCGGTTTTGGATGGTCTGATCCCAGATGGAGACTATTTTTGAAGTACCGTCAGCATTCCTGAATGCTTCATGAGTGTAATCTATGCCGGTATCTATGATACCGATGATTACACCGTTCCCCCCTAAATTGAGACTTTGAATATTACGGATTCTCGTTACTCCGGAGGCTTCCAGACTGCCTAAATCCATTAATCCGAAACAGCTTGGAAATACACTGTAGCCGTACAATTGGAATATGTTTTCGGGCAAGGTGGATATGGCGGCATATGCGACAGTCAGGTTGCCGTATAAAATATCGTAACAAAGATCATAGGTAGGTGCCTGATTTATGTCAATCGTATTAAGATCCAGTATAAAATCAGCATAATCTTCGCTTATTATCCGTTCTCCGCAGTCCAATTTAATATCTCCCCTTAATCGATACTATTAATTTAATATATGAAGCAGGTAGGGTATTATGTGAGACTAAACCGTTAAAATTTGCAACTATATAAAATATTCTATTTTACCGGGAAATCTTGACTGCAAATCAAACAGTGATATAATGAAGGCGGAATGAGGAATTACAAGCTTGCTTGTGAATTCCGATTGGAGTAACAAGATCATGAACAAGCTTTATGTTCATGATATAATGAAGGCGGAATGAGGAATTACAAGCTTGCTTGTGAATCGTTAAAAACATTTGGTTATTTTTAAGCAATAAAGGAGAATAAAGAAGATGGGCGGCAAATGGGTGAAATTAAGCCTCAAAAATAAAAAGAATATACTGGTCTTACTATATGCGCTGTATTTTATGCTTATTATCTTCCTGTATCTTAAGCAGAACTCTTTTGGGGAAGCAGCTTGGGGCACCGTTATTTCCGTGTTTATCCTGCCTGCTTTTATGATCCTTTCAATAAATCTGGTTGAAGTAACGGCATTGAGGAAGTTTTTTAACAAATACGGCAGATGGCTGAATATTCCTGTTCTGCTGATTTCTCCGGTTATCTCCTTTCTGCAGGTTGAAATAATGGTAGGTAATTATAATACGGAGATGTTCCGGAAATATGGTATTTACAATATCGTCTGGTATGCGGCGGTTTATTTTCTGCTCTACGCATTGATCAGAAATATCAGGAAATCTGTAAAGCTGGCTAATCTGTTGATATACCTGGCGGCCTGCGTTAACTATGTCGTGTATGCCTTCCGCGGTAACCCCATCCTTCCAAGCGACCTGCTCGCATGGCGGACCGGTGTGAGTGTGGCTTCGGGCTATACCCTGAATATAACAGGGGGCTTCATTATTTCCGCAATCTTAATGTTTCTGGTTTATGCCCTTGCCGGTAAAACAGACAGGACAGAAAAGGATGTGTCCCTGAAAAACTATGCCGCCGGATTGGGTATCTGCCTGCTGTTTGTCGCGTCGGTATTTGCCGCTTTCTTTCGTACTGACTTAATCGGATCGACAATCAGTGTGCTGGATTTCTTTGCTCCGAAGTATACCTATGCTTCCTATGGGACTGCTTTTGGATTTGTGGCAAATGTGAATGCGCTGACGGTGAAAACACCGGACGGATATTCTGCCGGACTGGTGGAATCGGTTTTTAACAATATGGATGAGGAAGAGGCCGAGGCGGCGGTTAAGCCGAATATTATTGCAATTATGAATGAATCATTTTCTGATTTAAGTATGCTTGGTGATTATGAAACTAATATGGACTATCTTCCTTATATGAGAACCTTAAAGGAAAATACAATTAAGGGCAAGCTTTACGTATCCGTATTCGGAGGTGCCACAAGCGATACGGAATATGAATTCTTAACCGGCAACAGCATGGCCGTTATGCCGAGGAATTCGGTGCCATACCAGCAGTTTGTAACGGAAAAGACGGATTCCCTGGCTTCCGTCTTAAAGGAACAGGGGTATTACAATATAGCAATCCATCCGTACTATGGAAGCGGCTATAAACGTGATATGGTGTATCCGCTGTTAGGCTTTGATGAATTCCTTTCTATGGAAGACTTTAAGAACCCGGAGCTGATAAGGACATTTATCAGCGACAGGGAAAGCTATAAGAAGATCATTGAGGAATATGAGGCCGGGGATGATGGGAATCCTCTTTTTATATTTAATGTAACGATGCAGAATCACGGCGGCTATTCTGCCGCCAGGCTCTTTGACGAAGAAAATAACGTAAGGCTGACAAATAAGGCCGGATATCCCGCGGTCGAGCAATATTTAAGCCTTGTAAGGGAATCCGATAAGGCTTTTAAACTGCTGACCGATTATTTCTCCGGACAGGAGGAACCTACTCTGATACTGCTTTTTGGAGATCACCAGCCTGTCGTCTATTCCGATTTCCATAAAGAGGCGGAAGTGCGGCAAGCTAAGGAGGATCAGGGCGTGATTTATGATAAGAAGTATGTGGTGCCGTTTTTTATTTGGGCGAACTATGATATCGAGGAAGCGGAAATCGACAGAATGAGCGCCAACTATCTGTCTTCCTATCTGCTGCAGACGGCCGGGCTTCAGGGAACGGAGTATAACCGTTACCTTTTGGAGCTGTACCGGAAGATACCGGTGATAAATGCGCTGTTTTATATTGATAGGAAGGGCATTTGCCGCAATATCGAAGAGGGATCGGAGTACTCCGAAGCGGTGAAAGAATACCGTTATGTCGGTTATAATAATGTATTTGATAAAAAAGACAGACTGGATGGCATCTACAGTATCAATCAATTCGCGGTTAACAACCATGACGGCTCGGCGTTACAATAAAGGAAAAAAGAAGCAGAGTGCGGAGTAGGGAGGAAAATATGAGGAGAAAAATGGATGGAGGCAGCAAGGTGAAGGAGGTTTATTCCAATCCGATCGGACATGATATCCTTCATAAGCTTTTACTGCAGTTAAACCGGAGTGAACGAATCATAACCAATCCCATAACGGCAAACCTTCGGCTGAAAACATTAGCAGCCTTCACCGGGAAGACGCTTGGAGACGGCTTTTACCGGACATTACTTGAGCTGCTGAACAGTGAACCGGACAATCCGGCCGAGGATCAGAGGGGGGTTACGGAACAGTGGTGGAAGGAAGCGGTTTTCTATCAAATCTATCCCCGGAGCTTTATGGACTCAAACGGGGACGGGATCGGGGATATCCGGGGAATTATCTCCCGGCTCGATTATCTTAAGGAACTTGGAATCGATGCGGTATGGCTTTCCCCCGTCTATGACTCCCCGAATGATGACAATGGGTATGACATAAGGGATTACCGGTCGATCATGAAGGAATTCGGTACAATGGAGGACTTTGACTGCCTGTTGAATGAGATGCATAGCAGAGGGCTGCGGCTGATTATGGACCTGGTGGTAAATCATACCTCGGATGAACATCCCTGGTTTAAAGAGGCCTTAAAGGATCCTTCCTCAAAATGCAAGGCTTATTACCTGTTTCGTAAATCGCAGGGGAGTGCTCCGCCGAATAACTGGAATTCCTTTTTCGGCGGTTCGGCCTGGAATCACTATGAAGAGACGGACGAGTGGGGGCTGCATCTGTTTTCGAAGAAGCAGATGGATTTAAACTGGGAGAATGAAGAGTTAAGGGAAGAGATATACGCCATGATACGCTGGTGGCTGGAAAAGGGTGTGGACGGCTTTCGCCTGGATGTGATTAACTATATTTCAAAGAAACCCGGCCTGCCCTGCGGTAATGAAAGTATCGGAAAGCTCATGGGGTATTACGGCATAGAGCATTATTTCTACGGCCCGAAGCTGCATGATTACCTTAAGGAAATGAAGAGGGAGGCCTTTGAACCTTATCGGGCCTTTACTGTCGGCGAGACTCCCGGGGTCGGTATGCAGATGAGTAAGCTGTTAACGGCAGAGGACCGCAGGGAGCTGGATATGGTATTCTCCTTTGATCATCTTGAGACACCGGGGCATGTCAGGTTTGAAGAATACCGGTATGATCTGAACTATCTGAAGAAATATATGACGGATTGGATGGAGCATTACGGCAATTCCTGCTGGATGTCATTATTTTACGAGAACCATGACAATCCGAGAATGATCTCCAAGGTGGATACGAACCCTTCACACAGAGTGGTTCTGGCCAAGCTTCTGGCCATGATCCAGCTTACCCTAAAGGGGACTCCTTTCCTCTTCCAGGGACAGGAGATTGGGTCTGTCAACAAGGCTTTTCGGTCGGTCGATGAACTTAGGGATGTTGAAAGTATTAACCTGTTCCGGGAATTGCGAAAGAATATGGACAGGGAAGCCGCCTTCCGCATTGTCTTAAGCGGGAGCCGTGATCACGCCAGGACACCGATGCAATGGAATAACGGCCTGAATGCCGGTTTTACGGAGGGTACTCCCTGGATCAATTCCGACGAGGATTACAAGAACTGCAATGTGGAAAAACAGCTTCGGGAGGATGCTTCGGTACTTAACTTTTATAAGAAGCTGATACATATAAGGAAGCGGTATAAGGACTTGGTGTACGGTGAATTTGAGGTATCGGGACGTAAGAGGAAAGATTTCTTTGCCTATTACAGGAAGCATGAGGGGTCATGTTTCTATGTGGAATGCAATCTGTGCGCTAAAGCGGTAAAGAAACCGAAGGCAGCAAAGGGGTATGTGCTGTTGTTATCCAACTACGAGGGCTCAGAGAATTTTTTAAGGCCTTACGAGGCAAATCTTTACCGGAAACCGTCGGCGGACTGATAAACCGTATGGAATACAATATTTTAACAGAAGAAAGGAAGGGGACATGGAAGCGGAGGAGCTGGTTAAATACTGTTTGAGCAAGAAGGAAGCATATCTCGAGTATCCTTTCGGAGATATTCCGATATGTGTGAAAGTAAGGAAAAAAATATTTGCGGAAATTTATCCGCAGCCGGATAATTATAAGATTACGCTCAAATGTGAACCGATGCTGGCGGATTTCTACCGGATGCAGTATCCCGGGGTAGTGGTCAGAGGCTATCACTGCCCGCCTGTACAGCAGCAATACAGGAATACGGTATACGCGGACAGAATAGCCGAGGAAGAGCTTTTGAATATGATAGACCATTCCTATGAACAGGTAATTTTGTCTTTTCCGAAGAAGGTCCGACAGGAACTGCTATAGAGAAGTGCTTAAATAAAATAATCGTCGTCGGGATCCGGCTGATTTCTTTCAATAAATCCTTGATTATAGTAAGCCCTTTTTCCAGTTGACGGCTGTTTGCCGGTGATGATATTGCAATTCGTATAAAGTCATTTGGCCCGCTGTCTCCTATGGCAAACCGCCGGGAGGAATATACACGGACGCCCTTCCTCTTTACCTGCTGTTCAAAACCGTTTCCATTGCACAGGGCAGGAAGAGGCAGCCATCTGAAATAGCTGAGTTTATTCCGGTTGGCCGCCTGCTCCGGGAAATAGCTGTCATATATCCGGTTGCGTTCCTTTGACAATGCGGCCCTTTTTTGCATCAAGGATTCCGCAATATCGGTATTGATTAATTCGGTTATAATTTCCGCATTTAAGGCGGGCGTTTTCAGGTTGATGTTATAGATACCCCGTTCCAGGGTACTCCTGAGGGCAGGCGAGAAGGAAAGGTACGCTACCCTGAGTCCCACGCATAAAGGCTTGGAAGTGCCGCTGATATATACAGAGTGTTCCGGAACAAGCGAAACGATGGGTATCAGCTTATCTGCAGATAATATCAGGAATATGGATTGCGGTTCCGTTCGGGTAGTTGACGGGGCTTGGGATCAGGTATCTGTTTTGGAGCAGAATCAGGACGCGGAAATAATCAAATCAGTCGAATTGTGTCGAAGATTGCCCGAGGGTAAGTTTTCATTGACATAGAGTAAGCTCTAAGGGATATGATATAATATATAATAAATTGTATTTTTTACTGCTCGTGCCGTTAATCAATGGCATGGCGGGAAGTGTGAAGAAAAATCGTCTTCACACCTGGAAGAACTCCAAAATGAAATTGGAGGAATTTCATTTTGTACTTCTTCGTCCATTATTTGAGATGCCGCTTTGCGGCATCATGTTTGGAAGGTTGAAAGAAAATACGATAAGAGAAAGGAATGCCACATATGGATTCTTTCAACCCTTTTATTTGTGGCGCTAGCACCTCTGTATTCGGAGGTGTTATGCAATGGGTATAAAGATGAATTTTAATTATTTTATTCCGACAAAATTACTGTTTGGTAAAGGCCAGTTAAGTAATCTTCATAATCAGAAATTACCGGGCAGAAAGGCCTTAATTGTTATCTCTTCCGGTAAATCCACACGTGCCAACGGATACCTGCAAAGACTTGAGGAGGAGCTTACGCTTGCCGGAGTTGCCTTTGAGGTATTTGATAAAATCCTCCCTAATCCGATTAAAGCGCATGTCATGGAAGGCGCTGCCCTGGCTAAGGAGAAAGCCTGTGATTTCATTATCGGGCTTGGCGGCGGCAGCAGTATTGATTCCGCAAAAGCAATAGCGATTATGGCGAATAATGAAGGGGATTACTGGGATTATATTTCGGCGGGCAGCGGGAAGGGCAAGCCGGTTACCAATGATCCGCTGCCGGTTGTGGCAATCACAACGACGGCGGGTACCGGAACGGAGATTGACCCGTGGACGGTTACCACCAAGGAAGATTCCGAAGAAAAAATCGGATTCGGATATGATAAGACGTTTCCGGTGCTGTCTGTAGTTGATCCGGAACTAATGTTAACGGTACCCGCCGATCTGACCGCATACCAGGGCTTTGATGCGTTGTTCCACAGTACGGAGGGCTATATCAACAATACGGCATATGTCATGAGTGATATGTATGCCTTAAAGGCAATCGAGCTGATTGCAAAGAATCTTGCGAATGCGGTGAAGAACGGCAGTGACGAAGATGCAAGAGAGAAGGTTGCACTTGGCAATACATTGGCCGGTATGGTAGAATCGACATCCGGCTGTACCTCGGAGCATTCCCTGGAACATGCGTTAAGCGCTTATCATCCGCAGCTGTCTCACGGTGCGGGCTTAATCATGATCAGCAAAGCTTACTATACACACTTTGCAAAAAGCGGCAGTTGTACGGAGCGTATGATCGCTATGGCAAGAGCTATGGGCAAGGAAAATGCTGCAAATCCGATGGATTTTGTGGATGCTCTGGCAGAACTCCAGCAGGTATGCGGTGTTTCAGAGCTGAAGATGTCGGATTACGGTATTGATAAGGACAATCTGCAAAAATACGTTGTAAAGGCATATGACACTATGGGCGGTTTATTTGAGGTTGACCCTTCTCCGTTAACGCAAGAGGATTGCCTCGCAATACTGAAGGATTCCTATAAATAATAACATCGGCTTCCTGCCGTTTTAATTTCGGGAGACTGCTATCTGATGAGATAGATCAGGTAACGGTCTCTTTTTCTATTATAATATACAAAATTTACATTTTTCTTTAGAAAATATTTATTTTTTCAACAGGTTAAATTTAATTTTTTAATAGTAAAATAGTTGCAGATCCGGATGTACTATAGAAAAAATGAGGGGATATTTTTTATAATGGATCTAAAGTATTAAATAAGTAAAACTTTCAAGTGAAAGACTGCTATCTGGTGAAATTAATCTGTGGCAGTCTTTTACTTTATAAATAGTACCGTAAACCGTGAGAGTTCCTTTGCAAAACGCATTTTCATGGTGTATAATGGAAACTGTGAAGGAAAAATAAGGAGGGTACCTGTAATAAGGAGCATTGTATTGCAGGATTTTATGGTATGGTATGGAATCTTATCAGATTTTAATAGTGGAAGACGATAAAGAGATATTGGATGGCATCGGTATCTATTTAAAAAATCAGGGCTATAAGGTATTAAAGGCTGTAAACGGGATTGAGGGGCTGAAAGTGATCGATGCGGAAGAGATCCATCTTGCCATTGTTGACATTATGATGCCCAAAATGGACGGAATCACCATGACACTAAAGCTTCGGGAAAAATATGATTTTCCGGTTATTATGCTGACTGCAAAATCGGAGGAAATTGATAAGGTTACCGGATTGAATATCGGGGCGGATGACTATGTTACGAAACCCTTTGCCCCTATGGAGCTATTGGCAAGGGTCAATTCACATCTCAGGAGGTATTCAAAATATCTTTCGGTGCTGCAGGAAAATAACAACAGCAATATTTATGTAATAGGCGGACTGGAACTGAACGAGGATACGATAACAGTCAGCGTTGACGGTAACCCGGTCAGGATGACACCCCTGGAGTTTAAGATACTTTCATTGCTGATGAAAAATCCGGGAAGAGTATTTTCCCCGGAAGAGATCTATGAAAAAGTATGGAATGAACGTGCAATATTAACAGATACCATAATGGTACATATTAGAAACATAAGAGAAAAAATCGAAATCAACCCAAAAAATCCCAAGTATTTAAAGGTGGTATGGGGCATTGGATACAAAATTGAAAAGCTATAAAAGGAATCAAATCACCTGGTTTACCATTACAGGTTTATTTTTGGCAGCCGTTGCAGTCATCGTAATAGCATCCTATACGCTTATTTTAGAAAATGCCGGGATTTCTGATAAACGTATAGAGCGGCAAAAAGAAATAGAAGCCGCAGACCAGGCGAAGCGTGAATTTATGGAAGAGCTTTGGCGGGGAAATTATTGTCTCTACTGGGATATTTTCAAGCTTATCGACGGCAGCGGGATAACACCCGCCGGTACCTATCTTACCGATTCTGAATATTTCAACCAGATCCGGCAAGGAAAGCTTGCAAGCATTCAGGACAAGCTGCTGAATGAAGAAAGCTTTATCAATGAATTCAATGAGGTGGTAAGAAGATGGCACGATAAATTTCTGACATTAACTGTGAATGATTACAATCTGGAATATTTTATCAGAGATAACAAGACGATGAGAAGTTTAACCAATGCAGATGATACTTTGGTGCCTTTGTTGCAGGATACCCAGTGGATAAAGGATTATAAGGCTTCGCTTCCTTTTTATATGGAAATAGTTTACGATAGAAACGGTGTGATTACAATCCCGGAATTCTTCGGCCTGGAAGACAGCTATAAATCTGGTTTCCTTATGCTGGAATTGGAAAAAAACCTGTTTCATGAAGAGATTGCCTATGATAATACTTACAACAGTGGTATCAAATATCCGTCTGATATTACCATTATCTATGTCTCGCGTACCGATAATTTCAATAATGGCGCTATAGAATATAAGAACCCGCAGTGGGAAAAAGCATTGTTTGATGACGGGGGATTCCGGTACTCCTATCCTGTGGCCGTCGTCCTCATATGTTTCATCGGATTGATTTTGCCGGTTAAGAAATTCTTAAAATTCGGGAATTGTTTTATATGGAAAATTCCGTTTGAGGTAATTTTCATATTCTTTAGTATAATTTTTTCAGCATATCCTTCGTTATTGGATATGGCATACAAAACGGCGGCAGGCACCTTTATAAATAGCAATTCCTCAGCCATTGACGAAAGGTTTGAGTACTTACTCGTTTACGGCTTAAATTTTATCATATGGATGGCGGTATTTGCGGCCTGGCTCATGATCATTATCGCCTTGCGGCAGGTCTTTTTTACGGGGTTGAAAGCCTATCTGAAAGAAAGAGTATTATTCACCAGTTTGCTGTACAGAATTTTCAGGGCTATAAAAAGGTTTTTGCATTCCCTTTCCGAGATTGACCTGACAGCTTCTTCCAGTAAATCGATCCTGGGGATTATTCTGGTGAACTTTATTGTCCTTTTGATATGCTGCTTCCTGCGGCCATTCGGTATTTTGGGCCTGATACTGTATTCCTTTGCCGTATTTATCCTGTTGAACAGGTATTTTAACCGTACAAAGAAAAAATATTCCATACTGATGAATGCGGCAAGTATGATGGCAAAGGGCAATCTGGAGGCTTCCCTGGAGGAGGATATCGGTATTTTTGAACCTTTGAAGCAGGAACTCGCCAAGGTGCGGTTTGGTTTTAAGAAGGCTGTGGAAAAGGAGATGAAGAGTCAGGAGATGAAGAGCGAGCTGATTACAAATGTCTCCCATGATCTAAAGACACCCCTTACTGCAATTATAACTTATGTTAATCTGCTGAAGGAACCTGATCTGGCGGAAGAAGAGAAAAATTTCTACATTGCGACAATAGATAAGAAATCACAGCGGCTTAAAATTCTAATAGAAGATTTATTCGAAATCAGCAAAGCTACCAGCAATAACGTAACCTTAAACCTTGTAAAGATCGACCTGTCGGCATTAATAAAACAGGTGCTTTTAGAACTTGAGGATAAGATAGCGAGTTCGGGAATCGAATTCCGTATCAATCTGCCTGCCGATAAGGTGATGCTTATTCTGGACAGCGAGAAGACCTACCGTATCTTTGAAAACCTGATTGTCAACATTACAAAATATGCGATGCCGAATTCGAGGGCATATATAGATGTGGAGCAGCAGGAAGAAGACGTGAGGGTAATTGTAAAGAACACTTCGTCGGAAGAACTGGACTTTAACCCGGATGAAATTATAGAGCGGTTCGCCAGAGGAGATAAATCACGTAACACGGAAGGCTCGGGATTAGGGCTGGCTATTGTAAAAAGCTTTGTGGAATTACAGGGAGGAACATTTCAG
>JAEWSD010000251.1 GCA_023398615.1 Bacillota bacterium
GGCAAACTCTCGCGCCGAGCGCGGCCGGCTTTGCCGGTAAAGTTCCATACGCGCGAGTGCGCACCCTGCACAGAGTGCTTTTTTATTGTATAGGGAATTCGGAGGAATTTCCTATACAATAAAAAAAGCTGCCGCAGAGTCTATTATTTAAACTCTGCGACAGCCTGATGCTTTTTACGGATTATCGTCTCTTTCCGGTGCATGTGCACTATTCTCTTTATATTCAATCACGGTCTTTCCCGTAATTTTCTTAAATACCTTACTGAAATACTGCTGATCCGTGTATCCAACCTGTTCATATATCTCCTTGATCTTTGCATCCGATTCCAGAAGCAGCTGCTTCGCCTTTTCAATCCTCAGCTTATTAATATACAGCGACATATTCTCGCCTGTTTCCTTTTTAAAGGCATTGCACAGATAGTGCTTCGACATGTTGATCTCTTTTGCCACGTCATCCAGGGATATCTTTTCCGCATAATGGTACCGGATATAGTTCAGCGCCCTGTTAATCATCAGACCGGAATGATTTGCCCTTACATCCTGCATCTTACGAATCAGCTGCCGGGAGAATTCCGTTACCAGCCGGAGGATATCTTCCAGGTGACCGGATTGATTGATCCGGTAATGATAGGTCTTATAGGGTTCAAACACCTCCCTGTCCGAAAGATAGTTCCCGTAGCTGCTGAAGAAATCACCCGTCAGATTGGAGAAAAATATTTTCACTATCATCGGCAGAACATTTTCACGCTCAAAATACTGCTTCATTTCCTGCAGCAATTTTCTCATCCTGTCCAAATCCTCATGTCCGACCGCTTCCATAAAACTCCGGTTATAATTCTTTTTTAACTCGAACACATCCGGTTCCGTAAACTTAACGAAGTCCATGCCGGGGATTAAATGATTATTGGGGTTTGCATAAAACAGCACCTGCGAATTCTCATAAAAATCCCCGTATACCTTATCAGACTGTTCCGGCTGCCTGAATATACCGGAGCTAATGGCGTTAAGACTGATATTAAAGTACTGTCCGGATGCATTGCCCGCAAACTGAAAAATATTCCTGATATCGGATATTTTTAGATTGGGTGATGACAGGAAGAAAAAATAGTTGCCGAATTGCTGCCATTCCAAAAAGCTGATTGCATTCTGACCGAACTGATCGTAAAGTATATTTAAGACCGCATGATTGACCTGCTGCGTATCTGCCTGCTGCTCACCGTTATAAACAATTGAAAGACCGAAAAACACATAGGAGGAATCCCTGGCCGGGAAATTAATATCCGACAGGGTATTTCGCATTTCATCCCCAATCCGGAAGCCGTTATTAATTAAATCCAGGATAACGGTACGCTTTAATTCCTCCGGATCAGTGCTACCGCCGTCCTTTTGGGTTCTCACCCGATTCATGTCATCCAGTTTTCCCTTTATCCCTTCCATGAGCTTAATCAGCTCATCATCCTCTACCTCTGATTTTAGTATATAATCATCTGCCCCGGCCTTAAGTGCCTTCCTGGCATAGGAAAATTCATCATAGCAGGTCAGGACCAGGATTTTCGCTTCATGATTTTGTTCCCTGATCCTGTCTACCAGCCAGAGGCCGTCCTGCTTCGGCATTTTAACATCGGTAATAATAACATCCGGCATATATTTCAGATAATTCTCATAGCCCTGTTCCCCGTTTGCCGCCTCGGATACGATGGTAAACCCTATCGATTCCCAGTCGATCGTAGTCTTAAGGCCAACCCTTACAAGAACTTCATCATCAACAATCAGAACTTTGTACATAGATACCACCCTTTCCATATCGGTATAATCATTTACGGTCTGTTTACGGATAATCTTGCCCGGACCAATGTCCCTTCACCCGGCTTTGTCTCTATATTGATACCGTACCGTTCACCGCAGTACAGGCGAATCCTGTGATTTACATTATTGATCCCAACTTTGCTGAATTTATTTTTATCGGCGGAGCCGGAAAGAATCGTTTTCAGAACCTCTTCCTCTATCCCCGGCCCGTCGTCGCGGATTTCAATAATAAGCTGATCTTCCCTGATAAAACCGGATATCTCTATATTGATTTCATATCTTCCGTCGGCCAGTCCGTATATGATAGAGTTTTCGACGATCGGCTGCAGGATCAGTTTCGGAACGGACAGTTCCAGACAATCCTCTTCAATGCTTTGCGTAATATTTATCGATTGATTGAAGCGGAGCTTTTGGATCACGACATAGTTCTCCACATAATCCAGTTCCTCCTTAAGTGAGAGCATATCCCTCCCAAGATTGGTACTGATTCTTAACAGCTTGACAAGCGCCGTTATCGATCTGCTGACACTGGTATTGCCTTGTATCTTGGCCATCCACTTAATGGTATTCAGAGTATTGTAAAGAAAATGCGGATTAATCTGAGCATGCAGCGCTTCCAGCTCCACTTCCTTTTTCTCATGCTCCTCCTTTACCAATTTATCGATCAGGACCTGCATTTCAGCAATCATATTATTTAAGCTCAATCCTAGCTGGCCCACCTCATCATTTGACCGTATCTCGGTCCTTGCGTCCAGATCACCCTGTTCCACCCTCTTTATAACGGTCATCATCTTCATCATAGGCTCCGTATAACGTATGGAAAAAATCAGCATAAACAAAAGGATTGCAAGCACATAGATGATTCCGCCTATAATCAGGTACTTTTGGATCTGGTTAATCTCCCGGTACAGGTAATTGGTAGATAAGGTTTTTATGATCTTCCAGCCATTGCATTGAATCGTTGAATAGATCGCTATCTGTCCGGTACCGGATTGATACAGCACATAGTTATGTCCGCCCGTATCCGAAAGAACCTGATCCGCATAAGGCTCGTTCCGGATTGATTTCCCGATCTGCTCCTCATCGGGATGACTGATGATCCTGCCTTCCGGGTCACAGATAAAAACCTTTGTCAGATCGAGCCGCCCCTCCTTATCAAGCAGACCCGCATATGCATTCTGCAGTATCGTTTCCTCCAGGTCAATACGAAGGTAACCGTAATTCTCCAGGGTATTGTAATCGATGATCTTTCGCCCCAGCGTAAAATACTGCTTTTTGAACCTTCCGGATAAAATCTCAATCATCTTATTCTTTGTAGGCAGCCACACGGGCTGTCCGGAGGAATTGGACAGTGCCATGTCGATCCGTTCCGCGCCTCCAAGCTTTTTTGCTCCCACGGAATAGGAGGTATAGTCGAGTGTCAGATTGATCGCTTCAACGTCATCCCTTGAAGTCATCAGGGTACGCAATACGTTAATAAATTCGTCCTGAGTATAACGGGTACGTTGTTTCAGCATTTTAAGCAAAGTGCCGTTTGAAATGATCACCGTTGAAAACTCTTCCAGATCATCCATCAGAAAATTAATCTTTTCTCCCGTTTCATAAACGGATTGCGTTTCCGTTTTCGTATATTTATTCTGGATAATCCTTTTCACCGTTCCGGAATATGCAAACGATATCGCAATCACCGGAAGAATAATCAGAACTACGGCTATCATGGCAAGCTTTACCCTTAAAGCGGCAAAAATCTTTACTTTATTCAAATCCCGCAGCTCCTTTCACCGAAGAATCATTTCTTTCGTCAATTCATCATATATCTTAGCGGCGACCTTATGGCTGTCCAGATTATTTTCTATCATATCGTGCAAGTTACCGGTCAATATCCTTTCGGCATCATAGAAATTGGAAACCTTCGGCCTTAAATATCTATTTTCCGGTTTCCAGGCATCCAGTACGGCATCGACATGCTTTCCCGTGATACCGAGGTCTTCATAAGCAGATTTCCTGGTTGGCAGGCTGCCCCCTTCCGGATGTACAAACACCTTTATCTGCATCTCCTTTGAGGTTGCCCAGACAATATAAAGCCAGGCGGCTTCCTTTTCGGTTTCGGTGGCATATTTATTGATACCTATCCCTGAACCGCCGTAGATATTGCCGCTTTTCGTATCACCGTAAGGCAGGATTGCATAGCCGACCTTGCCGGCAACCTTTGAAAGCATGCTGTCCTCCACATAGGTATAGTTTTCATCCCAGTTTGCCATCATTGCGATATCTCCGTTCCGGAAAGCATTGGCCAAATCCGTCCAGTTCCAGTTCACACTTTCCGGCGCGGATACCTTTGCAATACTTTTGTAGACATCCAGAGCCTGTACAAAATTCTGGTCCAGGGTATTGATCTGTTTATAATTGAGCATACCCAGGGTATCAATCGTTTCATCCGAAAAATAGTCACCGCCGTACGCATCCAAAATGTTGGAGAACTCGCAAAATATGGAGTTATGCTCCTGTGCCATCAGGCCGCTGCCGTATTTTACTTCTTCATCGGGAACGTTGCTGCTAATCCACCCGGCAACCTCACGGTATCTTTCCCATGTAAAATCAGCCGTACCGGGTGTCGGATCATATCCCAGGTCACTCATAATCTGTGATTTATATCTGTCTATGATATCTTTCCTGTAAAAAAGGATCATGGTTGTACTGTCAAAGGGAACGGTATAAATATGCTGCTTATCCAGAAAGTAAGAGCATACCTCTGCCTGAAAGTCAATGAAATCGTCCGGGAATCCCTTGATATGCGGCTTGTCCGGGTCCTGTCCATAAGGGTTTAATACCTCGAGATAGGTATAAAACCGGTTCAGCGTCTGATATGGGTCTACATAGATCAGCTGGTATTTTCCTGCCTGAGCAATGAAATCAAGATTCACTTTCTGTATCAGTGTGTCAAAATCAACCGGCCTGACATTGACATTAATTCCTGTAATTTCTGAAAATTCTTCGCTTTCATGAGTAAGAATATTGGCATATAGGTTATTTTCAACGATAAAATTCAGGGTAGTTCCTTCAAATTGCCTGATATCATAATTCTCAGGCAATTCCAGGTTCTCAAACTTAGTTCCCGGCTGATCCGCCTTTCCCTCAGTGCCGGTATCTTCTCCGACGGGTCCCTTGCCGGAACAGGCACCTGCAAAGATAAGGATTGCGATAAGCGCCGTTCCAATAAATCTATATTTAAAGCATCCTTTTTTATGAAACATTTGCAATCCTCCTTACTATTATATCATTTATTCATATAATCTGCTTAAAATAGTTTTAATTATATCTAAATTATTCAATAATAATACACAAAAGTCAATTAGAAAAATTTTCCATCTTCCGGCATGTACCTGACCAAAGAAATCATTACTATTATTTTTTGTGATATCAGCCTGATTATGCGGATTAGAAAAGAATAATCACAGTGAATTAAATAAAAAAGAAATGCTGCAAAAACTCATCATTATGGTGAACCTCTTTACAAGGCCATACTGATGATGAGTTTTGCAGCATCCGCTTTCATATTACTTAAAGCCTGCCTTCGATGAATTTTACCAACACCTCGTTAAATTCATCCTTTTGATCATAGAAGGAAGCATGCCCGCTGAATTTAAACGGTATCAATTTAGAATTTTTAATCGTTTGGTTTTGTATCACACCTAATTGATATGGTACCACTTTATCATGGATGCCATGAATGATTAAGGTGGGAACACGTACCGCCGCCAGATCGGAAAACAGTACCTCTTTCAGCCAGGTATCGGCAATGGCGGCGGTTGCCCAGCTGGCTGCCTGTAAGCCTATCTGGAAGAACCAGTCGGAGAAAGCTTTCGTTATGTGCTGAAAGAAAAACGTATCGCCGAAATTCTGCAGCATCTGAGGGCGGTCATTATAGGTGTCCTCAATAATCTGCACAACGGTTTCCTTATCCAAGCCATAAGGAAAATTAGACCGTTTAATCAGGCTTGGAGCCACTGCCGCAAAAAGTGCCAGCTTTGATACTCCAAACCCTTTATGACGGGACATATACCTCAGCGCAATCGCACCGCCGTTCGAATGTCCCGCCAATACGATATCATGTAATTTCAGCGAATCCACGACACCCTTCACATCGTCCGCCAGAGTGTTAAAGTCATAGCCGCAAAACGGCTTGTCTGAATTGCCGAACCCTCTTATATCGATCCCAATACATCGGTATCCCAGCTTGGGAAGCTTGTTAAACTGATATTCGAACAGATTATGGTTCCCGGGCCATCCGTGTATGAACAGTATAGTTTTTTCACATGCCGGATTAAGATCCTCCACATAGATTTTTACATTATCTTCAACCGTAACATAGTATCCCATATACCTACTCCCAATAAATTTTATAAAACTTCTTTAGGATAATATATTCATGCAGGGATATATTTGCTAATACAAAAGAAAACTTAACATTTACCTGCTTCCTGAAAAAATGTGGCAAAAGATATCGATATCTTTGCCACATTTAAAGATTTTTTCAATTCATTCGGTCTGTCTAAGTTTCCTGCTGATAGGGCGGTTTTGACTGGAAGAATATATCCCTGTGTTCAACCGAGGTCGAAAAAGTGATCTGGGTTCTTGTTTTACCAAATTGCTGCAATTCCCCGATAAACCGGTCCAAATCCATTGTTGTCCGGAAGATTACTTCAATGAGCATGGAATAGTCTCCCGTCACGCAGTTGCACTCCACAACATTCGGACAGGATTCAATATACGGATAGAACTCTTTCTTTTGCACAGGCTCCACCTCCAGATTAATAAAGGCCTTAATATAATACCCCAGTGCCAACGGGTTGATCTGTGCATGGTATCCCTTTATAATTCCAACCTTTTCAAGATGCTCAATCCTCATCGAGACCGCAGTTGATGACAAAAATACCTGTTCCGATATATATTTTATAGACGCTCTTGCATTCTTTTGGAGAATACTGATAATCTTCTCGTCAATTTCATCCAGTATCACTTCCATCCTCCACCTCCGAATTATTTTCATCCGTATCCTGTAAACATTTATAGAATTACTATGTCCAATTACCGACCAGATATTTCTTCCTGCTTTTGTCACGGGAAAATTCCCTTTATTTCTTCTGCGTAAATCAAACGCCTGAGAGCCAGGATATATGCGGCCATACGCAGCGTACACCGGCTTTTCACGGATTCCTTTAGGATCTCATCAAAGGCTTTGGAGAGGATATTATCGAGCATTGACGTCACCTGTTCCTTATCCCATGCAAGCTCCTGGATATTCTGCACCCATTCGAAATAAGACACGATTACGCCTCCGCTGTTTGCGAAGATATCCGGGACCACAGTGATATCCCTCTTCTTCAGAATTTCATCCGCTTCTATCGTAGTCGGCCCGTTTGCACCCTCTACAACATACCTGCATTTCATTTCTGCCGCGATTGCTTCATCAATCTGGTTTTCCAATGCCGCCGGAACCAGGACATCACAATCACAGGTTAATATTTCTTTCCCCGATATGTGCTCAACCTCCGGTTTATCATAGTTCTTCAGCAAATGCCCGGCTTCCGTATATTCCGATATTTCGTCCGCATCAAGCCCGCTGCTGCAATAGATACCGCCGGAGATGTCACTGAGAGCCACAATTTTTGCCCCCCGATGGTAAAATATACGGGCAGCATTACCTCCTACGTTACCAAAGCCCTGAATACCGATCCTGCAGCCCTGAAGCTCTTCACCGCAGCTTTTTAAGAGCAGCTTCGTACTGATGACGATCCCTCTTCCGGTTGCGGACGCCCTTCCCCTGGAGCCTCCTAACTCCACAGGTTTTCCGGTAACGACTCCCGGGCAGGGTTTTCCGTTCAATTGGCTGTATGTATCCAGAATCCAGGCCATAGTCTGTGCATTCGTGTTTACATCCGGTGCGGGTATGTCCTTATCCGCTCCTATGACCGGCTCGATGGCATAGGTATATCTTCTGGTAAGCCTGCATAATTCTCTTTTGGAAAGTCCTGACGGATCCACCTTGATTGCACCCTTCGCACCGCCGTACGGAATATTGACAACCGCGCATTTTAACGACATCCACGTTGCAAGTGCCTTCACCTCATTCAGGCTGCAGTCCTGATGGAACCGGATGCCGCCTTTAAAAGGCCCTCTTATATTAGAATGCTGTACACGGTATCCCTCAAATACCTGTACCGTACCGTCATCCATCTCCAACGGCAGGTATACCTTTATTTCGCGCTGCGGATTCTTAATGATCTCAAACATATGCCTGCTGATCTTTCCTTTTTCCATCGCCTGTTCCATGACTTTCACAACATTCTCATAAGCATCGTATTCCTTCATGTCATTCTTTCCTTTCGTGTTTGAATTAATGAAGACATAGTATTTCTCATGATCCCCTGTGTCAATAGTCATGGCATAAGACAGGTGAATTCTTTTAAAATCCGCCGCTTAACTTTATAAATCAATAAAATGAGCCCCAAAAACTTTATTATTCAAAGGAAAGTTCCACAGGTATAATGGTAAACGAATCGGAAACAGAAAGCAATAAAATTTCCGATTTATTTAATTTTATTCTATTTAAAGCCGCGACCGCTCTGCGGTACAAATACGCCGCGTTTTGCATTCGGAGCTGCTGTCTCCGTCCGGGATAATGCCATATTAACCTGCTGTTCCGGGAATGCGCCCGGAGCCTTAAGATCATTTATGAAATTACCGATAAGCTGAGGCGTCACCGATTCCATGATAAAGATATGGGAATAGGCACGTCTTTCATTCTTTACATACAAGACTTCTCCGGACAGAGAATACTTAAAGGTAAGCTTCTCATTCACCTGCTTAAAACGAATAGTGAGGGAATGCGGGCTATATTCCACCCACAGGTCCATACCCAGATGACGCTCCAGCTCCCGGAGTTCGGACACCGCATACTCGGCCATATTCCGGGTATATAAGGTTTTATTGATAAGCTCCTCATAGGAATGCTTTGAATAGTAATCCCATAAAAGCAGTGCCGAGAACCCGTTCCTGGAACCGGCAAAGGTACTGTCCGGCGACCCGATGTACATGGGATTGTCCGGCGGCAGCAGCTGATACCGCACCTTTGTCATATAGATTCCGCACGGCCAGGGCGCGCCGATCCACTTGTGACCGCTCATGGCAATGGATTGCAGTTCCTTAATCCGGAAATCAAACACCGGGAAATCCTCACTCTTTTCAGCCATCTCAAGATAAGGCATATAAGCGGCCCCCAGGGCTCCGTCAACATGGAACCAAAAGCCCGTACGCAGGTCATATCTGCCGTGAACCGGGTCGTATTCCACCTTTCGTTCATATAGTCCATGCCGCTTCAAAACAGGAACCAGCGCATCCACTGCCTTTGCCACATTGTCATAGGCTCCTTTGAAGGTAGTACCGTAATTAAAATTCACGATTATGGGATGCCCTTTCCCTGCAAAGGCTTCCACCAGCTTTACCAAAGCGGGGATGTATATACTCCCGTCCTGATCGGAAGGCACCTCCAACGGCCATCCGTTTTCATCCAGATAATAAGGGGCGTAATCGGGCGGGTAATCCTCCGGATAAACCAGGGGGCACTTAAATCTTCCGCTCCCTGCTTCATTAAAGGTGGTAATGCTTAGTACCCTCATTGCCTTTACGATAGAATAATGGGTATCCTGCGAATAAAAGGCAACCGGTGCGTACATATTCGGATTACCCTTTAAGGTTTTTGCCTGATAATAAAACAGTCGCGGTTCCACTGCGGCAGGCCACCCTTTCTGTGCCGCTATCCTTGCCTGTTCCTCCGCATGATGGTCCGGCAGCAGGAACTTACCGGACAGATAATCCCTTGCATTCCACAGACCGAAAATGTTTCCTTCGGTACAGCCCATAGAAACGACATAGCCCCAGTAGCTGTCCTTCCAATCATCACCGGTGGAACCCGGCGTATATTCATGAGGCCACCTGGCATTCCATAACGATGCGAAGTAATCCAGGACCGCCCGTTCGGCAAATTTCGTATTGAGCGTATAGTTACCTGAGACAAAGGGGTCTCCGATATTATTAATATGATAATTCAGGTATTGTGACAGGTCATTTTGAAAATCAAGTTTCTGATTCGACTGGTATCCTAAAAAATTCTCCTTCTGAGTACTTTCATACCGATAGAGCCATCCGAGGGCCCGCAGCCTCTGTTCCTCGGGAATTCCGTCCGGGGAAAGCTTAAAATCATTATAATCGATTCCCGGAACTCCGGGATAGACATCATTCGGATCTTTCGTCGGCGGAGTCCCCCGATACTTCTGTTCTGACATCCTGGCACGTCCTTTCTGCAGCTGTTGTTCCTTGCAAACCCATAATGGTTCTCAGCCGCCTTGACATATAGTTTATCTTATTCGGGCGTTCACCGGATAATGTCAAACAGATATCAGTATATCTTATATATCA
>JAEWSD010000265.1 GCA_023398615.1 Bacillota bacterium
TTGGAGGAGCTTAAAAAGGAAATAAAAGGAAATCATTGTGACAGGGGGTAAAAAAGTGAGAAATAAAAGGATTCTAAGCAGGGTGCGAATTGATACCGCGCTGTCTGCTGTTTATGAATATCCTCTCTCCATCCTGGAGGCCCCGATGGGGTACGGAAAGACGACGGCGATAAAAAATTTTGTTGAGAAAAAAGGCATCCGGCCCTTCTGGTTTACCTTTTCTGATTTAAAATATACGGAAACCGCCTTTTGGGACAGCTTTACAGGCGATATCATGAGAATGGACGAGCAGGCGGGGACTGTTCTCAAATCTCTTGGCCTGCCGACGGACGCTCCTCGGATGGAAAAGGTTCTGCATGTGCTTGGCAAGGTGAAATTTAAAGAGAATTATCTGATTGTGCTGGACGATTATCACCTGGCACAGGACGCCCATTTGAACAGCCTGCTTCTGCGGCTCGCTCAGGAGGAGCTTGAGGACCTTTCCATTCTGCTGGTTACAAGGGATACTACCGGTCTTGATTTTGTGGAGCTTCTTTCCCGCGGACAGTGCTGCCTCCTGTCAAGACAGCTTCTCAAATTCACAGAGGATGAGCTTAGAGATTACTGCCGTATGATGTCGGAGCATATCACGGAAGCTGATTTGAATAAGGTGTGGCAGTATACCGATGGGTGGATATCTTTTGCCTATATCATTCTTTTAGGACTTGAAAACGGGATTCCCGTGGGAATAAGCACGACTATGGAGAACATGATCGAGCGGGCGCTGTTTGTTCGCTATGACAGCACAATGCAGGATTTTTTGCTGCTGCTTTCCATTATGGAGGAATTCACAGCGGAGCAGGCTGAAATTGTCACGCAATATGAGGATGCCAGGCAGCGTTTGAAACTGCTGGACCGGGAAAATGCTTTTGTTTTTTATGAAGAAAGGACAGGAAGCTACAAGATCCATCAGGTGCTGCTGAACTATCTTCGGTTCAAAAGGCCGTTTTCCGGTGAAGAGCTTCGGATTCTATACGGGCGGCTGGGCGACTGGCTGCTGAGCCGTTGGGAATTTCTGCCGGCCTATCGCTATTTGAATCAGGCGGGACGTACGGAAGATATCCTTTCCCATCTGAATAACCCCCAAAATATCCGTAACGAGTGGCTGGATTTTGAAGGTGCAGATGAAATGTTTAATAATGTTCCCCGTGATCTTTTATTCCGCTACCCTTTTGCCTATTTGCTCTACATGTTTTATTCCATCCTTTTGGGAAAGGATAATGCAATTTTGGATTGGGCCCAAAGGCTGGATGAGCTGGAACAGTACTACGTGGCATCGGAGGGGCCGGATGAAATTTTCCGGAATCGGATTCTCGCTGAAATCCTGATCGTGCGTAAGTTCACACTATTCAATGATGTAGCCGTCATGAGTGCCTCCGATGACGAAATCATCCGGCTGCTGAACGGCCGGAATTCCTATATTACCTTGCAGGGAAACGAATTTACTTTTGCCTCTCCCCACTATCTGTATCTTTATTACAGGGACAAGGGCAGCTTTCATGAATTGGCGGATTTACTTTCAAGGGATGTGGGTTACGCCAAATTTTCCGGTGGATGCGGAACGGGAAGCGACGCACTGGCTTTGGCGGAGTACGCACTTGAAACGGGAGATTTGAACAATGTTGCATCGCAATGCCGCAAAGCGATTGCCAAAGCAGAAGTAATGTCGCAGACCGGGATTATCATTTGCGCCGGCTTCACCCTGATGCGTCTTCGTCTGGCGGAAGGCAAAATCCCGGAGGTGATGAGCCTGCTGGTGCAGATGGAGCATGAGGTTGAAAAGACAAACAATCCTGTCTATAATACAACGATTGATCTGTGCAGGGGATATGTTTTTGCCTGCCTTGGGCAGCCTGAACGGATTCCCTCATGGCTGCAGATCGGAGAGATTAAGGCATCCGATTTTTTCTCCCAGGGAATTGCCTTCAATTATATCGTTTACGGAAAGACGCTTATGGCCTTCGGAAAATATGCAGAGCTTGAGAGCTTCATTGAACAGTTCGAAGAAGCTTTTTCCGTATTCAGCAACCGGCTTGGATTAATCCACAACCGGATATTTGAAGCTGCCGCCCGCTGTCATTTATATGGACCGGGGGATGGCGCAGCGGTTCTGGAGACGGCCCTTACTGAAGCGGAGGAGGATTACCTTGTGCTGCCTTTTGCGGAGAATGCACCCTATATTATGGGGATGCTTAAAATAATTGTTCAGAAAAATCCCGGCAATAATTTTTTAAACCGTGTCTTAATCCTTTGCCGGAAATATGAAAGCATGACTTTGGGCCTTTCCTATCCGGCAACAACCCTCTCGCAGAGAGAAATGGACATCCTGACACTGGCAGCGCAGGGTCTGAGCAGGAAAGAGGTGGCGGCACACCTGTACATATCGGAGGAAACAGCCAAGACACATTTTAAAAACATTTATCAAAAGTTTGGCGTAAACAGCAAGATGGCAGCCATTAAGCTGGCACGGAACCGTGGGTATCTAAGTATGTCGGAAATGTAAAAGATTTTGTTTTTTAAGCGCCTGCGGCGCAGCTGTGCGTCCCCTTGGGGACGCTTTTTATATGCGGAAAAGCATGAATGAGCAGAATATTTTTAAAGGTATAGACTTGTATAAGAATTTAACTTATAATAATATGAAAAAGCATTTTTGATTAATACTGATACGTAATACATACTTAGGAGTAATAATGAAAGCAGACAACGATATTGAAAAAGTATTAAAAGACAGTACCTGTACATTTATTGACAATATGTCTCTTCCTGTCCATAGATGGTTTAGATATCCTGCAGGTTTTTCAGCTTCATGGGTAGAGGATGTTATTAAATATTACTCGTCAGACATTGAAAATAAAGACACATATATTGTTCTTGACCCATTTGCAGGTTCCGGAACCACATTGCTGGCAGCAGAGCAAATGGGTGTACAAGGGATTGGATACGAGTCACATCCATTGGTTGCTAAAGTAGCACGGGCAAAGCTGCTATCAAGGACAGATATTTTAGAATTTAAAACATTTGCTTATAATATAATTCGGCAGGCAAAAACCGTTAATGGGTCTACGCAGGGATATCCGGATATTGTGTATAAATGTTATAATGATGAAAACTTATTAAAGCTTGATTGTCTAAAAAGAGCTTTACATGAATTAAATGATAACTCAGATCAGTATAAGCTATCCTGGATGGCCTTTATTTCCATCTTAAGATGTTCTTCACATGCGGGAACTGCTTCATGGCAGTATGTTTTACCAAATAAAACAAAAACAAAGGTAGCTGATGCTTTTGAAGCATATGAACGGCAGATAGAGCTGATGTGTTTTGATATGGAAGAAAAGCACAATATAAGTACTTATTATCCGTCGAAACTTTTTGAGCATGATGCACGTTTAGAATTCACTGAACTGGAAAATAAAGTTGATTTAGTAATTACATCGCCGCCATATGCTAATAATTACGATTATGCGGATGCAACCAGATTAGAATTATCGGTGTTAGGAGAGATTAAAGGCTGGGGGGATTTACAAACATCAATCAGAACGAACCTGGTGCGTTCCTGTTCGCAGATGGTATCTAAAGAGAAAAAGAAAACTTTTGATTTTTTAAAAGATCCGTTACTAAGTCCGATATATGATGAGATTTTAGATGTGTGTATCAGACTGGACCAGGAAAAGGAATTACATGGCGGGAAAAAGAACTATCATACTATGATAGCATTATACTTTTTAGATTTGGCAAATGTATGGGTCAGTTTACGAAAAGCATGCAAAGACGGGGCCAATATTTGCTTTGTTATAGGTGATTCCGCACCATACGGAATATACGTTCCGGTGGATGAATGGCTTGGGCGGCTGGCAGTATCTGCAGGGTTTAAAAGCTATTACTTTGAAAAAATGAGAGACAGAAATGTTAAATGGAAAAACAGAAAGCACAGGGTACCGTTAAAAGAAGGCAGGCTCTGGGTGAGGGGGTAAAATATGGCGAATTCACCGGCACATAGATTCGGTCAAATTATTGGAGATTTATTAGAAATTGCAATGATTCAGTATTGCATGCCAATTGCAGATAAATATTCTCTGTATTTAGATTACAGACATTCAAGAGCTGCACGAAGCGGGCAAAGCGAAGTGAAATGGGTGGATGTAAATGATAATGTCCATAAATTAGATATTGTAATAGAGGATGGCGGAAGCGAAGAAAAATTTGGAAAGCCAAGAGCGTTTATAGAAATTGCCTGGCGAAGGTACACGAAGCATTCTAAGAATAAGGCTCAGGAAATATCCGGTGCAATAAAACCTTTGGTAGCGAAATATTCCTATTATGCTCCGTTCTATTGTGCGGTGGTAGCAGGAGATTTTACTGATAATTCGCTCAAACAGTTGTATTCGGAAGGATTTGAGGTGGTTTACTTTTCACTTCAGACAATTGTAAGTGCATTTGATTCTGTCGGAATAAATGCCTATTGGGAGGAAAGTACACCGGAAAATGAATTGCAGGCCAGAGTCAATCAGTATGAAGCATTAACGGATCAGCAAAAGCAAAGCATAATAGATAATTTAATACATAACAATAATAAGCAGCTTACGAAGTTTAATAATAATTTATGCGTTTCGCTTGAACGAAAAATTGAAACTATCCGTGTTATAACGGTTTATGGAAATCGGCAAATATTTGGTACGCCGGAGGAAGCTAAAGAATTCATTGCTCAGCACGATGGAGAACAGGCGGATCTGGATTTTTATAAATTTGAAATATATATAAAATATACGAATGGTGATATAATTGAAATGCAGTTTAACGAGAAAAGAAATGCAATATTGTTTTTGAATCAGCTAATATAATTATGACAGGAGGAATAATCATTATGTTATCATCACTAAAGAAGGGAAATTGTAACGAAGCTCGTTGTATAATTGATTATGTTAATAAAAGGATGGATGGAATCGAGACAGAGCCGCCAAGAATCAGATATGATGTGCATCAGATGGTGTATGATCTGTTTGACCGGTTTTTTAAGAATGAAGAAATGATATCAATTTCTGCGAAGGACTTATTGAATATCGTCACTCAGATGAGTGTGTTTGATGTAAACATGTCACAGATTTCATTTGACCTAAAGGCTTTCGCCGGAGAAATTGCAGAGCTTAGCGAATCCAATCTTGCAATTGTGGAGGAAACGACCGCAAGCATGAGCGTAGTGACTGAGACGGTAAATAATTCCTCAATTACTTTGGAAAGATTGGCCGAATCGTCTGAAAAACTAATTTCCAGTAACAATGACAGTATACAAAAACTAAATGAGATAAACAGTCTGAAAGAAGATGTAATGGAAAATTCTTCGATCATGAGTGCCAAGATAGAAGAATTGGTTGAACTGGCTAATAAAGTGAATGAAATTGTAAGCAGCGTGGGGACGATAGCCGAGCAAACGAATTTGCTGTCACTAAATGCGTCGATTGAGGCTGCAAGAGCAGGAGAAAACGGAAAGGGCTTTGCCGTAGTTGCAAATGAGATACGGACGTTGGCGGATAATACGAAAAAGAGCCTGGATGGAATGAGTGCGTTTATGTCCGACATTAAGACGGCGGCGGTGAATGGAAGGGAGAGTATGGAAAAAGCGATAGATTCCTCCGCAAGAATGAGCAGTAAGATAGAAACTGTTTATTCTACCATGAAAAGCAATATGGAGCTGCTGAACAGGACTATTGAGGACGTGAATACAGTAAACTCTACGATGGCAGGAGTAAAAATTTCGACGAATGAAATTAATACTGCAATGGAATCATCGAGTCAGGACGCAGAGAAATTAAGCGCCATGACGCAAACTATATTCAACGATTCGGAAAGAAGCGCCGAATTTTCGAAACAGATCACGCAATTGGATGACAATCTGTCGGAAGTTACGAAAAACTTGTTTTCTTCCTTAAGGGGCGGTACAAATAACATTACGAATGATGAATTAAAGTCTCATATCAGCAAAGCAAGAGAGGCTCATCTTACCTGGATGAAGACCTTAAAGGCAATGATAGAGGAAGGGAAGATATATCCGCTTCAGACTGACAGTACGAAATGTGCGTTCGGACATTTCTATCACACCATTACCGTGGAGCATCCTTCCATTAAAAAGGCTTGGGATTCCATTGAAGAGATACATAAAAAATTACATGACTGCGGATATACGATAATAGAGGCGATAAAAAAATCCCAACTTGCAGAAGCAAAAGGGAGCTATACGGAAGCTGAAAAGTACTCGTATCAAATCTTTGAATTACTGGATAAGATAGATACGGAAGTGGATGCTCAGTCAAAAAGCGGCATTAAAATATTTAATTGAATTTAGTGCCTGAAATATTATAAAAATAATCGGAATATATTGTAATGCAGTTCCATTCGTTGTAAAATGCTCTTATCTTGGAAGATAATGTATGTCACACTGTGAGGAGAGCGTTACAATATGTTAAAACAGGCGGATTTAATAATAAATCACAAATTATTCCTATGCTATGATTCCATTAAATACCGGGATAATATTTCCGATCCGGAAATCACGAAATTAAGAGGAGTTGTGATAGAATGCGCAAATCGTGTTGAGGAAATACTGTTACAAATTCCGATTACTTTTCGGCAGTATACCCTGCATAATTTGCTCCATTCCTTTAATGTCGCGGAGCGGATCTATGAATTCCTTCCTAAAGATATCAATGGAGCTATTCCTTTAAATGCTCTGGAGCTCACTATTCTGTGGGTGTCTATCCTGCTGCATGATTCCGGGATGGCGGTATCGGACAGGGAGCGTGCCGAAATTCAAGGCTCAGAGGAATATCTGAGCTTTATCTCTTCCCGGCGATACCACGGAAATAATATTAGTAACGAGAAGGAGCCGTATACAGAGCGGCTTTCCGAAGATGCTTTATTTGCCGAATTTATAAGGAGAAGGCATGCCGGACGGGTAAGGCCGGTAATGAAATCCTATTTCTCCGATTTGTTATTTTTCCGCAGCAAGGATATTGGTGAGGCGGTTGCCGTAATCTGTGAAAGTCACGGCTGGAATGTGGCATACTCTACTATTCCCAATGAACCGGACAGATGTGTAAGCAAGCTTCCCTATGAATCCGCGGTTGCCGGATGTGTCATGAATCAGCAGTATCTTGCATGCTGTCTGCGGCTGGGCGATATTTTGGATTTTGATGATTCAAGAGCACCTTCTATTGCGATGCAGTATATCAATTTTACGGAAGAGTTCTCAATGCATGAATGGGAAAAGCACCTGGGAGTGGATGGAATTCAGGTGAATGAATACCTGGTTACGTTGTTTGCCACCTGTGACAATCCTCAGCAGTTTGTAGATATTAATATGTATCTTGACTGGGTAAATGCAGAATTGGAACAATGCATAGAATTAACCAGGGAAAAGCCTTTCGGCACAGCGGAGCGGTATGCACTCAATCTTTCTCCGCTGGTCCGGCGGAAAATTTCCATGCGTGACAGTGATTATATTGCCGGAGGATTCCGTTTTGAGCTGGAATACACGGAGATTATAAATTTGCTCATGGATAAGGCGTTATATCCGGATTCTGCCTTGTTCCTGCGTGAATTACTTCAGAATTCGCTGGATGCCTGCAGACTGTTATCCGGTCTTGCTAAGGAGAAGCAAAGCCGGTATTCTCCGCAGATTTATGTGGAGGATCATTCCGATGAAAGCGATGATCCCCGTATTATATTCCAGGATAACGGCATCGGAATGTCGGAAGAGATCATAAGAAACTACTTCCTGCGTGTTGGGAAAAGCTATTACAGGTCGAATGAATTTAATGCAATCAGTGACAGACTGCATAAACAGAAAATTCAAATAGATGCCTGCTCCGAATTTGGGATCGGCTTTCTGTCCTGTTTTTTAGGCGGAGATGTCATTGAGGTGGAAACCTACAGGCTTGGATTTTGCCCGCTTCATATCCGTATAGAAGGTGCGCATAAATATTTTGTAATTAAGAGGCTGAAAGCTTCTGAAAATAGTTTTAATCCATTTTACACCGGAGCTGCGCCGGAACAGGATGGGCCGCCTAATTATCCCGGTACCCGAATTACGGTCCATTTAAAAAAAGATTGGCGCGAGCCGTATAGTGAAGAGGAAGCTCAGGAGATACGGGAGGAAGGAATCGCCGCACTGGTTCTTAATAATTATGCGGTAAATGTAGATGTTCCGATTACTGTCCGATATGAAGATAGTAGGAATAATGAAACGAAACTATTCAAAATTCAGCCGAAATGCTGGGAGGAGCAGGAGCCTCTCCTGCCGGGAAATATGCCTGAATTCTGGAGAAAATATCTCTGCCCGGTTCGGATTCCGTTTGAAAGCTATGAAGAAACCAGGAATGTAAACGGAAATGCCTGCTTTTGGTTTCTAAAGGGAGAGGATGGGAAGCCTGCCTTAAGGAGAGGTTTTTGCACCTTAAATGTAAATTATGGCGGCATTACTATGATTGTTTTTGAACCGCTCATCTCGTTGGTTTTAACTTTAAAAAATCTGATCCAGGAGAAAGAGGTATCACTGAATCGAATCATCAATTATTGCAATCTGGAGGATGAGCAATGTGAAGCCGCTATGAAAAAACTCCTTGAAAAAGTGCATATAAGTGATATCGATGACAGCTTGCATCATGAGTTCCTATTAAAAAAAGGCATGCCTGAGCTGAATGAGAAGAATCGTAAGGCCCTGATCAAAGCTCTGAAAGGGACATACCGTTTCAATAATAAATTCACGGAAGAGGATAATTCCGAAGCTGTTATAGCGGCAATTCTTGACGGTGATCTGGAGGAATTGTTCAAATTATCTATGGAGCGGGAAATAAGATGTTATATGGAATATCGATACCTGTTCGAATTTGCGCAGTATGGTATTCGATTACCGGATTGCTGGAACAGAACATATGACAGTCCGATCAGAGCCACCAATATCGTTGCCTTATTGGATTTATACGGTGATATTACTATGAAACCGGCTGCGAACCGTTTATATGTTCCTTATGAGAATACGAACTGTTTTCGAAAATTGCTTGGCAAAATAATTTATCTCGTCTCATTGGACCTTATCAGAGAAAATTCTTACGGTAAGGATTGGATGACATGGTTTTCCAATATTATGGATAGCAATGATGAATTGGGAACCGGTTTTCTGGAAGGGTGGAAAACCAGGGTTGATCATAACGTATGCAATCATC
>JAEWSD010000122.1 GCA_023398615.1 Bacillota bacterium
AATCTACCCGTATTGTAAACTTAGATTGATTTGATGGCATTTAAAAATCCTCCTAAACATTTTATTGACTTCATTATAACGTCAAAATGACGGCAAAAATTAATTGACGGCATTATGACGGCATATTATAATAAAAATATGCAGAAGCCGTTTTAACGAGATAAATAAATAAGGAGGATAAAGTAAATGAGAGAGCTTCATGACATGATGGAACGATCAATGCTGGAAAGTTTAACGCCATATATCATGTATGGTTCGGATTCAACCAAAGAAAGGATTGACACCTATGAGATCGGAATTGACAATTCGTATAAAAATATCTTTGACAAATTAGAATGTCTGTTTCCATTGGCTAGCAGACATGATGACGAGCTATATGGTGCAGTACTTGACTTTGCCGTCGCACATGACGAGATATTTCTGGAGATGGGTATTTTAGTTGGATTTAATATGTGTAAAAATTTAGAAAATGGATATCAAGAACTTGAAGCTTCCGGATTTCGGGAAAAATTGTTAGAATGGCTAAATTCCAATATTAGAAAAGAAAAATGAAGGAAACAGTTAAGCGGCATAAAACAAATTTTTACAAGAATGGGGGGAAGGGCAGTAACATGCTATATTTGAAAATAGATACTCTTAGATTACCGATTTCTGCACATGCTTGAGTGAGGTCGGGCCGGAACTCATGTCACCAAGGTGAATGAGTTCCGGCAAGCAGGTCTGACCATTGATGGTAATCGGCACAAGGATTCCACTGCTTATGAAAACTATTAAACTTCAATACTTTTCGATTCCTTTTGTGCTGAGATTAAGGAAATAAGCAGTGCCGCAAGAATGTCATGATCCTTGAAACAAAAGCTTTCCGGTGCTCATAGGCGGTTTTTTTGTCCTGCTGGGTTCCAGATTTTTCTTCATCCGGAAGGATCAGATGTGAAGGGCGGTGCTGCCACAAGAATAATATAAATTTATCTATTGGCAGAGTACGTTCAAATTGTAGAGGAATTTTATATGTTCTGCAGTAGTCGGAGATCAGAGCGTCCAGCATGGCCCACTGTACCGCGATAGCCGGGAGCCTCCGGTTCTTGCATTCCTTGATGACTTCATAATTATTCCGGTCCTTTAAGTATCCGGCGATAATGAGAAAATCAATTCGTTCGTTGCAAAACATCAATGCTTGTTCTTTGGATGTCACGAGAGCGACAACTTGAATCCCGGCTAAAGCCAGACAATTGGCTAATCTTTGTGCATAATCAAATAACCGGTCCGATAAAATTAAAACACACAGAGGGGATGTATTTTTTGCTTCGATATTTATGACTCTTTCACCTCTTTTCATAGGAGTTATTCTGCTGTGTATAACTTACTTGCTTTGTGGCATTATTCTATAAGAGTATATTTTTTGATAATTTCCAAGTAAAAGTACATTCTTGCTATAAAGGAGGCTTAAAGTATATTATGCTGAATCGAGAAGAACTTGAGACCTCCATACCCGTGAACTCCGAATTACAGGAAGAAAAACAGGCAAATATGTTGTTATCCAAAGATATTCGATATTAGCACTGAAAAAAGCAAGATTTTTCAAGTACCCTATGATTATAACATATTTTGTTGGATAAACACAAGTACAACAACATATATCCGTGGACTAATTGCTTCAAATTATCACTTATGATATTTTTGGAGGTGATGACAATGTCAATGCATGAATATGAAAAATTTGTACGCGACCGCATTACACAGCTAAGGATGAAGAAAGGAATATCGGAGTATAAATTAAGCTATGATCTGGGACACAGCAGAGGCTATATTTACAATATTACATCCGGGAAATCGCTTCCGCCGTTAACGGAGCTTTTCTCAATTTGTGAATATTTTGATATTACTCCGGCGGAATTTTTTGACGACAAACATGCCAATCCGGAATTAATTCAAAAGGCTGTTGAAGGGTTGAAAAAGCTGAATGACAGTGATATATTATTGATTTTGAATAATATTAACCGATTCCAGCAGAGATAAGGATAACCGCACAGGGGCATTTTGAATTTTTAAGATAAAGGAGAAAATATGGATAAAAGCATTTCATGGTTTATTGATAAACAGGTTGAGAAGGCCATAAGTGCTCTGGAAAAGCGCAATATGAAAGGCGTTTTCGTAAAGGACGAACAGGAATTACTTGAAATATTACAAAGTCTTATTCAGGAAAATTCCGTTGTTGGGGTAGGCGATTCTGTTACACTTCTGGAAACCGGGGTATTAGATTTTTTGCGTAAGGGGAATTATATTTTTTTAGATAAATATAGAGAAAGTATTACAAGTGAAGAGAAGAAGCAAATCTATATGCAAAACTTTTCTGCCGATACGTTCCTATGCAGTACGAATGCTTTGACTGAGGAGGGTGAACTGTATAATATTGATGGCAATGGAAGCAGGGTGGCGCCAATGATTTATGGGCCGAAACAAGTTATAATTGTTGCCGGTATTAATAAATTGGTTCAAAATGCAGAAGAAGCAGAAAAAAGAGTTAGAAATTATGCCGCTCCGATTGATGCCAAGAGATTGAATAAGGATACACCATGTACCAGGCTGGGGCATTGTGTCGATTGCAAAAGCCCGGATAGGATATGTAATGATTTTGTAAC
>JAEWSD010000023.1 GCA_023398615.1 Bacillota bacterium
AAAATGGAGGCTCTCACGCCGAGATTTTCATTCTTTCCGCGGCTTTGTTTCAAGTCATAGACGATGAAAGAAAGCCGCTTCGAATCTCCCGTTTCGCGCTTACGAAGGGGCTGTTTCAAAACTAATAGAATATTAGTTTTGAAACAGCCCCTTTTTCTTTTACAAAAAACCTATTAGCGTATAAAGTCCATAGATTCTATTTTTATTAGTTTGTTAAGGTTTAATTAAATGTTATGTGTAACCGTTATTTTTATTTACTATTTATAAATTAAAGTTTGTTATCAAAAAACTAAATATTGTAAAACTATATGCTATTATGGTATAATTTGTAACAAGCTTTTTGAATCAGAAAAGAAATATGAATCTCTTGCACCTGAAGAACGTAAACAACAGCGTTTGGAACACGAAAAACCGGTTCTGGAGGCTTTTTGGACATGGGCTGAGGACCAGTCATCAAAATGCCTTCCGAAATCCAAGCTGAGAGATTCTTCTAAATATGCCATTAACCAGAAGGAAGGATTGATGAACTACCTTCAGGACGGCAACTGCTCCATCTGCAACAATTTAGCAGAAAACAGTATACGACCATTTACAGTAGGACGCCGAAATTGGTTGTTTTCAGGTAGCCCGAAAGGGGCAGAGGCAAGTGCTGCAGTGTACAGCATTATTGAGACTGCAAAAGCCAACGACATAAATCCATATGAATACTTAAGATACATCTTTAAATATCTGCCCGGAGTAAACTTCGGACAACACCCGGAATTCCCAGAGGATTTCCTTCCACGGGATCCCGATGTTCAGGAATTCTGCAAAAAGGCTGGAAATTAGATTATAACTCTGATTTCTGGCTTTTTCTATACACTGAGTTATTTGACGCTTACTATATTCACTCAAATGGGTATGCTTTAAGTGCGTTAGAATAAAATACGGCTTCAAGCTGTTTCTCGGTAAAAATATCCGATTGAATAATATAATTGGACAAATTGTTATAACTTTCCTTCGTTAAAACTGAAGGAACATCCGTCCCCCAAAGTAGCTTTTCATAACCGACAATCTCACTGGCCATCTGAATGAAATGCTGACCGGTAGGATAAGGATATTTCTCCGGCGCAACGTTCCATGGAACTGCTGCTAAATCAAACCAAACATTTTCGATATTTAATATCATCAGAGCTTTTTCTAAAGTCTCCGAATCATTAATGGTCGGTGCCAACAGATGACAAACAATGATATGCATTTCCGGATATTTTCTTGCAACACGTGCGACCGCTTCCGGCTGAAAACTTTTCATACCCGGGCTGCCAATATCTAAAACCAACGTGCGGCCTTCTCTTGCAATTATATCAAAAATGCCATCAAAACGCTGATCGATAATATAATCTTCGTGAAAACCCATTAGGCCACCACCGGAACTGGTTTCGAATTTAATGATTGGAAATTGGAATTCATGAAGCAGCCGCTCCAATATCTTATCTGCTTCTTTGCAGAAGGGATCCAAGGTCCCTGCTGCAAGGAAGATATCCGGATATTTTCTGGCAACTTCATAGGTATATTCGTTTTGAAATCCATAAAAACTGCCTTGCAGGAGTATTGCTCTTTCCACATCGTTCTCTTTTAATATTGAAACCAGTGTATCTCCTGTAAAGCTTTTATCACCAAATCCTTCTGGTATCATGGAAACCACTTCACCCGTTGCCCAGCGTGCTTTTCCATTACCAATAGCCTGTAATTCACCTTTACCGCCATACCCCTTGATATAATCAAACACATGGGTATGCGCATCAATTTTCTTCATAACAAATCTCCTTTTAAAAATAAGTGTTGATAAGCTCTATTTCTTAAAAATATTTTTAATGAAGGATCCTCTGCTTAATCCGCTGTTCTTATACCTTGAGTATGCATCCAGCGCTACAGCTACAATAATAATGATACCTTTTACAAAACTATGATAGGTAGATGGGATTCCCATGAGTCGTAAACCATTACTTACGATTCCTACTAAAAGTGCTCCCCATAAAGCGCCCTGAATGGAACCTTCACCACCCATTAAGGATGTGCCACCAACAACGATTGCTGTTAATACGTCATTATCATAACCCTGTGCTGCTTTTGCGATTGCCTGTTGATTCATGGAAGCCAGTACGATACCTGCTAATGCTGCCGTAAAACCGGACATTCCATAGGCAATGATATGTATTGTTTTACTCTTAACACCGGATAAACTGGCGGCAACGCTATTACCGCCTACGGCATAAACATTTCGTCCAAGCACCGTGCGGTTAAGTATAAAATAACTGATAGAAGCAACTGCCAGTAGGATAAATATAGAAAATGGAATACCAAACAACCTGCCTCCGCCAAGATAAGTAAAAGCTTTCGGCTTCAAACAGCTAATAACCTGACTATTCGTTAATAACTGCGCAATACCGTAAACTATATTCTGTGATGCTAAGGTAATAAGAAAGGCCGGAACACGGAAACTGGAAACTATAACTCCATGAATGATACCGACTAAGATACCCACTCCTAATCCAAGCAAAACACCTAAGATGACACCTTGCGTGGAATAATTATGATTCACAATGGTAATTACCGTACAAGCTCCACTTGTTGCTGCTACCGCACCAACCGATAAATCAATACCACCTAGAAGAATTGTATAAATAGTACCACAGACCATAATTCCATAAATCGATATAGATAACAAAATGCTCTTGAAGTTCGATACGGTAAGGAATACACCCGGCTGCATAATTGTCAGTGATATCATTACCACAAATAATATGAGTAGTTTCTGATATTTTGCAATATGTTTCTGATATACAAGCAATTTTTCTTTCATCTAGTGTTTTACCTCCTCAATGCTGGATGCTGCCATCAAGATATCTTCCTGTTTTATTTTCCCATTGGCAAATTCTTTTACTATTTCACCTTTTCGGAAAACCAAGATACGATTTGACACTTTTAACAGCTCCTGTAAGTCAGAAGATACTAAAATAACAGAAACGCCTTGATCTGCCAGATTTTCAATTATCTTATAAATTTCATCTTTTGCACCAATATCAATTCCCGCTGTTGGTTCATCAATTAACAGTACTTTTAAATCCCTGCATAACAGCTTTCCAATTACCGCCTTCTGTTGGTTTCCACCGGAAAGATTTCCAACCGGAACCAGTGGATTATTCGGCCGGATATCCAATTTGCGAACAGATTCTTCTCCCAGATGTTTTTCCTGTTTGGCATTTACAATACCGGACTTAGCCAGCATATCGTAGTTCATCAATGCGATATTTTTTTCAATGGAGAGTAATGGAATAAAACCTTGTCCTCTTCTATCTTCCGGAACTAATCCAAAACCATTTTTTATGGTTTTACTAACGCTTTTTTCCTGCTGTTTTCCTTCAAAAGTAATCGTCCCGGCATCGTAGTGGTCGGCTCCATAAATGCAGCGGATAACCTCTGTTCTACCCGATCCTACCAAACCACCAATACCAAGAATTTCGCCTTTGTGAAGTTCAAAGTTGATATTACGGAATACACCTTTTCTTCCAAGATTCTGAACTTTAAGTACCACTTCTTTATTGGATCGACATAAATTCTTAGATGCTGTTGCCTCACTTATTTCTTTTCCAATCATCAAACGAATAACATCCGGAGGATTAATTTCATTCTTTGATAGTACAGCTTCCACTCTTCCATCACGAAGCACGGTAAGGCGGTCAGAAAGGCGGAATACTTCCTCCAAACGATGAGAAATATATAAAATACTTACTCCTTTTTCCCGTAACTGAATGATAATCTTAAAGAGAGCTTCTGATTCCTTTGCACTTAATGATGCCGTTGGCTCATCCATGATGATAAGAGAGGAATCTTCGCTAAGTGCTTTTAATATTTCTACTACCTGTCTCTGTGCAATACTCAATGTTTCAACAATTGCATCTGGATTTATATCAAATTCATATTTATCAATCAATTCCTTGACTTGTTTTCTCATTTCTTTGGACTTAACAACCCCAAGCATATTCTTTTCTTTTCCAAGCATGATATTCTGAACCACACTAAGCGTTGAGATTAAGCTAAAATCCTGATATATTACTCCAATTCCTAATCTTGTTGCATCCGTTCTAGAATTTATTTCACATTCTTTTCCTTTATAAATAATCTTACCCCCATCTTTTGGGTATACACCAGTAAGAATCTTAATAAGGGTAGACTTTCCAGCACCGTTTTCTCCAACAAAGGCATGCACTTCTCCAGCTTCGATATTCAGGTTTACCTTTTTTAAAACCTGAACCCCATTAAAGCTCTTCTCGATATCCTGCATTTCCAGTAACTTTTCTTTTGACATCATGCATCACCTCCAACGGAAGCTTCTTCTAACAATTTACTTTTTTGCTGTATTTTCTTCTCCATATAATTGTTATATACAGAATCGAATATTACCATAATGACGATAACTGAACCCTTAACAATCAATTGCGTAGCAGTTGGAAGATTGTATTTAAGAATTCCATTTGACAGAATTGCCATAAACAACGCACCAATAACACTGCCAAAGACATCTCCACGGCCGCCGCTAAACGCACATCCACCCACTACAACAGCTGCAATTACTTCGAATTCCAAACCATTGCCAGTATCAGAAGTGACGCTTCCGATCTTTGCCATTAAAAAAAGTGCTGCAATACCACAGCATAACCCTGTCAGGGTAAATACAAATCGTTTGATTTTATTCGTATCGATTCCTGACAGTTCTGCAGATTTTCTGTTTGCACCCACTGCATAAGTATAGATACCCATTTTCGTTTTCTTTAAAATAAACTGTCCTACAAATGCAATTACAAAAAACGCCATTGTTACCAGATAAAGACCGTTTATACTGCCGCCCAGCAAAAGAATATTTTGATTTTCTATTACCTTATTTGTAATGACACCATTAGTGCGAATGGCGCAAATAAGTGCTAAACCACGAAAGATAAATTGCGTTGAGAGGGTTGCAATAAAATCAGGCAGGCGAAATACTGTTACTAAAATACCGTTTAAATACCCACATAAAGTACCAATTACAACTGTAATTATCATAATTAAGCCCACTGGCAGATTGGTATAATAAAGCAGGTTAGCACACATCATAGCAGAAAATCCAACAATTGCTCCTGTCGATAAATCAATTCCTGCCGTTATGATAACCATGGAAACACCAATAGAAATTATGCCTACTATCGAACATTCACGTAAAAGTTTAAAAATATTTGCTGATGTAAAAAAATACTCGCTAGAAAGGCCAAAAATTAAAATTAATACTAATAATAGTCCTAATGAAACTAGTCTTCGAATTGTTTCCTGACGCATACAATCCTCCTCATTTATCTGTTATAACTCTTAGAAAAGGTGGCTGTTGCCCCTTTTTCAACCTTTGGGATACCACAACAGCCACTTATTTTTAATTACCAGCGAATGTTCTCGCCAATTGAACCAACGGTATCTGGAGTTACTACGATAGGTGCCATTTTGATAACTGGAGTCTTTGTGTAGGATGATGTTACTGTTTCTGAACCAATTAAATACATTGCAAGTCTGGCTGCTGTTGCACCCTGATCAAAACAGTTTGTATAAATAGTTCCTGTCATCTTACCCTGCTCAATATACTCAAGAGCTTTTGACTCACCATCAGCTCCCCAAATTTGCATTCCTTCAAGTCTTCCTGCTGCTTCTGCAGCCTGGGAAGCACCTTCAGCCATTGCATCATTATGGCAGAATACACCATCAATTTGACTGTACTTTGTTAAGAAATCATTCATAACAATATTGGCTTTTTCTGTTAACCATTCACCGCTTTGTGCATCTAAGATTTCAATATTTGAATGATTAGCCATTTCATCTCTAAATCCTGATTCCAAATTCTCACCACGAGTAGCACCTGCAGTTGCCTGAATAATAACTACTTTACCTGCATCATTCATGCCTTCTGCCATCTTCTGAGCTACAAGTTTACCTGCTTCATAATCAACCATTGCAATTAATCCGGCATGAGGAGTATCTGCATCAAGATTTAAAGTAATTACCGGAATACCTGCTGCTTCTGCCTGCTTAACGGATGAAGCTAATGCAGCAGAATCGGAGGCCTGCAGGATAATTGCATCATAGTTCTGGGTAATTAAGTCTGAGATAATCTGTGTTTGAGTTTCTGCGGAAGCTTTACCGTCAAATGTTTGAAATGTTACATTGTCATAAACGGAAAGTTCTTGTTCTGCACCCTTAGCCCATGCAGCTGCAACGGAATCTCCAATAACATTTGGGACAAAACCAATTTTAATCTCATCACTGTATGGATTCTTTGTTTCTGCTTTTGTTACTGTTTGTGAGTTACCTGAATCTTCACCACTTACCTGGTCATCTGTCTTTACTGAACCACATCCAACAAGTGTCATGGCTAATACTAACAGTAATGAAACCAACCCTCTTTTTGCTAATAATTTTTTTGTTTTCATAATCTCTTCTCCTTATCTAAATTTTTATAGATTATTTTAGTGATAAATAATATCACAGAAATACAGTTTTATTTACAACTAAAATTTCAATATAGTCTTCAGCATTGCTCCACCATTCTTGTCAAAATTCTCAAATGCCTTTGCTGCATCCTCCATATTGTATGTATCTGTCACTACCTGTTCAAGATCAATCATCCCTGTTTTCACCAAGTTAATTAATTCTATAAAATCTTTTTTCAATGCATTTCTTGATCCAAAAATATTCAGTTCTTTCTTTTGTATAATTGTGAAATCGAAATCAAGGTTTTTCTTGCCAACTCCAATCAGAACCACTCTTCCGCCAAACGCGGCTGCATCAATGCAATTTTGAAAAGTTGACGGTAACCCCACAGCCTCTATTGTTACATCAAAGCCTTTGTTCTCTGTTATTTTCTTAACTCTTTCATCAAATTCCTCGTGACTTTTATTAACAATAGTTCCGTCGAAATTAAATTTTTGCATTACCAGATTCAGCTTATCTTCCTGTATATCACTAATATACACATGAGCTCCTTTTGCCTTGGCAGCCACAGCTGCAAGGACACCAATTGTTCCAGCTCCTACTACCAGAACATTATCGCCTTCATGTATACCTGCACGTGATACCCCATGATAACTGATGCAAAATGGTTCAATTAAAGCTAATGTTTTCGCCGGAAGACCCTGTCCATCATAAATTCGTTCTACTGGCATTGTAATATATTCTGCAAAGGCTCCTTCCCTTTGTACACCCATTGTCTGATTCGTAGTACAACAGTTCACCAGACCTCTCTCACAGGAATAGCATTTAGTACAATTAAAATATGGATTGCCGGTAACAACCATTCCTGGTTTTAATCCTTTATCATTTAGTGGAATCTCGACAATTTCTGCCGAAAACTCATGTCCGGGAGTTCTTGGATAGGATGCATATGCAAAAGTTCCTCTGTAAATTCCTAAATCACTGCCGCAAATCCCACCATAAAGAATCTTAAGCAATGCTTCTCCTTCTTTCGGTATCGGTTTTTCTATCTCTTGAATTATGACATTAAAGGGTTTACTGATTTGTATTGATTTCATAACTTTCCTCCTGCCAATAAAATTGCCCGCATGCCCGAATCGTGCAAGTTCAATTTTATTACGTGTTGTATTTGTTGTTGTATACAACTTATCACATTTTAGTATCATATGTCAATAAAGATTTCAAAATTTTAAGAAATAATTCTCATTTTTTATAATTTTTATACAATAGTTCTTATAAATTTTGTATAGATTGTATATTTTACACCTTCTGTATGTATGTGTTATAATGATACAAACCATCAATTTTAAAAACAGAGAGGAATATAAAATGATAAACAAAAACCTGAAACAGATCGCATATACTTCAATTAAAGAGAATATTCTTAATTGTGAATACATGCCAAATTCTTTTTTAAGTGAAGATTTGTTATGTGAACAATTTCAAGTAAGTCGCACTCCTATTCGTGATGCTTTAAGCAGACTTGAGCAAGAACATCTAATCACAATTCTTCCCAAAAAAGGAATTCTGGTGGCGCCGTTATCAACCAGCGAAATCAATATGGTATTTGAAGGCCGCTTGCTTCTGGAGCCTTACATTATCATGAATTACTGTAAAAACATGCCGCCGAATTCGGTTGATTTTCTGTATAACAATATGCAGGAATATCATAAAAACATAAATACAAAATCAAATCAGATGTTTAAGCTTGATGATGAATATCATCAATGTATCGTTTCACAATGCACGAACCGATACCTGACACAAGTCTATAAGGAAATATGTGATCAGAATTATCGTATCCGTATTTTAAGCGGCCTGGCTGACAGCGATCGTTTGTTGTATACAATCGAAGAACACAAGACTATATTAAATCATCTTGTTCAAGGGCAGTTAGAAGAAGCTGCACAAGCTATGAAATCTCATCTTATTAATTCTAAAAAAGCTTCTTTTCTATCATATTTAGAATCTAACAGTACGTTTTAATGATTATTTATTACAAAATGTAAGAAAATTCCTTGTAGCTTGTGCTGAATTTGAGGATTCTTTGTATATTATTTATAAATTGTTGTATACATCATAGAATACATTTGATATAATTAAATACAATAAAACCATCAGGAGGTATTAAAAATGAAATTAGTAAATGAAACTATTGAAAAAGTCTATGGAAAATACCCAGAGAAAATCCTGCAATTTGGTGAAGGTAATTTTTTAAGGGCTTTTGCAGATTGGATGATTAATATGGCTAACCAAGATGGACTGTTTCAGGGAAGTATTGTTGTCTGCCAACCCATAGCAGCCGGTTTAGCTGAAACAATTAACGAACAGGATGGTGTATATACACTCGCAATGCGTGGAATGGAAAATGGTAAAGCCACTGAAAAAATTGAGCAAATCACTTCCATATCCAGATGTATTAATCCTTATAGAAACTATAATGAACTCTTAGACATAGCAGGAAGTGAAGATCTGCAAATTGTTATATCAAATACTACGGAAGCAGGTATTTCTTATAATGCTAATGACAAACTTAGTGATACACCGCCTTCCTCTTTTCCGGCAAAAGTAACCGCTCTTCTTTATGAAAGATTTCAGGCCTTTCATGGTGCAGAAGATAAAGGACTTTTATTTCTTCCGGTGGAATTAATTGACAATAACGGAGCAGAATTAAAACGTATTGTCCTGCAATATGCAGCTGATTGGAATCTTGAGAAATCCTTTATTGAGTGGATAGAAAATGCAAATAAATTCACTAGTACTTTAGTTGATCGTATCGTTACCGGCTATCCCAAGGGACAGATTGAGTACTTTAACGAAAAGTTAGGATACCGGGATAATATTATAGTAACCAGTGAAGTTTTTAACTTATGGGTTATTGAAGGAAAGAAGGAATGGGCAGATCTCTTACCAATACACAAAACGAATGCTAATGTCATTTGGACAGATAATGTTACTCCGTACAAAAAAAGAAAAGTACGTATATTAAATGGTGCTCATACTTCTACTGTACTTGCAGCTTATTTGGCAGGGTATGATATAGTCCGTGATTTGATGATGGATCCTGTATTCAAGAATTTCTTGGATAAGACGATCTCTGAAGAAATAATCCCCACCTTAGACCTGCCTAAAAATGAATTGGAAAACTTTTCCACCTCCGTAGATGATAGATTTGCAAATCCTTATATTGATCATAAAATACTGGATATTTCATTAAATTCTTGTTCTAAGTTTAATGCAAGATGTCTTCCTTCTTTACTGGGTTATTGGGAAGCAAAAGGTACTCTTCCAAAACGTTTATGTTTTTCTCTTGCCGCATTCATTAAATTCTACCAAGGTAAGACTGTAGATGGCAGTTATATGGCAGTACGTAATGATGGCACACAGTATCAAATCAAGGATGACTTACAAGTAATTACTTATTTTGAAAATGCATGGTCGAATCCGGATCCTGCAAAAGTTTCACATGCCATCCTTTCGAATGAAGATTTCTGGGGCGGCAGGGATCTAACTGAAATTCCCGGTCTTGAGAATGTTGTTACTTGTTATCTGGCTGAAATGGAAAGTAAGAACATCAAAGAGATTGCAGCAGAATTAGCTTAAGAAGGGAACTCTTATATCATGAAGGAAAAAAATAATTTATTTGTCATTTCAAACAAGGATAATGTTGCGGTTGCACTTACGGATCTGAGTCGCGGTAATGAATGTCAGATCAATAATAACTCCCTGACTTTATTAGAAGATATTCCTTTTGGACATAAAGTTGCATTAACTGATATTGCTGAAAATGATAATGTAATAAAATATGGATATCCGATCGGACATGCTAAATGCCCCATTAAGAAGGGGCAGCACGTACACGTACAGAATCTGAAAACAAATCTGGATGGGCAGTTAGAATATCAATACACACCGTATCAACCGATACTTCCACATAAAGATATAAACGAAGATGCTTATTTTGACGGATATGTACGACCGGACGGAAAAGTGGGCATTCGAAATGAAATCTGGATTATTCCTACCGTAGGATGTGTTAATACAACTGCACAACTGCTGGCTAGAAAAGCAATGAATGCTTTTGGGGAAAAGATTGATGGAATCTATGCATATACCCACAACATGGGCTGCAGTCAGTTGACTGAGGATCATGAAAGAACGCAGCATATACTAAAAGGTCTAATCAATAACCCGAATGCAACTGCCGTGTTAGTCTTAAGCCTAGGCTGTGAGAATAATAATCTGGATAACTTTAAACCTGTTCTTGGAGAAGTTGACCCCAACCGTGTGAAATTTCTTGTCACTCAGGATGTTGAAGATGAATATGAGGCCGGTATGAGCATTTTAAAAGGATTGGCTGATTATGCTTCTTTAATGAAACGTACAAAAGTTCCTGCCAGTAAACTCGTATTAGGTTTTAAATGCGGCGGATCGGATGCATTTTCAGGAATAACTGCAAATGCGCTCTGCGGGCGGATCAATGATGCCCTTACTGCGCGTGGAGCAAGCACGATACTGACAGAGGTTCCTGAGATGTTTGGAGCCGAGACGCTTCTCATGGAACGTGCTGTTTCAGAAGATGTATTTAATGATGTTGTTCAATTAATTAATAATTTTAAGTCCTATTTTACAAAATATAATCAGACTATCTACGAGAATCCTTCTCCCGGTAATAAAAAAGGCGGTATATCAACCTTAGAAGAGAAATCCTTAGGCTGCACACAAAAGGGTGGGCATGCCCCCGTAGTAGATGTGCTCGATTATGGCGAAGCTGTAACTAAAAACGGCTTAAATCTTCTGATTGGACCAGGTAATGATCAGGTGTCTTGTACTAATCTGGTCGCAAGCGGCGCACAAATGATACTATTTACAACTGGTCGCGGTAATCCATTTGGAACAGCTGTACCAACCGTAAAGATATCTTCCAACAGTAAGCTATATTCCCGCAAAAAAAACTGGATAGATTATAATGCGGGGCAATTATTGGAAGGGAATAGTTTTGAAGAAGTTACAGAGAACTTTTTTCAGTATATTTTAGATATTGCATCCGGTAAGATACAAACAAAGAATGAGGAATACGGTTATAAAGAAATTTCTATATTCCGGGATGGTGTAATATTATAAAAGCACATGTGAGAAGCGTCATTCTCTATCTTAACGCTTCTCACACGTTTGTTTAAGGATTTGATACAATTAAATTTACCATATTTATGATCTTCTCTAATACTTTTTATTTAAATCCATCCATCGTCGGATACTTCCTTCTTCAAAAGTATATTGAGGTGTTTGAATCGGATACTCCAAATCTTCTTCATAATACCAAGAATTCAATGGATTAACGGGATTTTTTAAGATGTGAAAATCCTGTTTATACCCATGTTACTTTATTTACAATAACACTACAGTGATTTACCTCGAAATTCCAGTACTATGTGTGCAAGTTCATGGGATATTTGCTCTAATTATCCTTTACTGTCTCCAGATAGCTTGAAATTGCATATAAGGTCTTACCGTTATATTCTACTCTTGACCAGCCGTTATTTCCTACTCCGGTCCTTACCGCAACTTCACCGTTATGCAAAGCAGTAACTATCGTATCAGGGCTTGCGGAGCTTGGTACTTGCCTTAAGTTGGTCAAATCCTTGGCCGTAACATTTTCTTTTACTTCAGTAAAGGTAACGCCTGCCTCCGGATTATCTGCGTTCGGGGTGTTATCTTCCTTGTAATTTAAATCTGTCGTCAGATAGCTGCTTACTGCATACAGCGTCTTACCATTATATTCTACCCTTGACCAGCCGTTATCGCTTATTCCGGTCCGTGTGGCGACATCGCCGTTCTTAAGCACCGCTACTATGGTGTCTGCACTTCCGCTTTCTGGTTCATTGCGTAGATTCGTATGATCCTTGGCGGTGACCTGCTCATTCACTTTCTTAAAGGAGGGTCCGGCCGGTGCCTGAGTAGGTTTCTGTGTAGGCGCTTTGGCAGTAAGATCGGTTGTAAGATAGCTGCTTACTGCATACAGCGTCTTCCCGTTATATTTTACCTTAGACCAGCCATTATCACCTATCCCTATACGCTTTGCCGTATCCCCGTTTTTAAGCACTGCCGCAATAGTATCAGGGTCTGAGGTACTGGGCACTGTCCTTAAATTCGTAACCTCCTTTGCAGTTACGGTTTCATTTACTTCAGTAAAGTTTATAAGGGCAGCCGGATCAGCCGAAACCAGCTTCTGAGGTGTATCATCCTTTGCTTTCGCCGTCTTATCATAACCGAAATATGCTATATTAATATCCACGGCTTTGTCAATTCCCTTGACCTCGCCTTTACTGGTGTACTGCCACATGGCAAGTTCTCCGGTATACGTTGACTTTGATGATGAAGTATACGCCTCAGTCGGATATTGTGCAACCCAGATTTTATATTTACTGCTGAGTTTATCCGTATCCCACTGCGCATTCTGTTCAAGTTCATTCTTGGCTGCATAGAACATAGGCATATATCCCTGACTCTTCACATAATCAAGGAATGCCATGGCAATATCGGTACGTATATCGCTTGGAAGCCCGTTTTGACGGTTATTCGCATCGGAAAAGCCTTCACAGTTATATGCAACGGGATATGCGATCGGATAAGGTGCAATATAGCCGGTTACCCACTTTGCTTCTTCTTTGGCTTCATTCTCACTGAGAGCCGTTGAGAAGAAATAAACCCCGATCTTAATTCCATTTGCCTCAGCCTGCTGCAGGTTATATTTAGCATAGGGATCCTCATATATTTCGCCGTCAACCTGTGTACGGTACCCGACTCTGATCATCGCGAAATCAACTCCGGAGGCCTTAACCTGTTGCCAGTCTATGACTCCCTGCCATTTGGCCACATCTATTCCATAAGTAATTACTTCTGTCTTATTATCAGCCTCAGATATTTTACTGACATCCACTTTTACTCCTTGGGTCTGTTCTGACTGAGGATCTTCCTTATCATTAACAGGGGCAACCTCTACCGGCGGTACTGTGATATCCGCCGCTGTCCCGTCTGAAGAGATATCGCCGGAGGTTACGCCAGCAGTATCCGAAGCAGCCTGATCTCCGTCAGGTGACAAATCGTAAACGTCATCGGTGCTGGTATAAGCTGCATCCGTATCTGCTGATTTACTGTCATTATCAGAGTTCCCTCTACTGAATAATACTAAAAGGTATGTAATACCGGCTATTAAAATAATAGCGGCAATGATACCTGATATAATTATTTTTTTGTTAT
>JAEWSD010000174.1 GCA_023398615.1 Bacillota bacterium
CCCTTTTGTCCCCGTTTCCGGTTGCGGACTTTTCTGGCGTTTAATGTATTTCCGTTATATGTGAAGCTTTCTTCTGAGGATTTTAACACCGCAGTAAAGGAAACTGAATCATTTTTATCTAGCTCAATCGACTTAACTCCGCGGCCTGTTTTCTTCAATTCACTTACCTCCGATAACGGGAAGCCGAGGGAAAGCCCTTTTTCGGTCAGTACGATGACCTTCAGGTCACCGGATAAAATCTCTCCGGCAGAGAGCATCACAATACTTACAACCTCATCGCCCGTATCTAATTTTGTAGCGCTGATCATGGAACGGTTCGTCTCGAATTCCACTCCGGAAACCTGTTTGATATAGCCGAGCTTTGTTGAGAAGACAAGCTGTGCTTCAAACAATTCCTCGAAGGAGGTATAAAGCAGGATATTTTCCTTGCCTACCTTGCAAAGGGTATGGATTAAGACACCCTTATCCTTCATCTTGCACTTTGGAATAGCGGAGGCTTTCACCTGATACATGTTGCCTTCGGCAGTAAAGAGGCAAAGCTTATCCGTATTCCTCATTTGCACGATATGTGTGAATTCCTTAAGGTTATCCTCGGAAACTCTTGAATAGCTTGCAGTGTCAAATGATTTCGTATATCCGAAACGGTCGATCAGGATATAGATGTCCTCGATTTTGACCTCTTCCACATAGTCTGAATTGTCAATATTCTCAAGCATTGTTCTTCTTGGCCTGCCAAATGCTTTTTTGTATTCCTTCAAACGATTTTTGATGACTTTATATAGTTCATTTCTGTCGGACAATATGGTTTTGTATTCTGCTATGTTGCCTAATAAGGTTTCGTTCTCTTCATGTAGTCTGATGATTTCCAGGCCGATCAGCTTGCTTAATGGCATTGCCAGGATTGCATCGGCCTGCCGCTCTGTAAAATCAAGCTTTGACGCCTGTTTTTCAGACGCCTTTGTTTTGAACTTAATATCTGTGGTATCGCCGTTTATCAGGCAGGCCTTTGCCTGCTTTACGGAGGAGCTGCCCCGCAGTATCTCTATAATTAAATCGATGACATCGGTGGCACGGATTAAGCCGTCGACGATTTCAAGGCGTTCGTTTGCTTTCTCCAGCATATGCCGGTATTCCTTTGTATAAAGGTCTTCCTGGAAACGAACGAATTCCTCGATCATTCTCCTCAGATTGAAGGTGATCGGCTGCTGTTCTTTCACCGCAAGCAGGTTTACACCGTAGGTATCCTCCAGAGGAGTTTTCTTATACAGTCCGTTCAGCAGGTTTTCAATGTCACGGTCCTTTTTCACTTCTACGACAATACGGATTCCTTCCTTGGAGGATTCGTCCCTTACGTCATAGATTTCATCAAATACCTTATCCTTCATTAAACCGACGAGGCTTTCGACCAATTTTGTTTTGTTGCCGGCAACCGTATATGGGATCTCGGTTACCACAATATTCTTCCGGCCGTTTTCCCCGTTCTCAATTACCACCTTTGCACGTATCCGCAGCTTCCCTTCTCCGGATTCATATATTTGACGGATTTCATTCTGGTTCGTAATGGAACCGCCGGTCGGAAAATCAGGCGCCGGAATATACTTCATTAATTTGTCTACCGTAATCTCCGGGCTGTCCATATAGGCAATAACACCGTCAATTACCTCGCCCGGATTATGGGGCGGAATATTGGTAGCCATGCCGACGGCAATTCCCGTAGTGCCGTTAATAATGAGATTCGGAATCATTGCAGGAAGGACGACAGGTTCCTTTTCACTGTCATCAAAGTTTGGGATAAATTCAACCAGCCCTTTTTCCAGGTGATCTAGCATAGTCATAGCGCCCGGCGATAACCTGGCTTCCGTATAACGCATGGCGGCCGCACCATCGCCGTCAATTGATCCGAAATTGCCGTGGCCGTCGACCAAAGGAACGGAGAGGGAATAATCCTCGCTCATATGTACCAGTGCCTCATATATGGAACTGTCTCCGTGAGGATGGTATTTACCCATAGTATCACCGACGATACGTGCACTTTTTCTGTGGGGCTTCTTCGGGTCGAGACCAAGCTCGCTCATGGAGTACAGGATACGCCTTTGCACCGGTTTAAGACCGTCCCGTATATCGGGCAGTGCCCTGGCGATAATAACACTCATCGCATAATCCCGGTAAGAAGTCTTCATTTCTTCTGAGAAATCTAATTGTATAATATTTTCTGTATTTTTATCCATTCAATCCTCCTGTTTTAAATATCCAGATTGGCATATTTGGCTTCTTCCATAATAAAATTCCTTCTGGGCGGAACATTACTGCTCATAAGTACTGTGGTGATTTCATCGGCTTCAATGGTATCGGTAATTGTAACCTGTGCAAGTACACGTGTCTCCGGGTTCAGAGTAGTTTCCCACAGCTGGCTGGCATCCATTTCGCCAAGTCCCTTGTAACGCTGCAGGTTCAGAATTTTATTTGATTTGTTCTTCCGGAACTTTTCCAGCTCAAAATCATTGAAAAGGTACTGTGACTGTTTCTTCCTTTTCCCCTTCTCGGAGGATTCGTATTCCACCCGGTACAGCGGCGGAAGTCCGCGGTATACCTTTCCTTCGAGTATCAGCTCCGGCATGAAACGATAAAAGAAAGTGAGCAGCAGGGTACTGATATGAGCACCGTCCACATCGGCATCGGTCAGTATTATGATTTTATCGTATTTTAGCTTGGCGAGATCGAATTCTTCACCGATACCACAGCCAAAGGAGGCAATCATCGACTTGATCTCATTATTAACCAGAATCTTTTCCAGGGTGGCCTTCTCCACGTTCAGTATTTTCCCGCGAAGAGGGAGGACAGCCTGGGTTCTGCGGTTGCGTGCGGTTTTTACGGTGCCGCCCGCGGAATCACCCTCCACGATATAAACCTCGCATTCCTCCGGCTTCTTGGAAGAACAGGAGGCAAGCTTGCTCTTGGTATCCACATCCGATATCTGCTTCATGATCGCAGTACGGGCTTTGTCACCGGCTTTTCTGGCCGAGTAGGATTTCATGGTAGTATCCAGGATGCTCTTTAAGACCTCGATATTCTTATCAAAATAGCGCTGCACCTCTGCCGCAAACACCTCGTCGACCGCACTCTTAGCATCGGTATTGCCCAGTTTGGTTTTTGTCTGGCCTTCAAATTGCGGATCCGGATGCTTAATGGATATGATAGAAACCAGGCCGTTGCGGATGTCCTTGCCGTCGAAATTCTCGTCCTTTTCCTTCAGGACATTCAGCTCCCGTGCATACTGGTTGATTACTCTTGTCAGCGCCGTCTTGAATCCGGTGACAAGAGTTCCTCCGTCCACTACATTGATCCGGTTGCAATATGCGTTTATCTGTTCCGTGTAGGAACCGATATATTGAAAGGCTATTTCAACCTCGATGTTACCGCTCTTTCCTTCTATATAAACGGGTTCCTCATGAAGGGTAACTGCTTCCCGGTTAAGATAGGAAACAAAGCTTTTAATACCGAATTCCTCCTGGTAGGTTTTTTCTTCACCCGTATTTTGATCTTTAAAACAGATGATCAGATTCTTATTTAAAAAAGCAATTTCTTTTAGCTTCTTTTTTATGGTATCCGCTTTAAACTCAACGGTTTCAAAGATGGAGTCATCGGGATAAAAGGTAATCTTTGTTCCGGTATCGTTTTTACCGCACTTCCCGATAACCGGCAGCAAGCCGTTTTCCAGCGCCATGACAGGATGCCCGCCGTTCTCATATTCATCCCGGTATATTTTACCGTCCCGTTTTATCTCTACGATCATACGCCGCGACAGGGCATTCACTACGGAAGCACCCACTCCATGCAATCCGCCGGATACTTTATAGGCCGAGCCTCCGAATTTACCGCCCGCATGAAGGACAGTATAAACCACGCGGACAGTAGGGATTTTCTTTGTCGGGTGTATATCGACCGGAACTCCTCTTCCGTTATCCTGTATGGTTACGCCGCCGTCTTTTTGCACGATGACATTTATCTGCGTGCAATATCCCGCAAGGTGTTCATCAATGCCGTTATCTATAATTTCCCATATCAGATGATGCAATCCGCGCGTGCCGGTGCTTCCGATATACATTCCGGGACGTTTTCTGACTGCTTCCAGACCTTCTAAAACGATGATCTGACTTCCTGTATATTGTTCCATATTTATACCCACTGCATAACACATCCGCGTGCTGATGCGTTACCGCCACAAATTAAAAGCTGAAAGAATCCATATGTGGCATTCCTTTCTCTTACTGTATTTTCTTTCAGCATTTCCGATATGATGCCGCTAAACAGCATAATTAAGTAAATTAACCAAAATTAATTTTAACATATTTAAAATAAGAAATCCAGTTATGTAAAAAAGCGGTTATACAAAAAATGTTTTATTAGCATTATCATGATGATTTATATGATGAATTGTAATTATTTGAATTATTCGTTTTGCAAATAATATAATTTGTGTTATTATAATCATGAAAAAAGAGTGGAAAAATGGCTGATTAAGAAATGTACATCTTATATAGTTAGGACCGAAAGGAGAAATATATGAAAAAACCATTTGTAACAATCGAACAGTTAAAAGAGATAGCTTCTAAATATCCGACTCCTTTTCACATTTATGACGAAAAGGGTATTCGTGAAAATGCAAGAAAGTTAAAAGCGGCATTTGCATGGAATAAAGGATTTAAAGAATATTTTGCGGTAAAAGCCACACCCAATCCCTTCCTGCTTAAGATTTTAAAGGAAGAGGGCTGCGGAACGGATTGTTCCTCTATGACGGAACTAATGCTTTCCGAAGCGCTTGGGTTCTCAGGCGGTGAAATTATGTTTTCCTCCAATGCAACGCCTGCCGAAGAGTTCATAAAGGCACGGGAGTTAAATGCCACCATTAATTTGGATGATTTTACACACATTGATTTCCTGAATAAAACGGCAGGCATACCGGAGACGATCTGCTGCCGCTACAATCCGGGCGGTTTCTTTACGATCAGCAATAACATTATGGATAATCCCGGAGATGCGAAATACGGGTTTACCAAAGCCCAGCTGATTGAGGGCTATAAGAAGCTGATGAAATTGGGTGCAAAGCATTTTGGTATTCATTCCTTTCTGGCAAGCAATACCAAGACCAACGAATATTATCCGACCCTGGCAAGGCTGCTTTTTGAATTGGCCGTGGAATTAAAAGAGAAAACCGGAGCCGATATAAGATTTATTAATTTGTCCGGAGGTGTGGGAGTTCCTTATAAGCCGGAAGACCCTGAAAATGATATCCTGGCTATTGGTGAAGGGGTCAGAAAGGCTTACGAAGAAGTTCTGATACCGGCCGGTATGGGTGATGTCGCAATTTATACGGAGCTTGGGCGTTTCATGCTGGCACCGTACGGTCATCTGGTGGCTACGGCGATCCATGAAAAACATATCTACAAGGAGTACATCGGTCTGGATGCCTGTGCGGTGAACCTGATGAGACCGGCCATGTATGGTGCCTACCATCATATTACGGTGATGGGCAAGGAGGATCAGCCTCTCGACCATATGTATGATATTACCGGTTCGCTTTGTGAGAATAATGACAAATTTGCGATTGACAGAATGCTGCCTAAAATCGATATCGGTGATCTCATTGTTATCCATGATACGGGTGCTCATGGTTTCTCGATGGGCTATAACTATAACGGTAAGTTAAGATCTGCTGAGCTGCTCTTGAAAGCGGACGGCTCGGTGCAGATGATACGCCGGTCGGAGGAACCAAAAGACTATTTTGCTACTTTTGATTTCTGCGATATTTTGAAGGATATGAAGTATTAGGTTTTATTCTAGTGACGCCTGGGGCTTTGCGGATATCTATGAAGCGAGTTTTTTAGTTGCTATGAACACTTGCCGCCAATAGTTCGCTCTGAGAGGACAGGAAATTCATCTGTCCTCTCTGTTCGTACTATTGACAACAAATGTCTCCGCAAACAAAAAACTCGCTTCATAGATACCTGCAAAGCCCCAGGCTGTTCATGACAATATATAATTGAAATGTGCAAAGATTTTGTTAGGGATATGTTTCAATTTTATTTATTATGACAACACTTTGTGTATTGAGTGAAGCAAAAGGAATAAATATATTTATGAATAATTGCCTCACAAACCGCTCGGGCCAGGAGGGTCACATGCTGCTTTTTATGATTCATCCGTGTCTTTTTGGGTTTCAGCCTGAAACGGAGTTACCGGAGTGATCGGCAAATCCGGTAAAGATGTATCAATAAGGCTCAGATTCGGCAAAAGACCCAGCTGTGCCTGAAATACCATTTCCAGCCTGGTGATTGCATTAATCATCGATTCTACGGAATAATTTACGCCTAATATTTGACCTGGTATTAAATTAGGTCTTATTATATAAGCCTGGATTTTCTCTCCCTCGGCATTTAAGACATGTGCGAGTGCCGTTTTCTGCAATGCAACCGCTTCCATTAAATCTGTGATTGACCGTTCCCTTGTTCCAAAGCCGGGTATTATAAAAGGCATACTCATATAGATTCCTCCTTTTCTATTATATGATATAAAATATGCTGATATATCATATGTAGATATAATTCATGTGTTCAAAAATACAAATAAAAAGCAGATTCGGCAACATGCTCCTTTTTCAATGCTTTTATGTATTTCTTAATCGATGCATCTTGCATATAATATTCATATAAATAATATGCATCATGGGGGGATCACAATGGATTTACTGGAGCCTTACAGTATATTTTCGTTTCCTACAGATTATAAATTATATAAGGGGATTGCCTGTGATGGTTGCTTTTTCTACTTTACCATGCCAAAGAGCTGCCGTATATATAAATTCAGTATGGATTTTCTGGATAAAGAAATAATAGAAGTAAACAGACCCTTTAGCTGTATTTGTTATGATAATTCGGAAAATTGTTTTTGGACTTCTGCAGAAAAAATAAATACTCTGATTTTTAAGCTTGACTGTAATATGAATGAGATTGATTATATTCAGTTTAACAGTTGTAAAAGAATAAATTCGAGAATTGTGGGGCTTTCGTATAATTGTGAAAAAAATTCTCTGCTGATTGCCTTCAGCGAATCTATTGCAGAAATTTCGATGGAGGGAGGAATCATATGTCTGCAGACAGCACAGAGAGGATGTTACAATGCCGTTTTGTCCATAGCCCCTTACTATGTCGTTTCTCTGCTCAGGGAGAATATGCAGATTATTACGATATATTCTTGTGACGGAAGTCAGATAAAAACATTTTGTTTCCCTAAAATTTATAAAATTGAAGATATTATATTCTACCCCTGTGACCAAAAAAACAGGACCGAAGTAACCCTTAATATTTTAGCAACAAAGCATTGCTGCTATCCACGCTTACTGCAATGCAGGATTGATGCCGCCGGCATGGCGTTATGCTGCAGTAATTATGAATGCTGCCATATCACCCGGCCCGGTAATAAATGCAGCGATCAGTGTGTTACCGATATCATTGAATCGATTGCGCTGATGGAAACTTCGCTTTCGCATATTCTGAATGCCTTGGGGGAAAAACTCCAAAAAGCGTGTCAGATCAGTAACACCATATACGATCTGATGGAGATCAATAATGCAGTGAATAAGACGGTAATGAATATTACACAGCTCGAGCATATTCTTTATGCGAAATTGGATATGATAAGCAGCTTAAATGAACATATGCATGCGCCCTTTCAGTAAAAGTAAGGGCTTGCAGGTATATGGGAAACAAGAGTTTTTCGTTCACGGAGACATAATTCGCCCGGCGTACGATTAGAGAGGACAGCTTGCTGTCCTATTGAAGCGAACGATGGGCGGATTGTGTCCGTAGTGACTGAAAAACTCGTTTCCCATATACCTGCAAGCCCGTATCCTGCAAAGCCCGTATTTCACTAAGTATTTTTGTAAAAAAGTCGAATTACCTATAATGTAAAGCATAAAATGGCCGATATAATTTATGATCAATATAAAAGTTTTATTAGTAAAAGGTGGTGAATAAGATGCGTGTAGATGCGTATAACAAGATTTCACAGGTATATCAGACAAGTGCTGTGAAAAAGACAGCAAAGGTATCCGGATCTTCTGCATCCGATCAGGTGGAGATATCACGAATCGGAAAGGAGTATCAGACAGCAAAGCAGGCTGTTACCGCTGTGCCCGATGTCAGAACAGATAAGGTGAATGATATCAGGGAACGAATGGAGTCCGGCACCTATAATATCAGTGCCGAGGAAGTAGCCGACAAGATAGTTAACAGTTACTTTAATGCAATTATTTAAACCGGAAACAGGCGGAAGCTGTTTCGAAGATGTGAAAAGAGGGTAGATTAGTGGCCAGTTTAATCGAAGAATTAATCATGACGCTGGAACAGGAATGCAATATTTACAAACAACTGATCCCGATTGCGGATAATAAGACGAGTATAATTGTTAAGAATGATATTCAGGCATTGCAGGATACTACGGACCAGGAGCAGGAACTGGTTGAAAAGATCAATTTTCTGGAGCATAAGCGGGAAGAGGTTGTTGTAAATATCGGGACAGTGATCGGAAAGGATCCCGGCACACTCAATATCAGAAGCATAATCCAAATACTGGAGAAGCAGCCCAGGGAACAAAGACAATTATCTGAGCTGCATGACAATCTTAAGAATACTATTCAAAGACTTGTTGAAATCAACAATCATAACAAATCGTTAATACAACAATCCCTAGAGATGATAGAATTCAATATGAATTTTATTCAGAGTACAAGGATGTCACCGGGGAATAACAGCTACACGAAAGGCGCTTCTCAGCTTGAGATGTCGAATCTGCAGCAAGGAATGTTCGATGCGAAGCAGTAGTGTAGGATAACAGACAGGCAGGTGAGATTCTATGAGTTTAATGAGCAGTTTTTATACGGGAGTATCCGGCTTGAACGCAAGTCAGAATTCTCTGAATACTACTTCACATAATCTGGCAAATGTGGAGACAAAAGGATATGTAAGACAGCAGATATCGCAGGCTGACAGGACCTATTTACGGCTTGGAATAAATCATCTGACCACCCTGCAGGTAGGGCTGGGAGCAGATATTTCTTCCGTAAGGCAGGTCAGGGATATTTTTTTAGATAAATCCTATCGTCAGGAGGTAGGAAGACAGGGCTTTTATGAGGCACAATATGAGGCGGTGCAGGAAGTGGAAGGCATGTTTGGTGAGCTGGAGGGAGTTACCTTTCAGGACGCACTGGAGGATTTGTGGGCTTCCCTTCAGGAATTGTCGAAGGATCCAAGTGATGTAACCCGTTCTTCCCTGATCGATTCAGCGGTGCATTTTTTAGACCGGGCTAATATCATTTCTCAGCAATTAAATGCCTATCAGGTGAATCTGAATAAACAGATTACGGATAAGGTTGACCGAATCAATGAAATAGCCGAAAGCATTGATGGCCTGAATAAGCAGATCAGCTATTATGAAAGCAATAAAGTAGAAAATGCAAATGATTTACGTGATGAAAGAAACAGTTTACTGGATGAATTGGGACAAATCATCAGTATTACATATAAAGAAAATGCGGACGGTACCGTTTCCGTCAGTGCGGAAGGCGTACAGCTGGTAACCGAAGACAGAACCTTTAAAATGGGAACCGCAAAGGTGGATCCGGCCTCTGATGTGATTAAACCGGTTTGGATTTCACACGGTGATATTGACGTATTTAATCTGAACCGTGCGCCGTCTATGAATAATAATACCGATATTGGCTCTTTAAAGGGACTTTTAGTGACGCGAGGTTCCGATGCCGCCGACTATACGGATAATTTTCAGAGGGAAGACTTCGCTACTCTGGATGAATTTGAATATGCAAAGAGTATATATAACAATAAGACGGCCCCTTCCATCATTATGTCGGTTCAGGCAGGGTTTGATACGCTGATTCACAGAATTGTAACTGCAATTAACGATGTGCTTTGTCCGAATAAAGAGGTCACGCTGACAGACGGTTCCGGCATCACCCTAAAGGTATTTGACGAAGAGAATGCACCGGCCGGCATGGATGCCGACAGAACGACGGGAGAAGCGTTATTTAACAGAAAATCCGTGGACCGTTACCGCGAACCTACCGCTTATGAGATTGCCAATTCAGGCGGTGCAATAACAGCTTCCTCGAGGATATATGTTAAAGAAGAGCCTTCCGACAGGAATACACTGTTTACGATCGGAGAAATTGAAATAAACAAGGAAATACTGGAAAATAATTCAAAGCTTCCTATTAATTCAAGGACAGGCACCCAGGATTATGACAGAACCAAGCTGGATCAGCTTTTAACCAACTGGCAGGCATCGTTTGCTTCGGTATCGCCGGATAGTACGACAAAGCTGAACATCAATGATTACTATTCCGCCTTAATCGGTGAAGTGGCAAACCGCGGTGAACAGTATTCGGCAATGAGTACGCATCAGGCAACCATGGTAAACAGTATTGATAACCAGAGACAGGAGACTTCAGGGGTATCCTCGGATGAGGAGCTGACCAATTTAATTAAATTCCAGCATGCGTATAATGCATCCGCAAGATATATAACCGTAATCAGCGAAATGCTGGAGCATATTGTTACTAGATTATAGAGCTATCGGCTGAAGAACAGGGGTGAATGGAATGCCATCGACATTTTTTGGGTTAAATATCGGTACGACCGGATTATTTACCTATCAGGCGGCCTTGAATACGACATCGCATAATATAGCAAATGCGGAGACCACCGGTTATACAAGACAGGTAATCCTGCAGAAAGCAGGAACCGCAATCCGTGTGAACGGTGCCTACGGCATGGTTGGTACGGGTGTTGACGTTTATGGAATACAACAGGTAAGGAATCTGTACTACGATGAAAAGTACTGGAAGAATAACACTATTTACGGAGAGTATTCTTCCAAGGAACATTATATGGACCAAATCCAAAGCTATCTGAATGAAGTCAAGCTGGAGGGTTTCACCACATCGTTCAATTCTTTTAATGACTACCTTCAGGAAATCAAGAAGGATGCCTCCAGTACATCGGTCAGGACGCAGGTGGCAAGTTATGGACAGAGCTTGGCCGAATACTTTAATTCCCTGTCAACGAATCTGAAAAAAATTCAGGAAGAGTGTAATTCTGAAGTGAAAAACCAGGTGGACAGGATTAATTCCATCGGAAAGCAGATAGCGGCATTAACGAAGCAGATTAATACGATAGAGGTAAGCGGCGGTATAGCGAATGACTTAAGGGATGAGAGAGCGCTTTTGGAGGACGAGCTCTCCCAATATGTTAATATTTCCGTGAGCGAGGAAGCGGTCGGAGACGGTGTCGGCATATACAGCTACACGGTAAGGATCAACAATCAGGTGCTGGTAGATACGACCACCTCCAATGAACTGAAGGTGGTGCCCAGACAGGATAAGGTAAATCAGAACGACATCTCCGGTTTGTATGATATCGAATGGGCCAGCGGACAAAGTTTTGATACGACCAGTGCAACCTTAGGCGGGTCTCTCCAGGCTTTATTCGAGGTAAGGGACGGCAATAACGGAGAGAATCTTCGGGGACAAATTACCGGGGATGTCGGGGATATGACAGTCACTCTGGAAGGCGCCAATATTAACGATATTGAGAAGTTAAATATTCCTCCGAGCGGTACCATAACGATCGGCAATCAGGAATATAACTACACCGGTTTCACGGCAACACCTCATACGGTAACGGATCCGGTAACCGGTGCCATAAAACAAACCTATACCTATGAGTTCACCCTGGATAAGGGGTTGACTTCGGCAGTAACGAATGGATCCGCTAAAGTAGGAGAAAGAATATCCTACAAAGGCATTCCGTATTACATGGGACAGCTGAATGAATTTGTAAGGACTTATGCAAAGAATTTTAATGACATTCATAAAACCGGACAGGATCTGGACGGAAATCAGGGACTTGATTTCTTTAACGGAGGCGGAGACGTAACGGAGTTTAACTCGGCAGAAGACTACTATAAGCTAACCGCCAGCAATTTCATGGTAAACAGCATAATATATGACGACCCCAGACGAATTGTGACCGCCGGGGAGATTACGAATGGTGTCGAGGATACCTCCGTGCTGGATTCGTTAATCGCCTTAAAGAATGATAAGACGATGTTTAAACAGGGAGCACCGGCTTCCTTCCTTCAGACACTGGTAGCCGATATCGGTATCGATGCAAAGGCGGCCGCGAACTTCAGTAAGAGCCAGAATGATATACTAAGTATGATAGACAACCAGAGAATTTCGGTTTCCGGTGTAGACACCGAGGAGGAAGCTATGAACATGATACGCTATCAGCATGCATATAATCTGTCGGCTCAAGTGATTTCGGTGATGAATGAGATTTATAATAAGCTGATCAACGAAATGGGTGTATAAATCGGAAGAAAGGCAAGGGGAATATATGAGAATTACTAACAAAATGATGACCAACAGCATGATGATGAACATTAATAAGAATAAGAACAACTTATCAAAGCTGGATGAGCAGTATGCTTCCGGCAAGAAGATCCAAAGGCCGTCGGATGACCCGATTATCGCGGTAAGAGCGCTGAAGCTGAGAACAAACCTCAGTGAGCTGAACCAATATTATGAGAAGAATATTCCGGATGCCAAGTCATGGATGGATGTTACGGAAAGTGCCCTTAAGAATATGAATGAGATCCTGACGTTGATTAATACGGCTTGTGTAGATGGTACCAATGATCCGTTAGCGACATCCGACCGGAATAATATTGTCCAGAACCTGGAACAATACAGGAAACAGATTTATCAGGAAGGGAATGCCAACTATGCAGGACGATATGTATTTACCGGCTATAAGACAGATTCCAGCCTTACCTTTACCGAATATACGGATCATTTAAACTATTCCATTACCGAAAAGTTCTCCGGTAATGATTTCGACACGGTTTCCAAGGTTTTGGGTGAGTATTCCCTTAATGATTACCATAGCGATCCGGCTCTGAATGACTTCAGCACGGCACCGAATCTGGCTGAGACACACAGAATCCGGCTGGCTTATGACAAGCTGGACGGTACGGATCCGGCTTCCGTATCGATCTCTTATTCCGTAACGGATACCTCCACGGGGAATGTAACGGAAACCGTAATCGACACGGCGGGTACAACCGTAACGGTCAGAGATGCCGACGGAGCGGTTCTCAGTACAACTACCGGTCCCGGAAAGATAACGATTAAGACCCCAACGGATACGGATACCTATACGCCGGGGCCGGACGATATTAATTTCAACCCGGATACCGGGGAAATGCTGTTCGGAAGCGATGCGTATGACAGTTACCGTCTGAATAATGATTTCTCGATTTCTTATAAAAAGACCGAGTTCCAGGAGGGCGATCTGAAACCGGAGCATTATTTTGACTGCAAGGTTACGGATGAGGAGAAGCCGGAGCTGGGTGAGATATCCTATACGAAGAAAGATCAACAGATCCAGTACGAGATTAATTTTAACCAGAAGCTTACCATTAATGTGCAGGCAAGCAATGCAATCACACATGATATCGGAAGGAACATCGACGAAATTCTGAAGGCGGTAGAGGCGGTTGCCGAAACCGAGAATAAGATTGCGGAAGTAAAAGAGATGCTGGAGGATCCAAATTTAACGGAGGACCAGAAAGCCAGTCTTTCGGAATTGCAGGATAAGTTGGAAACAGCATGTGTGCTTAAAACTAAAATCATGCACGACAAATTCGCAGCGGGGAATACCGCTTCGAAAAATCAGCAGCAGCAAATGAATATTGCCGTGGCGGATTCGGGAAGCCGTTATGTCCGTCTGCAGCTGACCGAAAGCCGTTTATCCGACCAGCAGGGTGATTATGAGGACCTGCTTTCCACCAATGAGGATGCGGATGTGGTAGAGACCTATATCCGCTTAAATTCGGCAGAGACGATATATAATGCCTCACTTTCGGCTGCAGCAAAAATAGTACAGAATACCTTGCTGGATTTTCTGTAGAGTCGCTAATGCCTGATAAATTACCCGCATGGAAGGAGAAAGTATGTTAATTAATACAAAGTATTTTGGGGAAATTGATTTGGATGAGAATAAGATTATAACCTTCGAGCATGGTATCATGGGGTTTGAAGAATATAAAAAATACACGATTTTGTACGACATCGAAGACGGCAGCAATGCAACCGTTTCCTGGCTGCAGAGTCTGGATGAATCGGGATTCTCACTTCCGGTAATTAATCCTTTCGTCGTGAAACCGGATTATAACCCGACTGTAGAAGACGAAGTCTTGAATTCCCTTGGGGAGGTAACGGATGAAAACATTATTATACTGCTGACGCTTACCGTCCCGGCCGATATCACCAAGATGTCGGTAAACTTAAAAGCACCCTTTATCATCAATTCCGATACAAGGAAAGGCTGCCAGCTTATTGTAGAAAACCAGGACTATGAGATAAAATATCATGTATATGATACGGTGCAGAAGTTAAACGAAGAGAAAGGGGTGTAGTGCTATGTTAGCCCTGTCCAGGAAGTTAAACGAATCGATAGTTATCGGTAATGAGATAGAAATCACCGTATTGGAGATAAAAGGTGACCAGGTCAAAATCGGGATCAGTGCACCGAAGTCCATACCGATATACCGAAAGGAAATCTATGTCCAGATTCAGGAGTCCAATAAGGAATCTGCCGGCAGCGGAGTAGAATTGGAAACGATAAAAAAGATGTTCCAGTAAATGTAACATTTTTCTGCGAAATATAAACATTTAAAATAAAATGCCGATATTATTTCTATAATGATGAACTATAGTAGGGTAAGGATACCCGGTCACACATGGAGGTGTAATACTATTATGGAGATTAAAACATTTACAGGTACCGCTTCAGCATATCCGGATACTTCAGCGCCTGTACAAAGGACAAATACCGTTTCGGATTATCCGGCAGAGGGCTCTTACAATCCGGTTGGGTTGGAGACCGGGACGGCAGGAGCCCCATCCAGGACATCGAACGAACAGGAGGATAAGGCCAGTGCGGGCAGTCAGCAGAAAAAGGATGAATTAAATTCGCAGCGGTTGAAAAGCGCGGTCAATCAGGCAAACAGTAAGATGAAGATTACCAGAACAGGTTGTGAATTTGTATATCACGAGGAAACAAACCGGGTATCGATCAAAGTATATGACAAGGACACGAAAGAGGTCCTGCGGGAAATCCCCCCGGAAGAAAGCCTGGAGATGCTTGAGAAGATGTGGGAAATAGCAGGACTGCTGTTTGATGAGAAGAGATAACGGGCGGTATAAATAAATGTATTAATAAAGGAGGAAGAATTATGGCTGTTAGAATGACGGGTATGGTTTCAAATATGGATACGGAAACTTTAATCAAACAGATGCTGGATGCCCAGCGCTTAAAGAATAAAAGGGTTACCGACAAGCAGACACTGCTTACCTGGCAGCAGGATAAATGGAAGGACCTGAATGCAAA
>JAEWSD010000205.1 GCA_023398615.1 Bacillota bacterium
TCGCGAACATTGCAAGTATTTCCGAAGAAACAGCGGCATCCACACAGGAGGCAGCCGCAACAATGGAGGAACAGAACGGTCTTATCCAGGTTATTTCGGAATGTTCCGCCGAGCTGAATTCCATTGCAGAAAGCTTAAAGGGAAACGTAGACAAATACCAACGTAATTCATAAAGCTTGATTTGGAGCAAAGGCTCCATTTCAATATAAAATAATAAGGAGGCAGATCAATGTTAATCACCGATCCAAAAGGACTTTATACCATCAATGTGGACCCTGTAAGAAAAATTGTATTTGAAACCCCCATAGGTTCATGGACGAAGGAGGACTATAACGAATTCCATGAGATGTACGTAGAGAAAATCAAGCCGGCACTCGGAAACAGCCCCTGGTGCCTTTGCACGGATTTGAGAAAGTATAAGCTTTCCAACATAGCAGATGAGATAAGCAGGCATGCCGAGTGGATGAAAGAAAACAAGCTGCAGTACGCCGCTACAATAGTGGACAGCGCCATTGTAAAGATGCAGATGAACAGAGCAGGCGGAGACACTATAACACAACAGGCATTTCTTACCGAAAAGGAAGCGGATGATTGGTTAAAATCAAAAGGCTTTTAATATTGCAAAAAAAGAGAGTATCCCAAAAGTCTGTTTAACTTAGGAGACTTTTGAGACACTCTCTGCCGCAAAAATTAATCCTTACACCTTTCAGTCTCCGAAAGCAAGGCAAAATAAACATCCACATTTCCGTGCTTGTCAACTGAAATTGTCCGTATCAGGCTTTTCAGTATGCCGTTATCCATAACGGCAGATTTCAGAATACTTTTGATATCCCGGAATTTGTCCTCAGGATTACCGGGAAGACGGCCTGTTCCGGAACAGTCCTGCCGGAGTTTCTCAAGCTCCTTCCGGCAATTTTCCAGCTCAGCGTTCAAAGAAAACGTCTTTTCCTTCAGCTCTTCCATTGTCAGGATATCATTGGTATACATCTCCATATATTTTAATTTATCTTTCTTTAACTTATTGAGCCGCGATACGAATTCCCTTTCACCGTACCAGGCCCCGTCGTGAGAATGATCCGAGCGGTTAACCTCTTTCACCAGATTATTGAGGATGGCGGGCCTGCTTGTCAAAACTGTCTCAAAATAATTCTCAATGCCCGACAGCATCTCTTTCTCATCAACCGATACCGCATTCTCACAGTAATCCGCGCCGTTACTGTTATGTCCGTTGCATACCCAGGTAATATATGTATTCCGATAGGTCCTGGTAAGCCGCCGGAAGGAAGCGCCGCAGTGCTTGCACCTTAATAATTGGCTTAAGGCATACTTTTCCGAATTGCGCCTGCCGGTTTTCTGAAAGGTATCTTTCCTGCGGTTCATAATTTTCTGAGCCTTTCGAAAGGTTTCATCCTCTATCAGCCTCAGTTCCGGTTTCTCAACAATAAACCACTTATCTTCGTCGGTATTACGCCTTTTCCCTGTCAGAAAATCTTCGATCTCCTGTCTGCCGTTAACAATCCTCCCGTTATAGATCTCATTGCTAAGTATCCGGCTGATCCCATTCTGCGTCCAGGCGTATCCGCGCTTCGTCTTACTTCTTTCCTGATTCAGAAGCTTTGCGATACGGCCTGTCCCCATATTTTCCGCCGTATACATTGAAAAAATTCTCTTTACTGTCTCCGCTTCCTGTTCATTCACGGCAAGATTATAGTAATCATCCGGTATCTTGTCATACCCATAGATCAGATTCGGAACCCTCCCAAGCTCCGCATTCTGTCTTTTCCCAAACTTAACACGCTTGGAGGTATTGGCGCTTTCCTCCTGTGCAATTGCACTCAGCATGGTAAGCATGAATTCCGAACTGTCGGAAGAGGTCTGGTCATAATTCACAAAGCTTACCTTAATACCAAGGCTTTTTAACTTACGCACACTGGTCAGGAAATCCAGGGTATTGCGGGCGAGCCGGGAAACATCCTTGATCAGTACCAGTTCAAAGATACCCTTCCTTGCATCGGAAAGCAGCCTGAGCAGCTGAGGCCGGTTCTTCATCTTTGTTCCGCTCTTGCCTTCATCTGCGTAGATATGAATCAATTCATAACCGTGCCGTACCGCATATTCGGAGAAGAACCTTTGCTGACTCTCAAGGCTGTCTAGCTGCTCTTCCTTATTCGTAGATACCCTGCAATATGCTACCGCTTTCATAAAATATTGTTATCACCCTTTCCGGTATTCCGTCGGTTCATAAAGGCCGCCAAAGAGATAGCTTTGGCAAGGAATCTTGCCGTTTCCTCCGTTGTGTTGGGATTATGGAAAGTAATATGCAGGGGACCTTCCCCTTTCCTCCCCCTGTGTTTCAATAAGGCCTGATCCGACTGTCCTGCCTGTACCTTTTTTACACCCATAGTGATATTCAACCATTTGCACAAGCTCATTTTTATATATCATATGTAAGGAAGTAAACGTTTATGCTTAACCGGATTTTCCTGACAAACCGTCCTCCCGCGGTTCATGTAAGTTTATGTTGAAATCGTATATTGGCTATGATATACTATCCCAGAATAACTTGGGGTTTTTATGAATTTAAGGAGGATTCTATTATGTCAAAAGAGCAACAGGTAATCGGGTATTTACCCGACGAGAGACCGCCCTTATGGAAGCTGTTTCTCTACGCGCTGCAGCAGGTAATCGTAATGTTCCCCGCAACGGTAGCGGTAGCAATCATCACCGGTTTCCATATTTCAACCACGATTTTTGCAAGCGGTCTCGCAACAATCTGCTTTATCCTGGTAACCGGGAGAAAAATACCTCTGTATTACGGTTCAAGTTTTTCCTATGTTGCAGCAATCGGAAGCCTTATGGGTTCCCAGGCACTTGCGGCGTATACCTTGAATGAAAAAATTGCGGTAGCACAGTTCGGTATTGTAATGTCAGGTTTTGTTTCCATTGCTGCCGGCCTGATCGTAAAGCGCTTCGGCAGGGATGCGGTTGAAAAGCTTCTCCCGGCAGCGGTTACCGGCCCGATCGCAATGATTATCGGTCTTACCCTTGCAGGCAACGCATTAAAGGATGCCGCCTCCATAGCAATTGATACCGCAGGCACCGTTGCCGTTGCCGAGTCTCAGGTTTCGCTGGCAAGCAATATGGCATGGATTATTTCTCTTGTCACACTGATTTCCACCATCCTTTTCTCCGTATACCTGAAAGGAATCATGGGACAGCTTCCGCTTCTGTTCGGCCCGATTTTAGGCTGCCTGACTGCTTTCATTATCAAGCTGGCAACCGGCATTGATCTCTTTAAGGTACTGCCGGAGGCTGCGGGAAACGGAATCTTTGCATTGCCTGTCTTTACCCTTCCAAGAGCTTCCATGATGGCTGTTGCGGCAATTATGCCCGTGGCAATAGCTACCATCCCGGAATCCACGGCTCACGTATACCAGCTTGATATCTATGTAAATGACCTGGCACAGAAAAAGAAAAAGGATAAAAAGTACAATATTGCGGACAAGCTGGGACTTAACCTGATTGGCGACGGTTTAGGGGATATTATATCCGGCTTCGTAGGCGGTCCGGCAGGTACAAATTACGGTGAGAATATCAGTGCAATGGCAATTACCAGAGTATTCTCCATTGCCGTTTTGATCGGAGCATCCATAATAGCTATGGTGATTGCCTGCTTCACTCCGTTGGTGAACGCCATCTATTCCATTCCCGCATCCGTAATCGGGGGACTTGAGATATACCTGTTCGGCGCGATCGCAGCACAGGGTGTTGCCATAATGCTTGAGAAAAAGGTTGATCTGTTCAGTTCAAAGAATGTTGCCGTTATCGCTACCATTATGGTAATCGGTGTCGGCGGGCAGTATGCATTCGGAGGAAACATTCCCTTCTTCGGTATGGAAGTTCCCTGCATAGCAGGCGCCGCTATCTTTGGCATTATCCTGAACTTTGCTTTAAGCTTTGCGGAGAAGAAAGCAATAAAAGAATCCAAATAGTATTATATGATACACTCAGAACCGAATAAAGGCTAATGAATGGGCTTGCCGCATTATGATATGCAGCAAGCCCATTCGTTATTTATTAACAATATTATATTAATATTCGAGCAATTATCAACTGCTGTGTTGTCGTCAATCACTGCAGCCACCGCTACAGCTCATTCCTCCGCCTTGCATTACTAGATATTTGCCATGATAACAAAATTAAGAATAAATAATCCTGTTGCTACCCATAAAACCGGACTGACTTCTTTTGCTTTTCCTTTAAAGATTTTAACGATGCAATAGAAAATAAATCCGGCGGCAATACCGTAGGAAATGCTATAGCAGAACGCCATAAAGATGGCGGCAAAGAATGCAGGAATCGCATCCTCCAGTTCGTGCCATTCAATCTCCTTAAAGGAAGCAAGCATCATGATACCTACGGCAATCAAAGCAGGTGCCGTAGCCTGTGGAGGAACGATACCAACGATTGGCTGAAGGAAGATACTAAGGATAAACAAGGCTGCCGTTACTACGGAGGTTAAGCCGGTACGTCCGCCGGCTGCGATTCCGGCCGCACTCTCCACATACGTCGTAGTATTGGAGGTTCCGAATACGGCGCCAATGGAGGTTGCAATGGAATCGGCAAATAAAGCCTTGTCCATCTTTGATTTAAAGCCTTTGCCTTCCTGCAAGGCTTTCTCATCCGCAGCGTCAAAGATTCCCGTTCTCTTACCGGTTCCGATAAAAGTTCCAAGGGTATCAAAGGTATCGGATAAGCTGAATGCAAAAATAGTCATAAGAACAAGCGGAATCCGGGAAGTATCGCTAAATAAAGATTGTATACCGTCTTTACCGAATGCAGCGCCAAAGGTTTGTCCAAGCTGGCTGAAGGAATCACCTAATCCGCCGGTCGCACCTAATGTAGACAGGTCGACGATTCCCATAGGAATACCGATAATAGTAGTTCCGAGGATTCCAAGGATAATAGCGCCCTTTACCTTAAGAATTAAGAGGATGACAATAATGATAAGACCGATAAGGGCAAGTATAACCGGCTTCGTGTTAAAGTCAATCAATGCGGGAACAGCACTGCTGTCTGCGATTACCGTACCGCTGTCCAATACCACGTTACGACCGGGATCGGACGTAAAATTAATAAATCCGGCATTCTTAATTCCTATGTAAGCGATAAAGATACCGATACCTCCGCCGATCGCACTTTGTAAGCCTGACGGTATAGATTTGACAATTAACTTACGAATACTTGTAACCGTAATAATAATGTTGATTAAACCGCATAAGAAAACCATAGCCAGTGCCTGCTGCCAAGTAAAATGCAGTGCAACGCCACACACTGTGTAGGTAAAGAATGCATTTAATCCCATCCCGGGGGCCTGTGCATAAGGCACATTTGCAAAAAGGCCCATTACTAAAGTTCCGACAGCAGAGGCGATAATCGTTGCCAAAAATACAGCTCCGCTTGGTATACCTGTCTGTGACAGCATCTGCGGATTTACAAAGATAATGTAAGCCATTGCAAAGAATGTTGTAAAGCCGGCAACAATTTCTGTTGGAACCGTAGTTCCGCTTGCCTTTAACTTGAAAAACTTTTCCATAAGACATCTCCTTTTCTTTTTTTATCTTAAGGGAAATTCTTCTCATGAGAATTTTTTTCTCAGAGAATTATTTCTCAGAGAATTATTTCTCATGAGATCATTTCTCATAAGATCATTTCTCTTAATTTTACTTTAAGATAATTTTAAGAAAAATTTAATTATAAGCTATATTATAACAACTTTTTCGGATTTATTCAAATAGTTATTTCTTTTAAAATCACTTTATTTTCGCCATTTTCCCCCATTTTATCATATTAACATTCCTTTCCTTTTGCCCTGTTATGTGTTATACTATCACCAAATATATTTTATATTACGCAGAAAGGATTTCTGTCATGTTCTACCAGATTGATGAGGGATTAAGCCCGATAAGATTAGAAGATATCAAAGATGATATCCTGACTTTGGGTATCATTACATTGGATGAATTGGATGACTGCTATGAGTGCTTCGGATTTTCCCCCTCAACGGTCAGTGAATGCAGATATGATACCAGACATATCCACAGTACATTAGATGTTTATGAGGATTATCATTTCGGAATTATTATCGGGATAGATACCCAGCATATTATAAGAGTGGAGGATAGAATTGCGCTCTATATTAAGAGAAACCTTTTCATAATCGTGACCATTGAGGATAAGGATAACAGTATTCGCAGCAAGCTATCGGAAGCATTGGAGCATTTGAACCTTGCCAGAGTCACCTTAGAAAAACTGGTATATGCATTTCTTGAGAGAATTATCAATGATGATTATACCACGCTTGAATCGATCGAGAAAGAGATAAGCAGGCATGAAGACGAGATAAGCTATAACCGCACGAAAAAGAATTTTAACAATGAGCTTACAAGAATCCGGAAGAAACTGATGATTCTTGACAATTACTATGATCAGCTGATTATGATCGGGGAAGAACTGGAGGAGAACGCGATTGATATCTTTGACGAGAAAAATCTCCGTTACTTCAAAATGTTCAAAGACAGGGCAACAAGATTAAGCAACAACACCAGGATGCTGCAGGAATACAGTATTCATGTCAGGGAGGCCTATCACGCACAGCTGGAATACACTCTGAATAATATCATGAAGGTGTTCACGGTCGTCACTACGATTTTCCTTCCGCTGACCCTGATTGTCGGCTGGTACGGAATGAACTTTACGTCCATGCCTGAGATCACGTGGAGATTCGGATACCTCTATGTGATAATCATAAGTATTATTGTGATAATTCTGTGCTTGTTGTATTTTAAGAAAAAGAAATTGCTTTAACCCTTCTTCCGGATTCTCGGCCGCAGTATAATTAGTATTATCATACTACAGGCGGTGGCCGTCACACAAGTTAAGGCATACCGATTCCTTAGCATATCCTTGGGCATTAGCTTAACGCTGTTGATCCGGTTTAACGTATCGCTTATTTCCTTACGCTTATCTATATAGAAATCAAAATCCGACCATTTTGTAGGTATAAATTGGGCCGAAATGTAAATACCGAAATCCGTTATTCTTATAAGGAGTATGAGAATCAACACGACTGCAATACTGAATGCCATATCATAAATAATGGGCTTTTTAATATGATACACTCTCTTTACGCAATAAAAACCCATATGAATTATAACTATCCATATGGGCAGGAGATAAATCAGTCCAAGTAATTTGGATATAACATCTCCGTCAATTACCGCATCCGGCCTTGGCAGCCCTCCCTGCGCCAGGAGCTCTTCGAACAGCTTCCCCTGATCGTCGGGGCTATCACTGTCTTCCCCTTCACCGTAAACGGCTTCTACATTCTGATACAAATGCCCCTCCTCGGATATCTGTATCAGCATCATTTCTTCTTTTGCCCTGATAACGCCTCTGACAATATATTCCTTTTCGTCCCATACGACAATATTACCCATTACATCTGTGGTGCCAAATAAATTATACGCGGTCTGTGTATCCAGTACACAGCCCTTTGGGTCAAAGCTGTAAATATAGTTACCCTGAATAAACTTCATGGGCATCACCTGAGACATGTCACCAAATACTTCTATGACATTCGTTTTTGATGTGATATTCGTCATCTTATTGAAAACTGTTTCATAATTATTCAGGTTCCATAAGGTAATGTCAGGAAGATTGAAGTAGGGATTGTTTTCAAAATTTTCAGTGAGTTTAAGTATGTCCTTAACCGATACGGATGCTGCCTGATACCTTGCGCTAACGGATGACAGGTTAGACTTGATAAAGTTCCGGCAGTACATCCCCGCTTTTGCAAAGAGCAGGAATAGTATGACGGCAACGACCGTAGTGATACGTTTTCTATTATACATTTACTACCTCCTTCCATGCCGCATACCGCTGCCGCACTTCTAATTCGGCCTTACCCGGTCCCCTTCACGGATATTTTTGTTACTGCTTATTATTACTTTATCAGTACGGCTGATACTTCCTGAAACCGCCGCCATAGTAGCATCCATATCGATAATTTCAACCGGTTCCCGAACTGCCGCATACTCCTCTCCCAGTATGGTCTCCCTGGGACCGGCGACCAGTACAAAGGTACCGTCGGAATCCTCCCTTATGGCAGTGATAGGGACACAGCAGTTATACATTTCTGACATCTTGCTGATCTTTATTCCAAGCGTTGCGCCGGGCATATAATCGCCCTCCGGCAGGGCGGCGGTTATCTCCGTCCAGGTGTTCCCGGATTCATCCAGTGTAAAGTGAATGCCTTCTACCTTTACACTTATGAATTGCTGCGTTCCCTTTTCGGTGAGTGTCATTTTACTCCCGATCGATACATATTCCCCTTCCTCTTTCGTAACGACAGCAAGAACTCCGTAGCCTCCCGAGCTGACGGTAATCGTACTGTTTGCATCGGTCGGCCTGCCTGTTTCCAGCCCGATGCTTTCAACCGTACCGGATATCATTGACTTAACCGTTCCCTTATTCACTTTCAGTTCTTCCAGGGATTCAAGCAGCTCCTGTTTTTCCCGCATATCCAATCTTATCGCTTCAAGACTGAGAACGGTATTCTGATCAGATTGTGTCTGTGCCTCCATCGTCTTACTATCCTGTTTTTTTGCCTGCTCCAAATCGTATTTCGCAGACTCTGCGGCGCGTTCTGCCACATTAACCTTATCTTCGGCGGATTCTACCGTCAGTCCTGCGGCGTCCAGTTCCTGTTCCGCCGCCTCCAACTCCTGCTTTTCCGGTATATCGACCCGGTCATAATTATAGGTCCCCTCATCAATGCTATCTACTGCCTTTTTTGACTTATCCAGCATATTCCCACTGGCAGTTAAGGTAATTTCATTCTTCTTTTTTACGGTATCCCTGTCTTCCTCCGCATAGGTCAATTGCTTCGCCGCATCGGCAACAGCCTTTTTATGCTCCCTGTAGCCGCCGACTCCATAGATTGCTTCAAATAAATCCTGTTTTGCACTCTCCATCAGTGAATTGTCGCTGCTGATCCTTGCACTGTGATAACGGCTGACGGCAGCTCTGATATTCATCTCTTTCGCAGTTGCGGAATCATAAGCGTGTTCCGCTTCTTTTACCTGCCTTTTCGCCGCACTCACCGCTTTCTCATACGGTACTAAATCCACCGGGGTATTTTTCACCTGCTCATAGGAAAGTTCGGCCGCGTCCAATTCATCTTCCGCATATGTAATGTTATCCTTTAACCTGCCGACTTCATCTTTATGTGCTTCATATTCCTCTTTGCCACCACCATAGGAGATGATAAATAAATCTTCCAGGGCTTTCTGAGATTCCTGCCAATCCGAATTTAAATTACTGCTGTAGCGCTCAAGAGCTTCCAGAATACTATTATCCTCGCTGTTTAATTCCTCTAATTCCCCTCTTGCATCGTCAACCTTGCGGTTTGCCGACCGAAGTAATTCCTCGTTCGTTAAACTGGCCTCCTCATAATCTGCCTTTGCTGTCAGATAATTATCTGTCGAAGCCGTATATAGCTCCTCCTGCTTTTCGATGAAGGCTTCTTCATAAGATACTTCCGCATCCTCATAATCCGCCTTCCGCAGCTTATATTTCTCTTGATACCGTTTCAAATCCTCTTTTGCATCCGCCAGATCCTGCACCGCATTATCATATGTCATTTCAGCCTTTTCGTACCCGGTTATTATAATATCAGAACCGCTAAGCTCCGCCTGCTCCATCTGAATATTCAGCCGTTCCACATCACTTTTCGCATTATCCAATGCATCCTCTATATCATCCGGGTTAAATTCCAGTATAACATCTCCCGCCTTCACCTCCTGCCCCGCACGGATGTGGATTTTATTCACTCTAAGCCCTTCCTGAACTTCGATATATTTTATAACATCCGCCGTCACGGTTCCGGTTCCCTCCGTAACAAAGGTAAGCGAACTTTCCCCCGGATTAATCGTTTTAACCTTAGCCAGTGTAATAGAATCCGAAATTCTGGAAAGTATCGTCAGCAGAATCATCATGATAAAAAAACCGGCCAGCAATTTACGGGATTTCGTCTGCAAGGCGGAAAGGTTCCCTGATTTCCTGCTCTTTATCAGGTTAAGCACACTATGGAAGTCTTTCTTTAGAAATTCCTTCATTCTATTCATATCCAGCTCCTGTTTACTCATCTTTTGTCATACTGAATCTGTTCTATTCCTTTAATCCGGATGCCTTAATACCGGCCTCCAGGTAGCTCTGTCCAAAAAGAAAAATCAATAAGGCCGGTGACATCATCACTACCGAGGCCGCTAAAGAAACTCCCAGATTATCTGCGGTTATGTTTGGTAAATATAATGACAAAGGCCATATGGACACATCCGAAAGAAAAGTAAGCGGCGCCTCTATCGCATTCCAATGCTCCAGGAAACCAAGAACCATAGCCGACATGATCCCGGAGGTTCCCATAGGAATACCAATTTTTACAAATATTTTCCATTCATTTGCACCGTCTATCCTGGCTGCTTCAATCAGTGACCTGGGTATGGAGGAAAAGAATTTCACCATAATAAAAACCGGGAAAGTCGAATAGATTCCCGGGAGAATAATTGCATAAACGGTGTCAAGCAGCTTTAACCTGTCCAGTACGATATAGGTTGAAACCATAGTAACCTGGAACGGCATGATCATCAGCGCAATATATAAAGTAAATACAAGCTTTTTTACCGGAAATTCATAATTTGCAAATGCCCATGCCGCAGGTACGGCAATCAAAACCTGCCCGGCCAGGATAGGCAGTACCTGCTTGCATGAATTCCAGAACATAACAAAGAACGAAGGCGAATCCAGCAGTAATTCCACAAAGGGCCTTACAGTCGGATATTTTGGAATAACCGGCCAGAATGCATATCCGTCCGAGCCCTTCAGAACAGGAGACAAAGACTGGTCTATCTCATCCACCCCTATAAAGGAGCCGACTATCACCATCCATAATGGGATAAGGATAAACAGTGCAAAGATTAATAGAACAACAAAAGCGATATTTCTTTTTATCCGTTCAGCTATTCTATTCATAATTCATGATTCCCTTCAAGCCGGTTATAAGGATTCCATAAGAAAAACTACCTGTTTCTGTCGATTCTGTGTAAAAGGCTGATAAACAGCAGGATAACCCCCGCCATCATAACCGCCGCAGCACACATTTTCTGAATGTCTAACGTAATAAACCAATTACTGAATATGTGCTGCAGCATATAGATACTCTCCTCAGGATAGTTGCCGGCTATCAGATATGCCTCCCGGAATACTTTAAAAGAATTGACAATGGACAATACAACGGTAATATATATCGTAGGCAATAGTTCGGGAATCGTAATATAGCGAAAGCTTGCCAGCGTACCCGCTCCATCCATCTTCGCGGCTTCATACAGAAAGGTCGGGATTTCGGAGAGACCCGCCAGCCATAATACCATATCGTAACCGCAGTTTTTCCATATATAACTGAATACAAGCACATAAAATGCTTTATCTGTATTCATGAAATCCGGCGTTTCCACGCCAAACTGATTTAAAAGTGCGTTGAGCAGTCCGTATTTATGGAAAACCACCTTCCAAAGCAGTACTACCGAAGCAACGGGAATTGCAATCGGGATCAGAAAGGTAGTTCTTAAAAATTCCTGATGTTTCTTCAAGCTGTTTAATAACAGGGTAAGCAGCAATGAAAGCACTAATAACAGAGGGATGCATACTCCCAGGAATCTGGCGGTATTCCTTGCCGCCAGTCGGAAGGCCTCATTGTTAAGAACCATGCCATAGTTTTTTAGTCCGACAAATTTCCCGCTCATCGCCTCGTAAAATGTCCTTCGGAACGCATCCATAAAGGGAATCAGTACAAATATCATTACTCCCAGAAAACTTGGTGCCAGAAATAAGAAGGCGACTCCCGCCTGGTTCTTTCTGTGTTTTATCTTCCGGTCCGCCGCTTTCTTCAAAGAAACCACCTGCTTTATCACTGATTCATTCCGACAAATACAATTTCGTTTTATCTGCAATCTTATCCGCCGTTTCCTGCAATCCCGCTTCCCCTTTTAGATACGGTACTGTCTCAGCTATTATGATATCCAGATATACTCCGTCCACATTAAGCGGGACATTCAGCGATTTCCCGATATCTATGACAGATTGCATGATTTCCGTACTTGGCTGGCCATATATATACTCATCCCGGTATCCCTGCGTAGTTTCATCCTTCTCCGTCCCGAAATGATCCATCGATTTGCTGTTTACCGGGAATCCGTCCTGTAAGTCTATATCCTGGATTGTCTCCGAATAACATAATTTTACGAACTCTGCTGCAAGCTCTTTTTGTGCGGTTGCATTGTTAATTGCTATCAGACCGTGAGGGACGAATACTTCCTGGTTTATTGGAGTCCAATCGCCTTTCTTCAAATTAATAACAGTCATCGGTTCATAGGTATCCCTCATACTGCATAGCTCTATTAACGCTAAATCTGCCCAGTCACGATAGAGCATATATGCACCCGCACTATTAAAATCTCCTATAGAAGGAGTGGGATAATCCAGAGTCTCCGTAGCCTTTGTCTGATCACTGATTACCTTTAACTGCTCCAGGAATTTTAATAATTCGTCCTTTTTTAACCCGCCCGCCTCATCGTAAAGATTACTGGAAGCCTGATACATTCTGAACAGCGTATTGGTCAGGTTCGCATAAGTATATCTGTAATCACACAACACCGGCAGTTCCGCCGTCCCGGCATACTCCGCGAGTGTTTCCATAGAAGCCGCAGAACGGACCGCTTCCGTTTTACCGTACGCTATTGATATTGCAAAACGTAACGGCGCACAGTATAGTTTACCGTCTTTCTTATAGCATTCGATTTTATTGCCGGCCAGTGTCCCGTCTTCAATTAAGGGATTAATAATATCACTTAAATCCGACAACACGCCTTTTTGAATATAGGAGTCTATCGGCATGCCGTCCATAAGATAAACATCCGCCCCTTTTCCCGCCAAAAGCTCCGTATTTACAGTTTTTATGTATTCCGATACCGCCATATCACTCTCTTCATCCATTAATACGGTGTAATCGACTTTTACATCCGGATGATCATCCATAAATGTATTGATTGACTTTCTGATCGTATCATTATCCTCTAAGGATATGACCGATAACGTTTCATTTGGAGTAGTCGGTATATCTTTATTAAAAACGTAATGCTTAATACTGTGCCCATACATTACATAAAAATCTTGCTTCTCTCCGGCAATAATATCCCAGGCATCCGTTATGGTCGGATCGCCCATTGATGTCATGGAACCGTCAACAATCATCTCCCAGACGTTACCGTCCTTTACCAGACGATATATCCCCGTATCTGATGTAATATACCAATTCCCTTCATCATCCGCCGTTGATTCCATATATTTAAGACTATTGGGGAACGGGATCTCCGATACCGTTTCGCCGGTATTGATATTATAAATGCATACTCCGTTGCCCGTTGTATTCGGAAGCATGATCAAATCGCCTGAAACGGCACAACTGATGGACGAAATATCATGTTCAAACTTTGCAGTTAATTTATTGTCCTTAAAAACATTACATCTTGTTAAGCCGTTCAGTATGATGCTGCCATCCGGTAATGCTTTGATTCTATATGCATTCTCCGTATATCTGCTGTCGATTGCTACTTCTTCCACATTTTTACCGTCGGTGCTTTTTAGAATCTGAATCACCCGGGGACTGGAGCCCGTAGCCTCCGCATCACCTAAATCAGAAAGCGCATATCTGGTTCCGTCCGGAAGATAAGCGAAAAAGGCTGCCCTCCATATTGGCCTGTCCTTTTTATTAAGCCATTCAGGCAGCTGCCTTTCCCAGGTGTTATCTTCGTTAAGAGTATAGGTAACCGCATTTTCACCGATTGGAGCGCCTACCAGTCTGCAGGATAATTCGATCTTTCCCTCCTGGTTTCTTGTCATTTGATAGGCTCTTTCTTTTTCTACTCCCGTCAGCGCCTCCGGCAACGGTATATCCTCCTCTACATAACGCCCCATTGCTACCTTGTCCCGATCTGCCTTTATCGCATCAGCACCCATCGTATCCGCTTGTTTCCCACAACCGGATACCATTACAGCAGCGAATACCGTAGCCAGTATTCCTGCTGTAATCATCCTCCATTTCATAACGCTTCCCCTTTCCGCCGTAAAGCCGGTTATCTTGCTCACGTACCATAAAACTTTGTAAGTCTTATATGTAAATGCCCCTCTCTAACTACTATAGCAGAAAAATCTCTAAAAAAACTTTAAAGATTCTTTAAAGGACTTTTCCGGTTGATTATGGTAAAATACAAGTAACATAAATGTAAGTAATTCTTCATTTGCAAGGAGAACTGTTATGAGAATACTGGTAGTTGAAGATAACAAAGACCTGTGTAACGCCATGTGTTTCCAGCTTCAGAATGAGGGTTATTCGACAGACGTATGCCATACCGGTGAGGATGCCCTTTACTATGCTTCCATGCAGTCTTACGATATCATTATTTTAGACCGCATGCTTCCTATCACAGACGGTTTGACCATACTTAGAAAAATCCGGCAGAAAAAAATAAATATTCCCGTTATCATGGTAACTGCAATGGATGGTTTGCACGACCGTATTGACGGTTTGGATTCCGGCGCAGACGATTACCTTGTAAAACCGTTTGCAATGGAAGAACTGATGGCAAGAATCCGGGCACTTGCAAGACGTCCGCAAAGAATCGAGCAGACCGAGCTTCTCACTTACTCCGATATGGAACTGGATATCAAAAAGCAGCTCATTAAGACAGGGAATCGTTCCTGTTCCCTGTCAAAGCGTGAAACCGAGCTGCTGGAATATTTCATGCGCAATCCAAACCAGGTGCTGCAAAGGGAGCTTATTCTGTCCCATGTATGGGGACCGGATAACTTTATCGAGGAGGGAAACCTGGATAATTATATCCATTTCTTAAGAAGACGTTTGAACTCCGTAATAAGCAGTGTAAGGATTATTACGGTCCATAAAGTGGGTTACCGTTTAGAATAACACCGGAGGTATTCCTTATGCTGCATAAACTAAAGATTCGTTTGATCCTGCTTAATACCGTAATTACCGGCCTGATCCTCAGCGCGGTAATGATCGGAGTATGCAGGCTTAATCTGTCCCAGTTTAAGGAAAACCGTTATGAAGGTTTTCTGAATATCAGGAACAGCATTCTATACAATCTAGAAAACGAGCAAATTATCAGAGACAGCTGGCTTGCCAACCTGGAAGCCAACAGCAACCTGATCATACATATCGAAGATAACGGGACTCCTTTTCTGTATAACGGTTACTCCTATCCCTTTTCCTCAAGGGATTCCGTAATTAATGAGGTGAAGGCCGCCGTTTTAAAGGAAGGAATCAATACCGGAATAAAACCTTCTTCCTCCGGTAAAATAAACAGCTCCGTATTGGACTTCTCGTTCAATCATATGCCTGTTTATGCGTCTGTCAGCCTTATCTCGGTCCGTGACAGCTATATAAGCCTGACACTGATACAGGTGCGGCCGGAGGAATTCCTGATGATACTTAAGCAGATTTTGCTTTTTTTCTTCATAGATCTCCTGGGAATCTTCGCATTATTCCTGGTAAGCTGTTTCTTTGTAGACAGGGCATTAAGACCGGTAGAGGAGAATCAAAAGAAACAGGTTGAATTTATAGCCTCTGCCTCCCATGATCTGCGCTCCCCGCTGGCCGTGATCCAGACAAATGCTTCCGCTTTGTTGATTGACGGAACGGACAGGAAGCATTTCGTGCAGATAATAACCCAGGAATGCACCCGCATGTCCGGCTTGATACATGATATGCTAATCCTTGCATCCTCCGATGCAAAGACATGGTCCATCCAAAAAATGCGAATAGATACAGATACCTATCTGATCGAGCTTTATGAGTCCCTGTCCTCTTACTGCACGGCAAACGATCATACCCTTTCATTGGATTTTACCGAGAAGCCCCTGCCTGAAATATATGCGGACAAGGACCGCCTGACACAGACTCTTGGAATACTGATCGACAATGCGGTCAGTTATTCCCCGCCCAAAAGCCGGATTGTAATCCGACCTTATATAAAGAAGACCGCTTTCTTTATTGAGGTGGAAGATCATGGAATCGGAATTACAAACGAACAGAAAAAATACATATTCGACCGGTTTTACAGAGCAGACAAATCCCGCAACGACAATTCACATTTCGGTCTGGGTCTCAGTGTCGCAAAGGAACTTATGGAGCTTCAGGGCGGTAAGATTACTTTAAGAGACACTCCTTCCGGCGGTTCTACCTTTACCGTTGAGGTTCCCTTATGAAGATTGACGCTTAATGCTATACATTGCCCTCCAGATATGCAATCGCAATCTGTGTTCTGTGCTCCAGTCCGGTTTTTTCGAGAATAGAACTGATATGGTTGCGCACCGTTCCGTCCGATATGAACAAGATATCCCCGATCTCCCTGTTGGAACAGCCCTTTGCAACCAGAGCCGTCACTTCCGCTTCCCTTTCAGTTAAGCCGGAAAGTATATTCTCTGTACTTCCGGTTTTAACCTGGCCGGCTATATACTCCATAATATCCTTCTGGAATACCGTTCCGCCCGCATATACCGCCCGTATTGCCGACAGAATTCTTTCCGCCGGGCTGTTCTTCAGGATATATCCGCTGACGCCGCACTTTAATGAGCGAAAAACCAGATCCTTTTCATCAAAGGTGGTAAGCAGAAGCGGCACTGCCAATTCTTCCTTTAACAGAAGCTGTGCCGCCTGTATGCCGTCCATAACCGGCATGCGGATATCAAGCAACGCTACATCCGGTTTTAATTGCCTGCAAAGCTCCACTGCCCGCAGGCCGTTTTCGGCACAGCCTGCCACCTCGATATCTTCCTGCGTCTCTAATATCATCTTAAGCCCTTCCCGTATAATCATGTCATCATCTGCCAGAATAACCCGTATCATTACCGTATCAGCCCTCCCTGCAATAAATGTAGATAATACAAAATTTCAATAGGTAAATATATTCGTTATACAGAAGCCTTTTTCCGTTTTTTCAAAGAAGCACCTGCCCCCGCACTTGATGGTCCGTTCCTCTATCGCTTCAAGTCCCAGACCCTTTGAAAATTCCTCTGCGGATTTACCGTTATCCTGGTATTCCGTTTTTATCACTTTATTGTGTATCCGGATGCTCAGCTTAAATTCCGTCGCATTGGAATGCTTTAACAGGTTAGTCAGTGATTCTTCCAGATTGTCAAAAATGCACTTCCAGATTTCAATGCCTATCACATCGGTATTTCCGTTCCGGGTAAGTTCTGTTTTAATAGTATGAGTCGCCTGGAATTGCTCCAGTGCGCTTTGCAGTTCACTGAGTCCGAGTTCACTTCGAACAGGCCTCTCCTCCCGTAAGGCTTCCCTGATATCGTCAACTCCCTTCCTCAGATTATGAATTGCCTGGTCCAGCCCCTCTTTTGCCTTTTCCGTATTCCGGTCCTGCATCAGTCTGGAAGCCTCCAAAAGTATAATACTACCGGATATTCCATGTCCGATCTTATCATGGAGTCTCGCCGCCAGACGGTTTCGTTCCTCCAATGCGGCAGTATATTTAAGAGAATTAACAAACCTCCGGTTATCCGCAAGCCTATGGTTCAGCTTCATCAGCTCTTCTTTTTGGTCAAATATTATCCTGCTTTCACTTTCCGCACGACTTCGGACCGATCTGGCATAGAGAAGCAGGACAATGAGCAGAACTGTGAACAGAAGGATATCTCCCGGCGGGTTCATTATAAATGCGGCAAGTAACAACACAACGGATAAGACATAATAAAAATTGGCTCCTTCCGTTTCATTATCTATTATTTCAGCCGTCTCGGCCGCAAAAAGAGGGAACAAACGATCCGTATCAATCAGGAACGCAAGCAGCAAAAGCAGCACATGTATGGCGGATTGCAGCAGTGTTTGTTTCGTCAGAATTCTGTTAATCAGACAGTCCAAAGCAAGAATGCAGGAAAAAACCAGCGCCAGGATGAGCAGATACTCCGTCCCGGCTCCGGCCTTCCCCAAAAACAGGATAGAAACAGCAGTTCCCACGGTTTTATAAATGATATACATGAATGACCGGTCTAACATATTTATATCCCCTTTTTCCTATTTATACTCTGCTGCTGCCTTTCTGTACGAATTTTATAGAGGCCATCAAAAAGCTCAGTACCACAAAAAGAGAAAGAATTATGACGTTGGCCCTGACATCGGCATCCGGATTCAGCTGCAGGTCTTTTACCCCTTGCATAAGCCAATAATGCGGTGTAATCCTGGATAAGCTCTTCAGGGATCCCGTTATGTTATCGACCGGGAAATAGGCTCCGCCCAAGACTGGCCCAATCGTACCGAGAATTACTATTATCGTTGTCATGGCATTGGTTGATTTGCTGAATAAGGCCGCAATTAAAGCAATTCCGACCATAAGCAGAACGAAAAGTGACATTACCGGCAACAAATAGCCGATTGACACACCAATCGGATCATCCCTGATGATCAGGAAGCTGCCAAATACGGCGACTCCGATAAGGCCGGAGAAGATTGCAAAAAGTCCGGTGCCTGTTATGTATTGCCCCGACTTAACCGGTGATGCCTGAATCCGGTTGAAGACCCCTGACTGACGGTCTTCCATCACGACATGAGCGGTACAAAAACATATTAGAACCATCATCATCGTAAAGAACCCGATTGCCTGCCTTAGGCCCATTTGAGCCGCATTTTTCTCTTTGTCTGGTATATAGGCGGCTTCCTGCCTTACCACCCGGTCTTTCGCCCGAAAGCTGCCGAAGGCTTCCTGAAACGCTGTTTTGTCCCCGCCTGAAGCTTTTACAAGCAGATTAACACTGCTGAAATAGGTATTGATATAGGCTTTGATAAAAGCGGCATTATAATAGTCATCTAAAGTAGTAGTGATGACTGCGGGGAGCTGTCCGTTAATCACACCCTTTTGTTCCAACCCCCCGGGGATCTCTATGACAGCGGATATTTTTCTGTTAATTAAATCATAGGTGAGACTGTCATAGGTTTCGTCCCCGATGGTATCAATATGCAGTTCTTCATTAAGATAACGTTTAAAATCAATGGAAATACTGCTCCTGTCATAATCCAGGAGTCCGACTTTAACGTTATCTGTTTCCTCATCCCCAAAATTACTGCCCATAGCAACATAGATAAAGCAAGGCAGAAACGATATGATAAGCGCTATGATAAGTATTATCATGCTTCTCTTAATATTACTCCGGAAGAACAGAATTATATTTTTCATTTTCAACTAACCTCTTTTCCTGCGCGGTTTTCCGCATATCCCAAGCTACTTTCTTCACATTCTTACTTCCTTCATCCTGTTCGACCTGATTATACCAACCGCTAACATTACAACTAGAATTGCAGCCTCCGCGAGCATGACCGACACAGCCTTCCCGCTCCTTCCAAAGACAGTTATATCAAAAGCTGCTTCCTGTATTTTATACACCGGCAGCTTATCCGAGATACCTTTGATATAGATTTCCTTTGAGGCGGTTCCGCTGAAAAACATCATAAGCCAAAGCGGTATCATAATATAGATTGAAGGGTTCCCCTTAATAAACATGCCCAGGACGATTCCTACCGACAGCATCGTAAGGCCGCTGCATAAAAACAGTACGATCAACAGGATATTATCATGCAAAGCGGCCGCATAATGCACCTTAAAGAACAGTACGCCGACCGACATAATTACGGCTATCTCCGTAACCGCGGAAGGAATCTGCCCGACAGCCTTCTGAAGAAAAACACTTGTCCTGCTTAACGGTGATATGAGCAGCCGGTTCATGGTCTTTAGCCGTCTCTCTTCATTGAAGGTGTTTGCTCCGATGATAGTCCCCATGAATATCATAAGTACCACCATAGTTACTCCGTAGTAATCCAGCATGGAACGGTTGGCATTAAGCTCCTTCTCCTCAACAAAACCGCCGGCTTCCTGATTATCCTTCGGAAGCTGATCCGGAGCTGTCTCCGCGATAACCTTAACTGCTTTCCCCATGTAGGAATATCCCGTAAGAATTGCCGATATGGTCCTGTTCTTTATTGTATCCCGTCCTTCATACAGCAAGAGCTCATCCGGCCGGAATACCACAAGTGCTTCGAATTCATTGCCTGCTACCTGTTTCTTTGCCGCCTCCGCGTCCTTTGCCTCTGTAAAGGAGATATTCTCTTCCTCCGACATCTCCTTAATAAATCCGTCGATCATTTCAGCCTCAATCTGAGAATCCGTTTCATTGATATAAGCTATCCGAAGGTCTCCGACTATGGCATCCGCCAAATCCTGGTCCGACAGCAGATTGCCCAGCAAATATATCATCAGTGCGGGAAACAGGATCATAAAGGCCAGATTCGTTTTATCCCTGAAAAATGCTTTTAACTCATTTCGTATTATCATTTTCGCACCTGTTGCAAGTAGCATTCCTTTCTTATTTAGCGTAATTCATGCCCGGTCAATGACAGAAAGGTGGTATCCAGATTGGGAACCTCTCCGGTGATATTAAGTACGGGCAGGTTTTTCGCAATTATTTCTTCCAATATCTTCGTAACACTGTTCCTGCCTGCCTGTATATCCACACGAATTGTCTGTTCCTCAATAGACATATTCTTAACCCCGGGCAGATAAATAATCTGTTTCTGAAATGTTTCCTTTTCAAAGCCGGAAGGAAATCTGGTAGTAATATAGAAGGATTGGAGGTCCGTTACCATCGATACCAGTTCTTCCTTCGTACCGATCGCCACCAGTCTGCCGCGGTCTATAATCGCAATACGGTCACAGATTTCTTCCACCTCCTGCATATAATGAGAGGTGTAAATTACAGTGGCGCCTCTTTCCCTTAAAGTACGTATTGAGTTTAATATATGCTCTCTCGATTGGGCATCAACCCCTACCGTCGGTTCATCCATAACGATCAGTTTCGGATTATGAGCTATACCACAGGCAATGTTTAAGCGTCTTAGCATCCCGCCGGACATTTGCTTTGGCTTCATCCTGTGGCGGTCACTGAGTCCGACAAAGTCCAGAGCCTCTTTGGCGGCTTTTAAGAGCTTTTCACCCCTTAATCCGTAAAGGGAAGCAAAGAATCTGACATTCTCCAGTGCACTGAGATGATTATAAAGAGCTATGTCCTGCGGAACCATTCCCATCATTTTCTTCGCATCCGCACGGTTATTAATGATATCAAAGCCATTCACGCTTACCTTACCCTTATCAAAGTCATTTAATGTGGTGATAATGCTTAATGTGGTAGACTTTCCCGCTCCGTTCGGTCCCAAAAAGCCGAATATCTCACCTTCGTTTACCGTAAAGCTCAGGCTGTCAACCGCACAAAAGCTGCCGTAATTCTTTGTAAGATTACTTACCGATATAAAATCCT
>JAEWSD010000208.1 GCA_023398615.1 Bacillota bacterium
TATTTGACTTACACATACAATAAGTGCATTTGTATGTGACGTTCAAATAATTTCAGCAAACAGTAACGACAGATGAAACACACATTGGAACAATCACAGACACAATTAAGAGTTTCGCAAATGCCTATTAATAAAATTATTAAAAAGGAGAGATCAGTATGAAAAAATTTAAGAAGATTTATGTGATATTATTAGTCTTATCGGTAATAGCGGCAGGTTTTGCCGGTTGCTCAAAGAAGGATGACACGGCTGCCGGTACAGGTACATCCGGTAAGGTTGATCAGATTAGAGCTGCCGGCAAGGTGGTAATCGGGGTATTCGGAGATAAACCGCCGTTCGGTTATATTGCCGAGGACGGGAGCAATGTAGGTTACGACGTCTATCTCGGACGCCGGATTGCAAAGGATTTACTTGGCGACGAATCAAAGGCGGAATTTGTTACGTTAGAAGCGGCAAACCGTGTGGAATACCTGAAATCCAAAAAGGTTGACATTATCCTGGCAAACTTTACGGTCACCGATGAGAGGAAGGAGCAGGTAGACTTTGCGGAGCCTTATATGAAGGTTGCACTTGGTGTGGTTGCCCCGGAAGGAAGTCCGATTACTTCCGTTGAGGAGTTAAAAGGGAAAACCTTGATTGTTAACAAGGGGACCACTGCCGAGCTTTATTTTACCGAGAATTATCCGGATGTCAAGCTTGTTTCCTATGAGGAGAATACGGAGACATTCCAGGCATTAACGGATGGAAGAGGCGATGCTTTGGCACATGATAATACATTACTGTTTGCCTGGGCGTTTGAAAACGAAGGATATAAGATTGTCGACGGAAATATCGGGAGTCAGGACACCATTGCACCGGCTGTGAATAAGGATGATAAGGATTTGCTTGAATGGCTGAATAATGAGATCAAGACTTTAACTAAGGATGGGTTCTTTCAAGAAGCTTATGATGCGGAGTTAAAAGATCATTTCAGTCCGGAAACAGATCCCAGTGATGTAATCTTTACGGAATAGTACCGCCTATTATAACATTTGATAGAAAACAGGTTGCCGGTAGGGATAGAGTCTGCCCCATGCTTTTCTTACAGCATGGGGCAGACTCTATCCCTACCGGTAACCGCTTCCAGGACATTACGGCGATTAAATGCCCTTTACATTTAATGCGCGGAAGGAATTCAATATGGCAATGACTGTCACACCGACATCTGCAAATACCGCAGCCCACATGGTGGAAAGTCCGATTGCGGTCAGCAGCAGGACAAGTACCTTTATACCAATGGCAAGCACTATATTCTGGTAGGCTATCCTTAAGGTTTTCTTGGAGATTTTCATTGCGGAGGATATTTTGGAGGGCTCATCCGTCATAATGACAATGTCCGCGGCCTCAATAGCTGCGTCGGAGCCCAATCCGCCCATAGCTATGCCGATATCTGCACGGGCTAAAACGGGCGCGTCATTGATTCCGTCTCCAACGAAGGCAAGCTTGCCCTCCGCAGATTTCTGTGATAACAGCTCTTCTATCTTATCGACCTTATCAACAGGCAATAACTCCGCATATACGGCGTCAAGGCCTAATGTGCCGGCTGCTTTCAATCCGGCATTTTGCGAGTCACCGGTCAGCATAACGGTCTGTTTTATTCCGGCAGCTCTCAGTGCATCAATTGCCTGCCTGGAATCGGCTTTTATCTCATCGGCAATGATAATGCAGCCGGCATACCGGCCGTCTATTGCAACATGTACCACCGTTCCTGCAAAGTCCCCTTCCTTCCAGGGAATATTCATCTTTTCCATATACTTGCTGTTTCCGGCCATTATCTTTTTACCGTCGACAATTGCGGAAACACCGTGGCCGGATATCTCTTCAACATCGGAGACACGCGCCTGGTCGATATCTTTGCCGTATGCCCTTAAAAGGGATGAGGAGATGGGGTGGCTGGAATAGCTTTCCGCATATGCGGTAAGTTCCAGAAGTTCTTCCTTCGAGATATCTTCGGGATAGATCTCCTGCACGTTGAAAACACCTTTTGTCAGAGTGCCTGTCTTATCAAATGCGACAATCTCTGTTTTTGCAAGCGCTTCCAGGTAGTTGCTCCCCTTGATAAGTATTCCTTTTCTCGAGGCTCCTCCAAGTCCGCCAAAGAAGCTTAACGGTATGGATATGACGAGAGCGCACGGGCAGGAGACTACGAGGAAGGATAAAGCCCGGTACAGCCAATCGCCGAAGGCGGCGCCCTCAATAAGCAATGGCGGTACGACGGCAAGGATTACGGCCAAAACGACCACAATCGGTGTATAATATCTTGCAAATCTTGTAATGAACTGTTCGGAACGGGATTTCTTACTGCTTGCATTTTCGACAAGGTCAAGAATCTTACTTACCGTGGATTCCCCGAATTCCTTTGTGACTTCTGCCGAAATGACACCGTTTATATTGATACAGCCGCTTAACAGGTCGCTTCCGGCCTCGATTCCTCTGGGTACCGATTCACCGGTTAAAGCAGAGGTATCCAGCATGGAACTTCCGTCGATTACCTTGCCGTCAAGGGGGACTCTTTCCCCGGGTTTAATGATGATAATGTCTCCGATCTTTACTTCCTCGGGATCGGTCCGGACAATTTCATCACCCTTTTTTACATTGGCATAGTCCGGGCGTATATCCATCAGACCCGCAATAGATTTTCTTGACTGGGAGACCGCATATCTTTGAAACAATTCACCTACCTGATAGAAGAGCATAACAGCGACCCCTTCCGGGAATTCTCCGATACAAAAGGCACCGATAGTTGCTATACTCATCAGAAGGTTTTCGTCAAAGACCTGTCCGCGCAGGATATTCCTTCCGGCTCTTAATATGACATCACCGCCTGTGATAATGAAACTCACAATAAACAGGGACACGGAAAGCCATTCCAGCCTTGATTCGGTCAGGATCGCGGCTATATAAATAATAAACCCGGTAATAATTCGCCAAATGTCTTTTTTCATATAATAAGATTACCTTTCCAGTTATTTTTCTTCTCCGAATCACAAGACCGCTTTAATTCCGGCAGCAAATCCTGAGACCGGGAAAAGCTTCAGGCTTTTTTTAATACGACATCCGGCTCGATTTTCTTAATAATCTTTTCGGCAGAGCCGATAACTGCCTCCATCTTATCCTCTTCCGCTTCAATCACCATTTTTGTACTCATAAAGTTAACGGTGGCATTTTTTACACCATCTAACTCATTGATTGCCTTTTCCATTTTTGCTGCGCAGTTTGCGCAGTCGAGTCCTTCAAGTCTGAATGTTTTTTTCATATTTTCACGATTCCTTTCTTTCCTGAACTTTCTTTAATTTTCCGCTAAGGGATTTAATTATTATTCCTTGTCTTCCTCTGTGACATGCTCTAATCCTTTTTCGTAAATTTGCTTTACGTGGTCATCGGCCAGGGAGTAGAATACAACCTTGCCTTCCTTTCTGTATTTGACAAGGTTAGCCTGCCTTAAGGAGCTTAGCTGATGGGATATCGCAGACTTCGTCATATTCAGCAATGCGGCCAGGTCACAGACGCACAGCTCGTTTTGATCGAGTGCCCACAGGATCTTAATACGGGTACTGTCACCTAAAACCTTGAAGAAATCAGACAGGTCATAAAGGATATCTTCCTCAGGCATCTTCTTCCTGACACTTTCCACCAGATCCGCGTGAATTACTTCACAGTCACAGCTAACATCGTTCTTAACCATTCCTATACCTATTGCATTTCGCACCGCAGTCGGCAATTACCTGCAAGTGCGGTGCCGCCTGATTCCAAGCTGAATGAATGCGGCCTCTGCAATTTCCCTTTCCTTACTTATTTTTCAAAGCTTCCAAACTAAAAACAATAATTGAATGCGCGTTCAACTGTTAACTGTATTATAGTTGAGTGGACATTCAATTGTCAAGTGCTTTTTATATTATTTATAAAAAAATCTCCGGAATTTGAACATAATTAGTTTAACCGGCAACAAATGATGACGGACAGAGTATTTAAGGTGGAGGTGGAATGTCAATGAAAGATATGCTATAATACATATTATACAATTATCGGAAAATAGGACAGAGGTATCGTTTATGCTGTTTAAAAAAAGAGAACACGGAACGGAATTAAGAAAAAAGAGGATTGTAACCTATGCGGTTATCAGCAGTATCGCGGTTGCTTTTATTATCATTATGATCGGTATGTCCTTTTATAAGCACCGGATATCCGAAATCGGGAACCGTAATGCGGCAGTGCACGATACCTTTAAGTTTCACTACGTAATGATTGCGGAGGGGGCCGATGACCTGTTTTGGGATGCGGTCTGCCAAGGGGCGCAGGATGAGGGCAGGAAACAGAATGCATATATTGAGAGGCTGGAAAGTAATCTGTCCGTTAATTACGCTCTTTCCGATCTGCTTAAAATTGCAATCGCATCAAGGGTTGACGGAATTATCATAGAACCGAATGGGGACGCGGAGATAAAACGGTTAATTAACGAAGCGGACGATGCGGGTATCCCTGTCATAACCGTCCTTAAGGATGAACCCCAGAGCAGCCGCAAGAGCTTTGTCGGTGTCAGCAGCTATGATCAGGGGCAGGCTTACGGCAAGCAGGTAGCCGAGATGGTAAAGGACGGAAGGAAGAAGGTAACCGTACTGCTGAACAGCGACAGCAGGGATACCAGTCAAAATATCATATACACCGGTATCTGCGAGGCAGTGAACCAGTTAGATGCGGAGGTAAGCACCGCAACGATTAATACCGAGAACACCTTCAGCTCGGAAGAAGTAATCAGAAATATCCTGATGGATACGGTAAATCCGACGGATGTACTGGTATGTATGACGGCAGACGATACCTTAAGCGCTTATCAGGCTATCGTTGATTACAATAAAGTAGGACTGATTGATATTATCGGGTACTATGATTCCGATCTGATACTGAATGCGATAAAGATGGACAATATCCATTCCACCCTGGTCGTTGATGCACGACAGATGGGGGCCTATTGTGTCGAGGCATTAACGGAATTCAGGAAAACGAAGCATGTGAGCGATTTCTATTCGGTAGACACCAGTATTATTTCCAAGAACAATGTCGATGAATATATAGATGCCAGAAACCAGGGCACGGCAGCCGATCAGGAATAAATCTGCGCATACGGGGCATGCAGGTCATTGTGATGCCGCAAGGCGGCATCGTGGAGGCAAATTATGAAATCTACGGTAAAAAACGGGTCCATCCGGTTGAGGCTCATACTTGTATTTGTAATTACGTCAGCTATCGTATTGCTGGTAAATGTTTATATGTATTTTAACATTAACAGTTCGATCAGTACTATCGACGAGGTTTACATAAGTAATGTCGGACTGAATGAGCTTCTGGATTCCTTAACGGATGTGCAGGACTATGTGCAGGAATATCTGAATGTAAAAAGCACCGATTCCCTGGAAAACTATTTTCGCAGTGAACAGCACTACCATGATTTGATCGATAAATTGAACGGGGAGGCTACGGATGATGAGATGCTTCTGCTGCAGAAAAATATTAAGAACATGTCACTGACCTATCTGGAAAAGGTTGAGGATGCCGTGAGAGCGAAGCGCGGCAGAAACATTGAAAAATATAATGCGGACTATGAGGATGCCACCACGATGTATCACTACATCAGCACCTGCATCAACAGCCTGAATAACGAGCAGTTTAAACGCAACTCAAATAATTATGAAGTATTGCTGGTATCCCTCAGATATCTGGAAGGAATCTCAACAGCGGTGCTGTTGGTCATAACCCTGTTTAATGTGATCCTCATTATTGTATTGACAAGAAATATCACGGACCCATTGCTAAAGCTGACAAGGGCGGCGAATCAGGTAGCGGCCGGTAATATGGAAGTAGACCTGGTGAATGTGGAATCCTCCGATGAGATAGGTATCGTAACGAAAGCCTTTAATACGATGATAGTAAGCATACACCAGTATATTAAGGCAACAAAGGAAAGCATTGAGCTAGAAAGCAGGATGAAGGAAAAGGAACTGATGATGACCAGCCATTTAAAGGATGCCCAGTTAAAGAACCTGCAGGCTCAGATTAATCCGCATTTTCTGTTTAACACATTAAATGCGGGGGCTCAGCTGGCGATGATGGAGGGGGCGGATAAAACCTGCGGATTCATTGAAAATATGGCGGATTTCTTTCGGTCAAACATGAAGAGCTTTGACCAGGATTCCAATCTCCGGGACGAGATAAAGCTGGTTGACAGCTATCTTTATATCCTGAATGTCCGTTTTTCGGGCAGTATCCATTTCGTTAAGGATATCGATGAAAGCCTGATCGACGTGAGGGTGCCGAGTATGATCCTGCAGCCTGTTGTAGAAAATGCCGTGAATTATGGGATACGCGGAATAGATTACGATGGTTATATTTTCCTTTCCGTATACGGTGATAAGGATAATATCTATATCAAAATCAAGGATAACGGGGCAGGAATGGAACAAAGCACCATTGAACGTATTATGAAACAGAAACATAAAAGAAATGCGGATGGGTCTGATGCCGGCGGCGCTGCCGATAGAAATGCCGTATCTAAGGATTCTAACGGAATCGGTCTGGATAATGTAATAAACAGGCTGCGGCTTTACTATGACAGGAAAGAGGTGTTTGAAATCAAAAGCGAAGGCCGTAATAAGGGCACGGAAGTTATCATCCGAATACCCAGGAATTTTCAACTGGTGCAAAATAACACGGCGGAAGAGGATGAAATAGATAACGGCAGTATTTAATAGAATGGAGAAGCGGAATGTACAAGATTATGTTAGCTGATGACGAAGGGATCGTAATTGATTCCCTGAGATTTATCATAGAGAAAAATTTCGAAGGGAAATGCAGTGTGGAAACGGCCGCGACCGGCAGAAGTGTAATCGAGCTTGCGGAAAACTTTAAACCGGATATTGCTTTTATGGATATTCAGATGCCCGGTATTAACGGAATTGAAGCAATGAAAGAGATACGCAGATTCAACAGTTCGGTCATCTTCATTGTGATGACGGCATATGATAAGTTCAATTATGCGAAGGAAGCCATTAATCTGGGTGTTATGGAGTATCTGACAAAGCCCGTTAATCATAAGGTAGTCGTAGATGTGATTCAGAAGGCAATGGACAGTATCGATCGGGAGCGGCGCAAGAGGAGCAATGACCTCATGATAAGGGAGAAGCTTGAAATCGTTATTCCGATCATAGAAAGTGATTTTATCTATTCGATTCTTTCCGAGGATGATTTTTCCAGAACGGCGGATAATTTTAAGAACCTGCTTAGTATCGAGGAGGAATATGGAATGATCATGGTACTGGAATTCGGGGATTCCCTGATTGAGGGGAACCTTACCAATCCGGTGGGTGTCAGCGTGAAAGCCCAGGATTTCTATGGAGTCATCAGGGAAAATATCAAGGAAGAGTTCAAGTGTGTGATCGGCCCGGTCATGGTGAACAGGCTTGTCATATTCGTTCCAAGCAGGCAGGCACAGCTGGAATATGATGACCGTACGGAGCTGATCGAGAAATCCAGAAGGCTCATCCGCGAGCTTACGAAAAAAGTGGATATCCAGTTCAAGGTGGGAATCGGTTCCGTCACACCGTTGGATTCCCTTGATGATTCCTATAAAGAGGCAATCAGCGCAATCCGCAACAGTACGGGAAGAGTGGCACATGTAAAGGATCTGAGCATAGGCTGTGCATATGCGGAGGATTATCCGATCCAGATAGAGAAAGCCCTGTTCGAGATGATAGAGCAGGGAAGCCTGGAAGGGGCAAGGATGGAAGCGGATCTTTTCTTTGACTGGATGGTGGACAACTACCCGGATTGCGAGATGGATATCAAGCTGAAGGTACTGGAATTTATCCTGTATGCGGAGCAAAAGGCGTTCCTAAGCGGGGGGATGACTTACTATTTTCAATACCGGAAGGATTATCTTCCTACCGTCATTGAGATAAAGGATTATGCAAGGCTTCGCAGCTGGTTTATCGGAAAGATAACGGAAGCCTGCGGGAATATCAGGGCGAAGAAGGAGCATCAGACCGGCGGTGTCATTGCAAAGGCGAAAGATTTTATTGAAGCAAATTACAGGAAGGATATCTCCCTGGATGACGTATCCAGGTCGGTTGATATCAGTCCCTATTATTTCAGTAAGCTGTTTAAGGAAGAAACCGGTGTGAATTTTATAGAGTATCTGACCAATATTCGGATTGAACATGCCAAGAAGCTGTTGCTTAACAGGGAGTTAAGTATTAAGAATATCTGCTCGGATACAGGCTACAGCGACCCGAATTATTTCAGCAGAATATTTAAGAAACTGGTAGGGGTGACACCTACCGAGTATCGGGACGGGAGCTATTAGGCGGCCATTTGCGAAATACCTGATTAATAGGCATTACAACAATCACAGACATAATTAAGGGTTACAGAGTACTAGGGATAGATAAAATAGAGAGGAGATAGAGCGATGAAAAAGAGCTGTCTGACAGCTGTTCTTGCGGCTTTACTTTTACTGTTTGCCGGTTGTGCCAGGAAAGATGAAAAGGTTGGGGAAACCGATATAAAGGAAGATAAAATTCAGATCGGATTATCCTTTGATTCCTTTGTCATAGAAAGATGGCAGAGAGACAGGGATGTCTTTGTGACTACCGCACAGGATCTGGGTGCCGAAGTGAATGTACAGAATGCGAATGGGGATGTTAAGGAGCAGATATCCCAGATAGAGTACTTTATTGATAAAGAGATGGATGTTATCGTAATTATTGCCGTAGATTCCGAAGCCTGTAAAAATGTAATCGGAAAAGCCAGGGATGCCGGTATTAAGGTAGTGGCTTATGACCGAATGTTAATGAAATCCAACGCCGATTTATACATATCGTTTGATAACGAGGAGGTCGGACGGTTAATGGCGGAGACGCTGGCAGAGAAGGTGCCGGAAGGCGGCAATATCATCACGATATTCGGTCCGACTACCGACAATAATGTCGGACAGGTGGAGAAGGGCTTTAATGAAGTAATGGAAAAGAACAATTTAAATGTAATTCATTCGGTTTATGCCAAGGCATGGCTGGCGGAGGAAGCCTTTCAGGCCGTGAATGACGGGCTTAAGATTACAACTGATATCGGAGGTGTTATGTGCGGAAACGATAACCTTGCAACACAGGCGGTCCAGGCACTGTCGGAGAGCCGGCTTGCCGGAAAGGTGGTTGTTACGGGACAGGATGCCGACCTGGCTGCCTGTCAGAGAATTGTGGAGGGTACCCAGACCATGACCGTATATAAGCCGGTTGCAAAGCTGGCAAAGGCTGCGGCGGAATATGCGGTGAAGCTGGCAAAGGGTGAAAAGATTGAGGTATCGGCCACTATAAATGACGGAAGCCATGAGATTCCGTATGTCAAGCTGGAACCGATTGCCGTAAATAAGGACAATATAGATTACTTTATTATCGACGGCGGATTCCATAAGAAAGAGGAGGTATACTTAAACGTTCATTAGGAGAACCGGTCATTTCGGTTTTGTTGTTGTTCCTGATTCTGTGGCGGCAGTCGAAAAAATGCTAGCGGTAAGGAGATTATTGCCTTACAGTTAGCATTTTTTTGTTATCGGCAAATATGATATTACATTAGTATGTCAAAAATATACAGTATATCGCAAGTTTGTACTAGTTTATCTATGTTATATTCTAAGTGTAGTAATTAATCATATATTCAGGGAGGGTATTTTATGAAAAAAAAGTTTTTGGGAATTTTATTAACATTAGCAATGGTTCTATCTTTCGTTGGATGTAGTTCCGACAAAGATAAAACTACGACAACAGGTGACGGCTCAGCAGTTAAGGTTGGTATTTCCATGCCGACAAAATCATTGGAGCGTTGGAACAGAGATGGTTCCTATCTGCAGGATCAGTTTAAAGCCCTGGGATATGAAGCAGAACTTTCCTATTCAGACAATGACGCCGACCAGCAGGTTAATGATATTCAGAACTTAATCGCTGATAAAGTAAATCTGTTAGTAATCTCAGCCATTGACGGAGAATCTTTATCAACAGTATTAAAGGATGCAAAGGATCAGGGAATTCCGGTAATAGCTTATGACCGTCTGATTATGAATACGGAAGCCACCTCTTACTATGTTTCATTTGATAATTATACAGTAGGAAAATTACAAGGTCAGTACATAGTAGATACGTTGGATCTTAATAATGCAGGGGATAAAACATACAATCTTGAAATTACCGCAGGTGATCCTGCAGACAATAATGCCGGCTTCTTCTATAACGGAGCTATGGATGTGTTACAGCCGTTTATTGATAAAGGTACTCTTAAGGTTCCTTCCGGACAAATCAAATTTGAGGAAGTTGCAACAGCTGCCTGGGATACAGCTACAGCACTTGATCGTATGCAGAATATCCTGGCTTCCTTTTATGCAGATGGTACACAGCTTGATGTTTGCCTATGCTCGAATGACTCAACCGCACTTGGTGTAACCCAGGCAGTTGAATCAGATTATGCAGGAAGCAATACACCGATTATCACCGGTCAGGATGGTGATGTTGCAAACTTAAAGAATTTACTTGATGGTAAACAGTCAATGACAGTTTATAAGGCTGTGGCAAATGAAGCAGTTGTAACGGTAGCTCTTGCTCAGGAAATTCTTACCGGCAATACACCAAGTGCATCCTTAACTGATAAATTTGATTGTGAATGTGCATATGATACAACTTCTTATGATAATGGTACCGGTATTATACCTTCTTACCTGTTAGTACCTGATGTAGTAACAAAAGATAACTACAAAGAAAAATTGGTAGATACAGGATATTATAAAGTCGGTGATGACGGATACTTAGCTGCAGCAGAATAAAACGGTTAGTCGGTATAACCGGAATAGTTTTGACAGATAAGTTTATCCTGTAATCATGGCAGTCGAAGTAAGATAATATTCGCTACCTCGTATAAACAGGATGAATTGGCAAGCTAATTCACTTGCCATGAATAATCAATATGGGCGGGGAAACTCTCGCCCATATTATGTATATATGAGACCATGCGAAGAATAAGGAGGCTTTTAATTTGGCAGATTATATTCTCGAAATGAAGAATATTTTAAAAGAGTTCCCGGGAGTTAAGGCTTTGGACAATGTAAATCTGCAGGTAGAGCGAGGAGAAATCCATGCACTGGTAGGGGAGAACGGAGCAGGTAAATCTACTTTGATGAATATCTTAAGCGGTATTTATCCATATGGAACATATTCCGGAGAGATTATCTATAATAAGGAAGAATGTAAATTTAATACATTACGTGACAGTGAAGAGAAAGGAATTGTAATAATCCATCAGGAGCTCGCACTAATACCTACTTTAAGCATAGCCGAGAATATGTTTCTTGGAAATGAAAGAAAGGGTGCTTGGGGAATTAACTGGGATGAAACATATCAGCAGGCAGAAAAACATATGCGGCAGGTTGGATTAAAGGAATCTCCCGAGACCATGATCAAAGATATCGGTACAGGTAAACAGCAGTTAATTGAGATTGCAAAAGCACTTTCCAAAAACGTTAAGCTATTGATTTTAGATGAGCCTACATCCTCTCTGAACGAGGAAGATACAAAAATGCTTTTGGATCTGCTCCTGGAATTTAAAAAGCAGGGTATGACTTCCATCATGATATCCCATAAGCTAAAGGAAATTGCGTATGTAGCTGATAATATTACAGTACTTCGTGACGGATCAACGATTGAAACGATTAGTAATGCCTCTCACAATATTGATGAAAGCCGTATTATAAAAGGAATGGTTGGCCGTGAGATGAAGGACCGCTTCCCCAAAAGAGAGCATAATATCAGTAAAGAGATAGGTCTGGAAGTTAAAAACTGGACGGTATATCATCCGTTATATGAAGAAAAAGTTATTTGCAATCAGATTAATTTCCATGTCCATACAGGAGAAATTGTTGGTTTTGCAGGATTACAGGGGGCAGGCCGTACGGAATTAGCAATGAGTATCTTTGGGAAAAGTTACGGGCAGAAAATATCCGGGACCTTAACTGTGAAAGGAAAGGAATCTGTCCTGGATAGCACGAAAGATGCCATCAATGCCGGAATTGCCTATGTAACCGAAGACAGGAAAGAAAATGGACTTATCCTTGCTCAACCCATTCGGGTGAATACTACCTTAGCTAAGACCTCAAAGGTCAGTAAAAATGGGGTTTTTGATGAAGACAGGGAGAGAATGGCTGCTGATGAATATCAGCGCAAGCTGAATATCAAGTGCAGTAATACCGAACAGTATGTCGGGAATCTCTCAGGTGGTAACCAGCAGAAGGTATTATTGGCTAAATGGATGTTTGCTGATCCGGATGTCCTGTTGTTTGATGAACCTACACGAGGAATTGATGTTGGTGCAAAATATGAAATTTACTGCATTATGAATCAATTAGTGAAGGATGGAAAAAGTGTTGTTATGATTTCCTCCGAGATGCCGGAGCTGCTGGGTATGTGTGATCGCATTTATATTATGAATGATGGAAGAATTGTCGGAGAGCTGACAGCAAGTGAAGCTACCCAGGAGCTAATCATGTCGTATATACTGAAAAATGATAAAAAGAAACAGGAGGTTGAAACAGTATGAACATAAAGGCAAAGAATTTTCTCGTGAAATATACGATGGTTATAGTATTGGTTATCGTGTTTTTATTATTTAATTTTATAACCGGCGGAAAAATGGTATATGCACAGAATCTTTCGAATTTGCTGCTCCAGAATGCATACGTTGTAATCCTTGCCTGCGGTATGCTATTATGCATCCTAACAGGCGGTAATATCGACTTATCAGTCGGTGCAATTGTATGTATGGTAGGAGCTTTTGCAACAAAATTACTTTCCGATACCAATCTTAACGCTATTATTGTAATATTTCTGGGATTGGTACTTGCGCTGATTATAGGCACGTGGCAGGGTTATTGGATTGGTTATTCCAGAATCCCGCCATTTATTACTACTTTAGCGGGAATGTTCATTTTCCGCGGTATTGGTCGTATTATTCTTAACAGCAAGACCATATCAATTAAAAACCAGCTGTTTTTGGATATCTTTACTTCGTATTTAAAAATTCCCGGCCTGGATGACGGTAAAATAAAGTATTCAGCAATTATAATAGGTATCATAGCTGTTGTAACATACATAATAATTAACATTTTAAGCAACAGAAATAAAAAGAAGAAGGGTTACAGGGTCGAAAATCCGGTAACCGGCTACCTGAAAGTGGTAATTATCAGCAGTTGTATTCTGGCATACAGTTGGAAGCTCTCCAACTATAAAGGCATTTGCGTTATGCTTTTATGGGTTATGGTAGTGGTATTTATTTATGCCTATATTACGAATAAAACAGTTTTCGGCCGATATTTCTATGCAATCGGTGGTAATGAAAAAGCAACCAAGCTTTCCGGAATCAATACCGATAAAATATTTTTTGTTGCTTATACACAAGTAGCATTTCTTGCAGGTCTCTGCGGTTTGTTGTGTGCAGCACGCATTGGTTCTGTCAATGGTGACAGTGGCAGCCAATATGAAATGGATGCAATTGGATCGTGTTTCATCGGTGGTGCCTCTGCATACGGCGGTTCCGGAACGGTAGGCGGAGCGGTAATAGGTGCGATCCTTATGGGAATTATTAACCAGGGTATGTCAATCTATGGGCTTAATTCTAACTGGCAGTATGTTGTAAAAGGTGGTGTGCTGCTGTTTGCAGTTATCTTCGATATCAAATTTAATAATAAAAACATGTCCAAGGCTTAAGAGGAGGTCGGTTAATAATGAATTGGAATAATTTCTTGATCAGAAATGAGGGGAAGAATTGTGATGACAGCAAACGCCGGAATGCGGGTCAAAGAGCATTACTTTATTATCTGGTAGCACTTTATATAGGATATATGGGTTATTCAATCATGAATAATCGACTTTCAGGAGACGATACCCTGTCATACCCTCTTGCAATCTTTTTTACTTCCGTATTAATAATCGGAGCAGTCTTTATTGCCTGGTTTGCAACAAAGCGTATGAAAAACGAATCAAAACAATCAGA
>JAEWSD010000054.1 GCA_023398615.1 Bacillota bacterium
TCATTAAATAAAATTCTGGTAGTCCTTCCAGTTTGCCTTTAAAAGCTTTGGCGTGTCCAGCCCGTACGGACAATGGTTCTTACAATGATTGCAATTGATGCAGTCATCGATCCTCTTCATCTTCTCAATCCATTCTTTATTCAGGTAAATGGAGGTCGGAGCGCGCCGGATCATGAGCGACATTCTTGCGGAGGTAGGTATGTCGATATTGGCAGGGCAAGGCAGGCAGTAACCGCAGCCCCTGCAGAATTCCCCTCCCAGCTCTTTATTATCCTGTTCAATGATATCGGATAACCCGCCGTCAAGTACCGGAGGCTTCTCATCATAGGACAGGAATTCATCAAGCTCACTCTCTCTTTGGATTCCCCAGATGGGCAGTACATTATTGTATTGTGCAAGATATGCGTAGGCCGCAGCCGAATTCGTTATCAAACCGCCGGACAGGGCCTTCATTGCAATGAAACCGATACCCTTCTCCTTACATTTCCTGACCAGGCCGATTTCCTCCTGCGCAGCCAGATAGCTGAAAGGAAACTGAATTGTCTCATATAAGCCGGATTCAGCGGCCTCCATCGCTACTTTTATCCTGTGGTTCGTAATCCCGATATGGCGGATCATGCCTTTTTCCTTCGCTTTAAGCATTGCCTCATACAGGCCGGTACCGTCACCGGGCTTCGGACAGAAAGCCGGATTATGGAACTGATAAATATCCAGATAGTCCGTATTAAGCATTTTCAAGCTGGTATCCAGCTGCTTCCAGAAGCCTTCCGTATCGGCAGTCATGGTTTTGGTGGCAATATATATCTTATCGCGGACATCTCCCAATGCATACCCTATCTTTTCCTCGCTGTCCGTGTAAAACCTTGCGGTATCGTAAAAGTTAATGCCGTTTTCATATGCCTTTCTAAGCAGGGCCTTTGCTTCCTCTTTGCCGATACGCTGTACCGGAAGTGCGCCAAAGCCGTTCTTATTCACAGTAATCTGTGTTTTTCCTAAAGTTACCTGTGTCATACGATTCTTCCCTTCCTAATAGTAATCTTGCCGGCAGACCTTTGTTAAGCCTGCCCGAAGCTGTCAGACAGCTTTGCAAACTTGTCTTTATTATATCCCATCTTTCACCTTATTTCCATATCTTTTATGAGAATGTGGCGATAGAAAGTAACATTCAGTCTATGGTACCGCGAGGTGTTAATAGTAACGATAGAAAAAAAGAAAACGGAGGCACAGTTCAACCATACCGATCCGTTTTCTTCTTCCATTATCTCTGCATATTACACAGCCTGTTTAAGTTAACGTATTCATTCCTCCGTAAACAGGATATCCTCCTTAACGAATTCAGGAATATTACCCTTTTTAAAATAGTAGGATTGCGATGCCGAATTCCCGTATTCATCCAGTCGGAACTCAACATAAACATCAATATTTTCGTACACCTTAAGAATACTCCGATTATTGAAGTAATAATCACTGGATATCAAATTATTGTATATCTCCCTGATCTGTTCCTGCTTATTATAAGAAATCGTTTTAAGCCCCTTTTCCATTGTGGTATAATCGACGTTAACATTCATTTTATCTGTAACATCCTTATTAAGCAGTGCATTATAATTGTTGATACTGATCTGGCGTACATCCTCGGACACAAGCTGCTGTTCCGGATCAAACCCGTGGGATTTCAGGAAAGCCGCTGTCTTAACAAAAGCAGGGTACACATAGTATTCTCCGGAGTAGAAATTCCTGTCATAGTTTTCATTGCTAAGAGTAAAGGTAATTGCTGCAATCGGATAATTTTGCACCAGGTCGTCAAGTGTCATACTGTTAAGCTCTTCCCTGTACAGCCCCAGTAACTCCTCCTTTTCCTTCACATCCAGGCTGATATCCATATTATCTTTAAGATTATTGCAGGTTACCTTGCCGATTTCTTCCGCTTTAATCTGGTCAATCGGATAATGAGCAGCCTTAAATTCGGGCTTTGCATAAACATCGCTCATCAGTGCCAGGGCAGTATCCTTATTCAGCGAATAGGTACGGTAAACCTTTCTGCCGTTTTTCGTTTCATATTTTATAAAGAATTGAAATTTATCCTCATAGCTTTCAATCGTATCATCAGTTACATACCGAACCCCGCTTTGTGCCAGCTCATATGCCGAATCAAAATCCTTCAGCTTCATATGCTTTAACTGGTAAGTGGTACTTCCGACATATTTCGGAATTCCGGAACCCATTTCGTAATACCGGATACTATCATCCAAACCGCTTACCGCCACGCTCATACTTTCAATATTGTCCTTTTTCGGAATATAGTCATCATACCGGAAAAGATCAAATCCAAATATGCAGGCTATTACCGCCGTGATTCCCGCACAGGCCAGGAGCTGTTTTTTAAAGCGGAACGCGCTGCGGATATCAAAATTATAGATGATCTCAATGACCGCATAGGAAAGAAACAGTGTAAACAGTAATCCGAATATGAACCAGCCGTCCTCTCCCCTGCTGGCTATGTTCCGAAAAACCATTCCTCCGCCCAGCGTAATAGGTATTACCAGCAGAAATTTTATGATTGGCTTGGATATGCCGAATGCCATTGCTTTGCCGGCCGCCTCGGAAGGGCGTTTCCTGTATAAAAATATTGCAAATGCAAGGAACAGCAGCATAACGGCAAGCACCAGGATTATGTTCCCGAAGACGGGACCGCCCGTATCGCTCGCAACCTTATCGGATATATTAATATAGCTTCCGATCGGTGACAAAAACCGTACCTTCCAGTCAGAATCCATACCGGCGTAATAGGTCTTATAAAAATAACTGAAATACAGTTCTTTCAGAAGAACGATCGACGGCCCGTACAGCAGGAAAACAGCGGTACCCAGACAGTTGACCACGAAATTCCCGGTGAGCATATCCGCAATGATTACAACCGTATAGATCAGGCAGTAATAAAGAAGATTAAGCCCTATACTGCCGAGAGCGGCAGAAAAAATTTCCGCACTCATAAAACCATTCACCTGAATTACTATGAAGCAAAGAAGAATACTGACTATATAAGGAATCAAATAGATCAATATGCCATTTATATAATTTACAATAAACATCAGCTCTCTGCGTACCGGAATACTGTGATACAGATCTACCTTACTCTTGGAATGCAGGTAAAAGTAACCGCTCAATCCGCATATAATTGCACCGGTTACCGTAATCAGTATGATTACGGGGGTAGGCTGCATATAGTTTAGCAGCTCTTTATGCATGTTTGTCCAGTCTGTGCTTGAAAAGTTCGTATAGTTGCCTAACATTAAGGCACAGGCAACCGGGAAAGCAAGGAAGAATACGATTATTGACAGCGCAATCGTCCATATCCTTCTCTTAAGGTCTTCTTTCAGCAGCTTAGAAAATAAGTTTTTTGATGTCATAGCCGACTACCTCCGTTTCACTTATAAATATCTCTTCCAGTGTTAAAGGAAGCACTTCAAAAAATACCGGATCGGTACCTTCAATTCTCTTCGTTATTTCCTCCTGTCTGCCCCTTGCGGTTACCGTGTAAAGAGAACCTCTTCTGTCAACCTTAAGAAGCTCTATTCCTTCAAGGACCTGGTTCACATCGGTTTCCGTCTGGAAAACACATTGCAGCTTATGAATACTGAGCTTCATATCCACCAGGTCCTTCGAAAACAGTATGCCTCCCTTGTGAAGCAACCCTACGTGATCGCAGATATCTTCCAGTTCCCTCAGATTATGAGAAGCTATGACGGGTGTCATGTTCCGTTCCGCAATTTCCTTCGCAAAGATACTTTTAACCGCCTGGCGCATAACAGGATCCAATCCGTCGAAGGTCTCATCGCAGAATATATATTTCGTATTGGCACAAACTCCGCAGATGACGGATACCTGCTTTTTCATTCCTTTTGAGAAGGTGTTGATTCTACGCTTCTGATCCAGTTCAAAATGCTTCATCAGTTCATCAAACCTGTTAACATCAAAGCCTGGATATAAAACCCGGTAATAGTTCTTCATCTCCTTTGGTGTCGCATTACTGAAGAAGTACTGCTCATCCGAGATATAAAAGAACATCTCTTTCACTTTCGTATTCTCAAATACCTCCATATCGTCAATCCTGATGCTGCCGGCGTCCGGCTTTAATACTCCGCTCAGCATTCTGATAAAAGTACTTTTTCCCGCGCCGTTCGTACCAACCAGCCCGAAGACATTCCCTTCCTTGATGGTGGCGGTAACCTGATCCAAGGCGTTTATATCGTCAAATTTTTTACTTACATTTATCGCTTCAATCATCTCTTTTCCTCCCTTCAAAGCAATCCTCCGCTATATTGATAAATTGCTCTCTTGTAATCCCAATATCCTTTGCATCTTTGATCAGCTTTCGTACGGAGTCAAAGATTTCTTCTTTTCTGCCTTGAATCAGACGGTCATTTGCCGCAATAAAGCTGCCTCTCCCTTTTACGGAATAGATATATCCCCGACGTTCCAGTTCCATATATGCTCTTTGTATGGTATTCGGATTAATCGACAGGTCCATCGCAAGATTCCGCACGGAGGGAAGCTGACTGTCCGGTTCGAGTATACCCTTTAATATCAGTTCTTGCAGCCGTTCCGTAATCTGTTCATATATGGGGCGCCGATCTTTAAAGTCTATTATTATCATAGGTTTCTCCTTTCCATAATAGTTTAGATTAGGTAATTGCGAAACTCCTTTTTGTGTCTGCTGATGTTCCTGTGTGTTTCAGCTGCCTCTACAATTTGCTGAAATTACTTGACTTACACATACAATAAGTACATTTGTATGTGACGTTCAAATAATTTCAGCAAACAGTAACGACAGATGAAACACACATTGGAACAATCACAGACACAATTAAGAGTTTCGCAAATGCCTAATAGTTTGGATAATCATGCAATTCCACAAGTATACTATGTGTACTATGTTTATTAATACACTTAGTATAAATAGAAATGAAATATTTGTCAAGGGGTATTTGCTGAATTATTTTCGCTCTGTTATTCTGGTGATGGTGATGGTTGGCAGATTGCCGCCCCGACAAGAAAGAGTTTCGCTTGCGAAACTCTCGCGCCGAGCGCGGCCGGCTTTGCCGGTAAAATTCCATACGCGCGAGTGCGAACCCATAGCGGAGCGCTTTTTTATTTCATAGGATAATTGTACTTTAGTACGTCACCGTAACAAGGTCTTTCCTATGAAATAACAAAAAGCTGCCCCGTCAGGTCCGGGACAGCTTTACAGCAATATGAAATAATGCTGCGGCTTTATTTCATCTGCCAGAGATTAAATATCCGTTTGATACAAAAATTCAGATTGATCCGGTCTACATCGGCGCATGTCATGATCGGGACTTCCTCAATCAGGTCATCACCCACATAATAGCCGGCAATACCCACGGGGGAATCTGCCTTTACCGGCGCCTTTATCATCCTGGGAACCTTATATACCACCTTTACCGCCTCATCCTTACGCATCAGCAGGGAAATATCACCTTTATAATAAAGGTCCACAAAGTTTTCCTGGCCGTCATCTACCGGAACAGGATCAAATTTTTTATCCGGATTAAAAATCTGTGTCAGTTCATAATTATCCATGCCATAATTCATCAGAGCCGTGGTATCACGCCATTTATAATTCTTGTTCGGCGGCCATCCGCTGCCAAGTACAACCGCGACAAAGGTCTTTTTATTCCTGGATGCCGCACCTACAAAGCAATACCCTGCCCTGTTGGTAAAACCGGTTTTTACACCGATTGCACCGTCATACAGATAGAGAAACCGGTCTTTATTGCTGACAGAAAAGCTGCGGTTTTTTTTCAGGTCGGTAAACTGCCAGCTTGCCGTATTGGTTATATCGATGAACTGTTTGTTCCGAATGGCATAGCCGGCAATTCTTGCTAATTCTACAGCTGTAGTGTGATGGTTTTCGGCATCCAGCCCGTTCGGCGTAACAAAGTTGGTGTGCTCACAGCCCAATTCCTTTGCCTTGGCATTCATCATAGCCGCAAACCCTTCCACGGAGCCTCCCACATGCTCCGCAATTGCTACGGCCACATCATTATGCGATTCCAGCATCAGGGAATAGAGCAAATCTCTTAAGATATATTGCTCTCCCGCCCTGATGTTAAGCTGGACATCGGGCATCTTGGAAGCATAGCTGGATACCGTTACCACATCATCCAGCTTTGCATTCTCAAGAGTTACTATACAGGTCATGATTTTGGTTGTGCTGGCCATCGCCATTTCCGTATTGCCTTTCTTCTCATATAAGACACGTCCGTTATCGGCATCTATAAGTGCCGCAGAAAGCGCATACAGCTTTATGCCGGCTGGAGACGAAGGTTTGGCATGTGATGATTCGTTCTCTTTTAAGGCCTTTGCTTCTGTCTTGTCTTCCGTTTCATATTCCGGCTTTTGACTGTCATTTATGCTTATATTATCCGCCTGCATCAATTTAAGATTCTGTCCGTGATACAGGAATGAAGTAAAGCACAAAGCAACCAGGGTTACAATAATGGCAGGGATTCTATTTTTCAATCGATTTCATCCTAGAATTTATACTTATTCTAATTCTATAAAGTATGTAAATATAATATGCTAATAAATAATTCCATATTTTTTGAATTATTCACAGCTCCCTGCAATATGGTTTCCGGAAGCGCCGTCCTATATGCGGAAGAATTCTATCATGTCATTCAGCCTGTTGGCACTGTTCCTGTTCTCATTTGCCTGTTCGACAAGCTCTAAGGTCCGGTAGGAAATAGCGGATACCTTGCCTGCAATATCCGAGGTGCCTTCCGCACCTTCTCCGGCTGCGGTTGTTATTTCGTTTATGGCATTTCTGATCTGGCTGATAGATTCATACAGCTCGCTTGTTATCTGGTTGATTTCCGACACGACATTCTGAACCGTACCGGCATCCTCATTATATTGCGTACTGGTATGCATTAGCATCTCATAGTCCTTAATTACCTGATTATCCATGAATTCCAGGAGCTTTTTCGAATCCTGCACAACACTTTCAACCGCTTCCGATACACTGTTAACGATTTCCGTAATTTTGGATACCGCTGTTTTGGAGTTCTCGGCCAGTACCCGGATCTCATCCGCAACCACTGAAAAGCCTTTGCCCGCTTCACCTGCACGGGCAGCTTCAATTGCGGCATTTAAAGCCAGCAAATTGGTCTGTGAAGTAATTTCCAGAATGGTATTGGACAGTAAACGTATCTCTTCGATCGCATTTGTCCTTTGTATGGATTCCCTTAGCTGCTTATTCGTTTTCTCATAGAGGCTTACCGCATTCTTCTGGGAGATATCCGTATCCTTTTTCAGCTTTTCCGCACGTTCCATGATTTCACTCGCGATTGTTTCGCCCGTATGTGCTTTCTCCTTCATCTTTAATATCTCCGATTCGATTTCATGAGTGGAAGCATTCATCTCCTCGGTAGCCGCTGAGGTCTGCTGCATTCCTGCGGATAATTCCTGGGTCGTTGCGGAGATGGATTCCAGGTCGGCATGCAGGCTTTCCGTATTGGTAGCCGATATTGCCGCCGCATGTTCCACATTTTCGGATTCACTTTGGATTCCGCGGATAATATCTGCAATCTTATGCTGCATTTGCGAAGAGGACTGTGCAATGTCTCCGACCTCATCCTTACGTTTCAGCAGTGATTCTTCAAAATGGATATCGAAATTACCCATTTCCATAGATTTCATCCGTTCCTTTGTCAGTACGATACCCTTTGCAATAGCGTTGCCGATCAGGTACGATACCACTACTCCGATGAGAAGGATAAATACGGACAATATCGTTGTCAGGCTCATGGCCGAACTGATTCTCTGGCCTACAACATCCGTATAGATGCCCACAAACCACATACCGACTATGCTGCCTCCCGCATCCTTTAACGGGATGTAAAAGGTCTGTGCTGATCTCCCCCGGATATCCGCGTTGCCGTCGAAGTTCTTTCCTTCGTCCAAAACCGTCTTCTTTACGGCATCCGATGCGGGTGTATTGATCTGTTTCTTGCCCTGCTCATCCACTACATTAGTGGTTACCCTGATGTCTTTAGCAAAAACGGTTGCAAGCACATCCGTACCGCCTGTAAATTCATCTATGATTTCATAATTTTCATTTATCAGCGTATCGCCCTTGAACAGCTGGTTACCGTCCAGCCTCCAGTCCCCGGGATACTTGGCGTTCAGAAGCTGCAGCCCCATAGCGGAATAGTTTTTTAACTCATTACTGCTTTGTGATTTAACCAGGCCCTTTATTTCCGTATAGAAGAAAAGATTAACAGTAACGGTAAGAATAGTAATCAGAACAATCGCTGACAGCATTATTTTCCACTTAATTTTCATACTTTGGTCTCCTTTGTAATTGTTAGAATCAGAATAAAAATCATACCAAAACCGAGTGCATTATGTGAATACAGATATTATAATTACTACGGCTGTAAAAGTCTATTGATATTTATTTACTATTAATATATTTTTATTGTACCAGATTCCGCATGAATATTTTGTGATTTTATCACATAACTCCTAATATGAGGTCTCCGGATATGAACAATAAAATACCGCAGAAAACAACCTTTTGATTCCTGTCCTCCGCGGTAAATATTTACAATATCATAGTGTGATTTCCTTATATCCCCTCAAAGATTCTTTGGTATACCATTTGCAGCTGTTCCTCACTCAATACATCCGGAACATTCATATAGAATACGGAATTGCCGTGCAGGTACAGGTAGGTAATATGATCATCGCTTTCGTTCCGGTGAAGGTACCATCTATCCGCCTTAATATCCTTCCAATCCGGATTGGCCGGTTCGGGATAGCCGACTCGCACCAGCTGGTCCGCCTTTTCGTTCAGGAACATTTTAATACCAAAAGGAAACAGGGAGGTAAAATGTTCATATTCAAAAAGGAACGGATTCCCGGACTCCCAGTTTGATTCCCTGTAAAGCTCATTCCCTGCAATTATGCTTTTCCTGTCCCTGTAATAGATATCATTTCCCCTGTCATATCCCAAATCCTCCGCAGTCAGGGCAAGGCTCCCTGAACTGCTTTCCTGCCGGTAGGCAGGACCCCTGCCAATAATACGGAAGGTCAGAAATGATAAAATTATTGTAAACAGCACACTCATAGCGATTGCTGCGGAAATATATATAAAGCGGTTTTTCTCCCTGGGGAACTTAAACTTTTCATGCAGCAGCCTGATTAACAGCGCGGCACCTACCGCAATGATTATATAATAGATAAAGGTCACAGGCAGCAAGCTGCGGAGCATAGCCGTTTCACTCGTCATACCGGACAATACTAACAAGACTAAGCAAATACCATACACTATCAGCACCCCATACAAAATACGATTGCGGAGCAGGATACCTTTCAGCCCCGGAGCAAAAAGGGAACCCCCTTCCCTTAACGCTTTCCTGTTCTTACGATACCAGCTGAAAACCGAACACAGCATACAGAGACTTATTACCGCGGACAGAAGAAACGAAAGCGGTACCGTAAGGCTCAGATCAGATGCCAGGTCAGCAGTATCAAAGCCCTTTATCTGAACGACCATACCGATAATTGTGATAAGCAGCAGCAAGCCGTATACCGGAAGCAGTTTGCCGAATACATTTCGCGACAGGATCTGAAACTGCAATTCCTTATCCGTATGTATCGGAACCGCATCCGGATTCCTGCTGTAAAAAATCTGCATTAAACCGTTTGTACCGGCGTATTCCCATCCGGCATCCCGGCAAAGCTCCCGGAACTCCGTTAACCTGTCATCCTGAAAGGAATCAAATACCGAGGCATTCTCCATAATAGTAACATTAAACTTCAAGTCAGCCGGCCGGATCCGGTGAAACGTTAACAACTTGCCGAACTTTTCAAGCATCCATCCCTTCCTGGCCATCCTTTCCAGGTATTCCGCCAGAGCTTCCGTTTCATATAATTCAAATGTACAAAATGACCGTTTCTTCATTGATTCTTTCCCTCCAGGAAGGCTCTTCCCTCTTCCACCAGATTTTGAAGTCTTTGATATTCTTCACTTAACATGCGATAACCTTTTTCCGAAATCTGATAGTACCGTTTGCGTCCCGCAAGTTCCACTATCTTAATAATGCCGTCTTTTTCAAACCTGCCCAGCAGCGTATACAAAGTACCCGGCCCGATCTGAACACGGTTCCCCGATATCTCCATTGCCTTTTCGGCAATTTCAACTCCGCAGCCTGGTTCAGTCAAGGCCAAGAGAATGTAATACATCTGTTCGGTTAACGTTTGAAATTGTTCCCTTGCCATATCCCACCTCTTGAAGGAATATATTCTGTAAAATCCTTTAATTTTTTTACCTTACTATTATAGTAATATCGATTATCGATATTGTCAATACTAATATACTGCTATTATGGAGTTTACCTGTAACAAGATTATTACTGACTTCCTGTCTTTGACTTCTTAATTATGAAAAAATAATTCAAAAGAATTGCTGTCACAAATGACAGGACGAGATACATAGAGTAAGGAAATAAGCTTCCGTTATTGTATTTTGGGTAAATAAAGAAAAGATTGATAAAGAGATTCCCGGAAAAATGATAAACGGATGCCGGTATTACATTACCTTTCGAAAGCCTTACCAGCGGGTAATAAATATAGCTTTCAAGGATACATCCCAACACAAAAAGAGGAATCGGAATATTGGAGGTTCCATTCATAAAAAAAATGATAATGCCAGGCCGCCCATACGAAACCGGTAAGAACCGGGACGGCAAACCATCTAATGTGCTGATCCAGCCTCTCCTGTAAAAATCCTCTCCACCCCAGCTCCTCTGCAACCAAAGCCCAGATAAAGATGATCATATTCATGAAGGACAAACTGTTGATCCTGAAGGCATTATGATTCCTTAAACCTGACAGCAGGGAAGACAGAAACAAAATCATAATCGGAAGGATAAGTGCAAGAAAAACAATACCAATCCGCAGAGGCGCCGTATATTTGCGAATTAAAAAATTCCTCAATCCGGACTTTTTCTCAAAGATATACACGGTGAATACGGCAGCCAGGGCAGGTGCCGCAGCTTCCAGGCCATAAATAATCATTTGAAGATATCCGGAACCAAAAAACGGAATGCTCCCGATCAGGGAAGCACAAAGCAACGGCAGAAGGAAGGCAGTGAAAAGATATGCAGCTATCTGTTTATCCATTTTCTTTAAAATCATAAGGCCCTCTCCGCCGGCTCATACTTATGCCTTTTCTTATTTCATTTACAAGGAAGGCAGATCGTCCAAGAATTCATAAAGGTCCTTCATGAACCCCTGCCGATATTTCGATATATCTTCCTGCTTTTCGTTTATTATATAATCCTTTAACAGAAACGTATCCATTCCCAGCTGTGACACACACATATCTTCTTTTACGTCATTCCCCACCATGATGCATTCCGAGGCTTGCACATTGCTTTTTTCAAGGATTTCCTTATAATAATCCAGGCTTGGCTTGCAGTAGGTGGAATTCTCATAAGTTGTAATCAGTTCGAAATCTTCAGGATTGAGGCCTGCCCATCGGACTCTGGACAAAGTGGCCGCCTTGGGGAATATAGGATTGGTGGCCAGGATCAGGCGGTATCCTTTTTCCTTCAATATCCTGACACATTCCCCCGCCAATGGTGTCGGACTGGTTGTTTCCTTTACATTGTTGAATTCATTCTCATAGAATTTGTCAAAATGCTTCTCCGATTTGCGGGCATGCTCTCCGAACAGCCTTGCAAAGGTGTCCCAGAAACGCTGCCGGTTTGTTGTGGTCCCGTCATTTGATATCATTGAAAGCGTACCTTCCCAAATGGTATTCATCAAAGCCTTGGCTTCGTATCCCAAGGGCGCGCATACTTTGGCAATCTCACTGAAATATTTCTTTATGAATACTTCCTGGTCCATAGGCAATAAAGTTCCGTCTAAATCAAATAAAAATGTTTTCATTACTTTCTCCTATCCTTTTCTCTATTTATATAATCAAGCTTCGAGTGTCAAAGGCCATTCCCGATATATTATATTTTTTATACCGGCGGTTGTGATTATTATAAACAATAAGGAAAACAATAGCAATCACCATTTTTATTTTTAAGAGTTCAAAGCTGGTTACTGTTCACAGCCTGTATACGCGACGTGTTTTTTGTGAGTAGATCAATATATAGATCAGCAAAGCGAAAGTCACAGAAAACCGGAGAATTGTCGCGCCAAAACGCCGTCTTTGCCGTCACCGCTTACCTTCGGCTGCCTTTTGCCTTAACATGCCGATCACAATAAAGATTCCGGCAACGCACAGCAAAATGATTGCCGACGGAATAACAGAATCGTTAAATACTTCCTGTACATCGAATAAATTGTTATATCCGGATGCTACCGTATTGGTTACGGCCTCTCCGGGAATAGAAATTAATGCCCCGATCGCAAGCGTCAGCCAGAGCTTTACCTTTTTATATTTATACAGTACCACCATAACCCATATGATAAAGAGCCACGTTACCGATGCAGGAAAGCCGATGCTCCACAGCCATTCCGGACCGGAGGTATACATGCCGGAGACATATTGAATGACTGCCAGGAAAGGCAGAATTAATACCGTTAAGAATCTGAGACTGACCAGGAAGCCCTTACCTTTATAGAGCATCGGCGGAATCAAAAGACAACCCCCGAAGCCGCAGCCGGCAATTACTATATAGCACCACGACAGGCGCTGCTCCACCGCCAGATTTACGATTACACAGATAAATACGGCCAGAATAAGGGCAATCGCAAGGATGGACGCCGCTATTTTACCGAAGCTGTGTTCCCTGTTCTTCATGACATTATCAGCATATTCGAGTACCCTGGACACAGAAGCATCCGGATTCTCAGTCTCAGCCTGTGCCGGAACCCCTTGCGGTTCCCTCTGGGTTACTTCCCTGTCTTCCCCCTCCAGCAACTCATTAACCGTAACTCCAAGGATATCGGACAAGGGCTTTAATATACTGATATCCGGATAACCGGCACCTCTTTCCCATTTTGATACGGCCTTATCCGTAACCCCAAGGCGGTCCGCAAGCTCTTTCTGGGTTAATTGCTTTTTCTTCCGCAGCAT
>JAEWSD010000244.1 GCA_023398615.1 Bacillota bacterium
ATATATATATGATGGTATTCATTAAGAACACTAAATTGGCCTTTTGACACTCTAATCAATTATTTGAGTTAATGATTTGCATCCCTTTATTAATATATTCCGAAAATTCTTTCAGTACGTCGGCGGAGAGACGAGTGTCCGTTATAACGGTATATTCTGCTTTTAGAGGTGCAAACTGTATCAAAGCACGTTTTCCGAATTTATCACTTTCCGCTAAAAGATATACCTGCCGGCCGGCATGAAGTAATGCTTTTTTTAAGGGCGCTTCCTCATTGGAGGAACAGCTTAAGCCCCATTCCGGAGAAATTGCACAGGGTGCGGCAAATACCTTATCAACATTCAGTTTTTCTATATCCCGGAGGGTATCGACACCGAGAGTATTCGCCATTTTCCTGTGAACGATTCCGCCTATCAGAACCAAATCCACCATATTTTCAGCATTGATTATATCACAGGCGATAGTTACGGAATTTGTAAATATCTTGATATTTTTAAATTTGCTCAGATAAGGAACCAGTTTTGCTACAGTTGTAGAACCATCCAGAAAAATGGAGTCGTTTTCCTGGATAAAACCGGATGCGATGAAAGCAATGTCTTCTTTATCTGCGTTGTTAAGTACCAGCCTTTCGGAATAGGGAGGATAATAGCCTGTCTTATCAAGCAGAACTGCTCCGCCGTAGGTTTTCTTTAAGAGGCCCTTCTGCTCCATTAATCGTAAATCCCTGCGGATGGAATCATCAGAAATATGAAATAATGCACTTAGCTCCTGGACTTCAACTCTTCCCTTTTCATTTAAGAGCTGCATTATATTTTGATGCCTTTCCTCAATAAACATAAAAAAACTCCCTTCCAATTTTGATTCTTTTGTTTATTTAAATTTTAATTGATTTAGCTGAAAAAGTAAATAGAATCGTGAAAAAACAGGAATGATTATGTTACAGTTCACTCATAACAAGCAAAAATCTTATTCACGAACGTTAATATTTAATTCACGTATGTTCATATTTTATCTTGATTATTCATATTTCTTGTGCTATAATAACAAAAAGAGTGAAGGAGTGAGTAATCATATGGATAAGTTAAAAGTGGGGTTGATTGGATTTGGATCATGGACGAGGAACGCATATCTTCCGGCCTTGAAGTATGACGGACGTGCGACGGTAGCCGCAGTTACGGCGGCCTCCGAGAAGACGAGAATGATAGCGGGAGGAATGTTTGGGACGGAAGCGGTTGTTTATGACAGCTATGTGAAACTACTGAATCATAAGGAACTGGATGCGGTGATGATTGCGGTACCGGATGATATCCATCAGGAAATTTTAGCTGCTGCAATTGATTCTTCCATTCCGGTATTTTATGAACCGCCGATTGCGGTGACACGGGAGCAGATTCCAGTCATGTCGGAACGGATACTTCAGGCAGAACAGATTATTTATGCCAATCTGGAGCTTGGATTTCATCCTGCAATAGACAGGGCAATCCAAATACTAAACAGCAATGCGGTCGGGTCCTTACAGAATGCATCGATTGACCTGCATGCCGGCTGGGGGAGCTCTTATTCGGAACTGTGTCTGCTTAACCGTATGTCCTGCTGGTATGTCAGTGTATTAAATCGGATTATCGGCTGCCTTCCCTACCGTGTACTGGTGCTTGATGGTCACGGAAGTCCGGGGCGTATGCAGGCTGTCAGCACCGGAATATATGATTACAATGGAATATGGGGAAGCTTTCGTGCAAATGTCAACAGCCCGGAGGAATTGTCAATTAAATTAGAAATAGTCGGCAATAATGGCGTCATTTCTGTCGATTATTTTACCGGCAGGATACGTTATCGCACCAATCATGAAAAAGAGTGGATTGTTGAAAGCTATCCCTGTATAACTCCATATGCCGACTGGCCTGGTGTACGGGAATCCGTAACAGCATTTTTGGACAGTGTGATAAAGAAGGAGGGATGCTGCGGCAACGGGAAGGAGGTTTCACAGCTTAATCAGATCGGACTTGCCGCGGAGGAATCCAAAGATTCCGGGGAATGGGCCTGGGTAAACTATCGCTGAACCGGCTGCAGCAGCTTATTCAAAGATGAATATATCTTCAATCGGTACTTTTACGGCTCTTGAGATATCAACGGCTAATTTAAGGGAGGGATTATATCTTCCTGCCTCCAGACGTATTATGGTTTCCCTTCGTACTTTAACCTTAACTGCCAGTTCGTCCTGTGTCATACCTGCCAATTGCCTGTATTTCTTTAAATTACATATAAATTCTGTCATAGTCTCAATCACTTCTCCTCCAGAATATATAATTTGACGGCGTAAGCAAGTATCAATGAGGCGTATATGACGGATAATGCAAATATAAGTATTTCCTTTATCGGGTTGAAAAGAACAGATATGATGAGTAAAACGGTAAGTTCTATTAATGCCAGATTGCAGACAAATACTTTGGCTGCTTTAAAATTTTCGAGGTACCTTTCATCAGGAATAGCGATATTAATTTTCGAAATCCAAAAGCAGGAAAAATAAGCGAAGAACGCGAACATGCATAATGAACGGATATCCTTTGTGATAAAATAATCGAAACCTCCAAACCCTAAAAAACCCAGAAATCCTGAATACTTATTAAACTTATGGCTTTTTGTTATACTTTTCATAAATTGTCGACTCCTTTCCCGGGTGATATAATTATCACTTTATGTGATAAATATATCACCTGTTATTTGTTCTGTCAAGAATAATTTTTTAATTTAGGTAAAGAATCTCATAGAGATTTAGTTGAATAATTTTACCTGAACCACTATAATTAGGATAAGACAGGAGGTATTGCGTATGCGGATGTACGATATGATCACAAAGAAGAAATGCGGAAAAAGCTTAACCGCGGAGGAGATAAGCTATATTGTCCGGGGATTCACCTGCGGTGAGATACCGGATTATCAGATGTCTGCTTTCTTAATGGCCGTCTGCCTCAAGGGGATGGATAAGGAAGAAACGATTGCTCTTACGACGGCAATGGCTCATAGCGGGGATATGCTTGACTTATCGGCTGTTGAAGGGATTAAGGCGGATAAACACAGTACGGGAGGAGTAGGCGATAAAACTTCACTCGTAGTAAGCCCTATGGTGGCTTCCCTGGGTGTTCCGGTTGCGAAAATGTCCGGAAGAGGATTAGGACATACCGGAGGTACCATTGACAAACTGGAGAGCTTTTCCGGGTTCTCTACTTCCTTATCGACGGAACAGTTCTTTCAGAATGTAAACAGTATGAAGCTTTCTATCGTGGGACAAACTGCTAATCTGGCTCCGGCGGACAAGAAAATCTATGCGCTGAGGGATGTTACCGCGACAGTGGACAACATATCGCTTATTGCAAGCAGTATTATGAGCAAAAAGATCGCTTCCGGTGCCGATGTAATCGTTCTGGATGTAAAGACCGGAAGCGGCGCCTTTATGAAAACTCTGGAAGATTCCGTAGCCCTTGCCAAGGCTATGGTGGAGATTGGTACGGGGGTCGGAAGAGAAACCTATGCCGTAATTACCGACATGAACCAGCCGCTCGGCAGAACGGTGGGCAATGCCGTTGAGGTGGAGGAGGCCATACAGACCCTGAAAGGGGAAGGACCGGAGGATTTGCTGGAGGTAAGTCTTGCGCTCGGCGGATATATGCTGCTTGGCACGAAGAAGGCGGCAACCTTCGAAGAAGGGCGTAAGCTGCTGCTTAAAACGATTGAGGACGGAAATGCTCTGGCTAAGCTTGCTGAATTCGTACGTGCCCAGGGAGGGGATGACAGTGCGGTTTATCATCCGGAATTATTACCGAAGGCCTCCCTGCGGGAGGAAATTGCCGCCGACCGTGCCGGATATATCTCCAATATCGTAACGGATGAGGTCGGCATGACTTCGTTAATCCTTGGCGGCGGGCGTGAGACCAAGGACAGCACAATTGACTTAAGCGTCGGTATCAGAATACTTAAGAAGCTTGGGGACAAGGTGGAAAAAGGGGAGGCTTTGGCCGTTCTATATGCAAATGACGGTGATAAGCTGAACGCGGCTAAGCTCAGGTATCGGAATGCGGTTACGATCGGGGCGGAGAAGCCGGCACCGGTTAAAACGATCTATGGTATTGTAACAAAGGACGGATTGACATTGATATGAGAAAGGAGAAACCGATATTGGAGGAAGGGAACAAACGTGCACTGCCGAAACCGGGAGAATTCTACAGGCATTTTAAAGATAAGCTTTATCAGGTCATCACGGTGGCAAACCATTCGGAAACCGGGGAGAAGCTGGTGATATACCAGGCTTTATACGGTAATTTCGGTGTCTATGCGAGACCGCTCGACATGTTCCTCAGTGAAGTGGACAGGGAGAAATATCCGGATACAGGGCAGAATTACCGTTTTGAACTTGTGGTAATGGAAGAGCGTTACCCTGAGCTAAGTAACGTTCAGGAAGAAAAGCTCCGGCAAGAAGTCTCGGAGCTGATGGAAAAACCGGAGGATACCGGCGTACCATATAGTGAGGCTGATGGTCAGGTGGATTCCGTACTGCTTGCTTTCCTGGAAGCGGAATCCTATGAGGAAAAGCTGATTATTCTCACCGGCAACCGGAAACATATCGGCGACAAGCTGCTGAACGATATGGCTGCTTCCATTGATTGTACCATTGACGAAGGAAGTCTGGAGGAACGCTATAACGGGCTATTGTTCTGTCTTCAGACCTTTGCGCGCTTTGAAAGCAGCAGGCTGCGCTGACCTTTTAGAATTGCAATTGCAGGGAATCCGGCACTTTAAGTAATATTTTGCATAAGATACATATTGGATGTACTTATTATCCAATAAATTAAGGAGCGGATTCCTATGAAATATATAAAAACCAATTTTGTTTACAATCCATGTCCACTTTTACCGAAGCATGTGCATGAGGTCCAGGGGAATGTTGATATTACGGAAATAGACGGTTCCTCACATAACCATAATTTTGTTGCCGTAACGGAGGAAGCGATACCGGTCGGGACCAGCGACCATATTCATGAGGTCAGATTTACCACGGATACCTTCGATAATCATTCCCATGAATTTCATGGGAAAACCACGGGGGCAATACCGGTCGGGGACCGTCATGTGCACTTTTTAAAGGCCGAGACAGAACCTTGTGAAGGACATAATCATAAGTTCAGGCTGGTAACCTTCCTCGACGATACGATTATTTAGAGCTTCACCGGTTGCAATATAAATTTAATTTGTAATTTACATCCATAAAAGGTATAATTTTACCATATTGATAAAATCAGAAAGGAATAAACAAAATGAGAAAAAGACTACTGACAGTTATTATGATACTTTCGCTTTGTATTACCGGCATTTGTATTCCGATGCCGGGAACCGGAGTGAGCGCAGCGGTAAAAGGGAATAATTATGTTCCGATATTCAGCGAGTGGGCTACCGAAGACCTGATGACAGGCGACCGGTATGACATATATCCGCTAAGCTGGTATGAGGATACCCTGACCGGACCTGTAACCAAAGAGCAGATGGAGGTCCTGGCAGACGGTCTGACGGAAAAGATAGGCAAGGCAAAGGGAGTTCGTACCGCAACAGGCTCGGCGATTGAAGTTAAGGACGGCATGACGGTGCAGGAAGTACTTAACGCGTTTTATACCGTGATATCCGAACAAGTATATGACAAGGACATAGACCTTAACGATACCTTCGGAGTTGAGTCCTTTATGAAGGAGAAGGGCATCTTTACCGGAAAGAACGGCGAACGCGGAATAACGGAGAAATGCAGCACGGAACAGGCATGTGTTTTTGCCGTAAGGCTGGTAACGTATGTATATGATCAATTGGATGCGGCAAGCAAGGGCTTTCTGTGGGAAGTAAAAAAAGGGGATAACACCGCGTATCTTCTCGGATCTATTCATGCCGCAGACTATGATATCTATCCTTTCAGTGAAAAGATGATGGACGCTTTCCGTAATTCCGACGCACTGGTAGTGGAAGTGGATTTAAATGATGAGGAAGGTATGGCTGAATTTACATCCCTGCTTGTTTATTCGGACGGAACAACCTTAAAGGATCATGTTTCCGAGGAATGCTATAACAGAACCATTAAGACGGCGGCTTCCTACGGTTTATCCGAACCTGTAGTGGCAAGCCTGAAAGCCTGGTATCTGTCTAACTTCTTTACCGTGATGGCAACAGCCTCGGGAGATAGCAGCGAAGCGCTCACCGCAGTATCACTTGGAATCGACAACAGTTTTATGACCGATGCCGTTATCAGCGGCAAGCCGGTCCTGGAGATAGAAGGATACGAAAAGCAGGGCAAGATGTTTGACGGATTTTCCGAAGAACTGCAGGAATACCTGCTGACCGGCAGTATGGATGAACTGGATAAGTCACTGGAAGGAGCAGCAGTCACGGAGAACACTTCGGATAACCTGATTGAACGTTGGCTGAAAGCATGGCATGACGGGAACATAGAGGCTTTTGAGAGTGCTTACAGTGCGGAAGATGAGGTATTGGGAGATACCTTCAGCAGCAGTACGGACGGTAAAATACAAGATCTGATGTATGAGTATTATACCGCATTACTAACCGACAGGGATAAAGGTATGGCAGAATACATTGACGGGTTGTTGAATCAAAAGGGTAAGAATACTTATTTCGTTGTCGTAGGCTCCCTGCATTATTTAAGTGACTATAGCGTATTGGATATCTTAAAGGAAAAAGGATATGATATAGTACAAATAAAATAAGTTAGTAATTGATAAATAAATTGGAAAATAGTCCCAATTAATGAAAATGCGACGGGCATCCTGTTTACTTCGGGATGCCTGTTGTGATATAATGAAATATATTGATGAGTGGAGGGGCCTTAACTAACCTTGACATTAATATGTGGAATAAGGCAGATGGGAGCAGGTATGGGCAGTATTAAGGAAGTATTGCATATGGATAGCGTAGCATTAAGCGCAGATGAAAAAAATGTCGTTATAATTGATCAGACAAAGCTGCCGAATGCTTTGGAATACATGTCGCTTGGGACTGCTTCTGACATTTATGATGCTATGCATGAGTTAAAGGTCAGAGGGGCGCTGGCTGTCTCAATTTGTGCCGCTTACGGAATGTATGTGCTGGCAAGTACAATAACGGCCGATGACAGTGAAGCCTTTCTTGCGGAGTACGGCAGGCTTTCGGAATACCTGGGCTCCGCCCGGCCTGCGATAGTGAATTTGAAATATGCCTTAAAGAGAATGGAATCCGTAGCAACGGCAAATAGAGAAAAGACAAAAGATGAAATCGTGGCATTATTAGGAACAGAAAGCAAAGCGATACATACACAGACCGGGAAGATCTGCGAGTTAATCTCTGAGTACGGCTTAACATTACTGAAGGAAGGCGACGGCATACTGACACACTGCAACGCGGGGCCGTTGTCAAGTACCGGTTACGGTACGGCATTGGGACCGATCCTGCTGGGAAAGGAACGCGGGATCCGTTTCAGGGTATTTGCAGATGAAACAAGGCCGCTATTGCAGGGGGCAAGGCTGACCTCCTATGAGCTTGAGAAAGCCGGTGTCGATGTCATACTGATATGTGACAGCATGGCCGGAGTCGTAATGAAAAACGGCTGGATCAACGCCTGTTTTGTAAATGCCGACAAAGTCGCGCTAAACGGTGATACCGTAGGGAAAATCGGAACCAGCGGGTTAGCCGTTCTGGCTGCTTACTACCGGATACCGTTCTATGTCTTAACGCCTATGTCAACCTTTGATACCGGCTGCAGGGCGGGGGAGGATATCGTCATTGAAATGCGTGATCCGAATGAGATAAAGGAGAAGTTTTACAAGCAGCCTATGACATTAAAGGAAGCGAAATGCTATAATCCCGCATTCGACGTGACCGAACACGACTTGATCACGGCATTTGTAACTGAAAAAGGAATTTGCCGTCCGCCTTTTGACCTGAATATTGCCGCATTATTAGAAAAATGATAATAGTTTATAAACTAAATGGACTTGGGGTTGTTACAAAGGGTCATACTAATTATGAGTCTTTGCAGCAGTTCCTTGTCCTTTTTTATATGATTCAAGTTATAGTTTTTTAATAAAATACTCGGAAAATTAATAACATTCAATGGCAATTTGTGTTAAAATATAGAGCAGATTAATCTTCAACTAAAAAAATAATCAGGTGAGAAAAATATGGCATTTGTGGAATTAAAAGACGTTAAGAAAACCTACCGGATGGGAGAAGTTACCATTCATGCCGTCGACGGCATAGATTTTCAGATTGAAAAAGGAGAGTTCGTCGTAATTGTCGGACCCAGCGGCGCCGGAAAAACTACGGTGCTTAACATACTGGGAGGAATGGACAGCTGCAGTGAAGGTATTATTCTGGTAGACGGAGAGGAAATCAGCCGGTATAACTCCAGACAGCTGACCGCTTACCGGAGGGACGATATCGGCTTTGTGTTTCAATTTTATAATCTGATTCAAAACCTGACGGCGGTAGAAAATGTGGAGCTTGCCATGCAGATATGCAAGAATCCCTTAGATGCGGAAGAGGTACTAACTGAGGTGGGTTTGCAGGAGCGGCTGAAGAATTTCCCTGCTCAGTTATCCGGAGGGGAACAGCAGCGGGTATCCATAGCAAGAGCCTTAGCCAAAAATCCCAAGCTGCTTCTTTGTGATGAACCCACCGGAGCGCTGGATTACAATACCGGGAAAGCCATCCTGAAATTATTGCAGGATACCTGCCGGCAGAACGGTATGACCGTAATTGTTATTACCCATAATTCGGCGATAGCACCGATGGCCGACCGGATTATCCATATTAAGAACGGGAAGGTAAGCAATGTAAAGCTAAATGACACTCCGGTTTCTGTCGATACGATAGAGTGGTAGTAAGGCTTGAAGATAGAAGGAAACGATTTGATATGGTGAAGAAGAAAGCAATCATACAGGACTTTAAAGTTGAAATCAGGAAGAGTATCAACAGATTTTTCTCAATCCTGCTAATTGTTGCACTCGGTGTGGCTTTTTTTGCAGGAATCCGGTCAACGGAACCGGATATGCGGCTGTCTGCCGATCGGTTTTATGATGACAGCAAGCTTATGGATATCCGGATAGTAAGCACTATGGGCCTGACAGGGGAGGACCTGGCCGCAGTCAGTCAGGTCGACGGCATAGCGGAAGCGGAAGCGGCTTATTCCGTGGACGCGCTTTGTGATACGTCGGAATCCGAAATTGCGGTCAAGGTGATATCCGAGACAAAGCGTCTGAATCTGATAAGCCTGGCGGAAGGCAGAATGCCCGGGGCCGTGTCGGAATGTCTTGCCGACAAACAGTTCCTGGAACGTACAGGTTATAAAATCGGAGATAAGATCCGGCTGCGTTCGGGGACCTCGGAGGATATTAAGGACAGTATGAAGGTAAGTGAGTTTACCATCGTCGGCAGCGGGACCTCTGCCTGCTATCTTTCCCTGGAAAGGGGCGGCAGTTCGATCGGTAACGGAGAACTGAACGGCTTTCTGATTGTACCTCCGGAGGCTTTTGATATGGAGGTCTATACGGAAATCTATGCGTCGGCAGACGGAGCAAAGGAATTGACGGCATATACTGCGGAATATGATGATACGGTGGAAAGTTCCGTAAAGAAGGTGGAAGCCATATCGGATGTCCGAAGAGAAGCAAGATACCGGCAGATATTAAAAGAGGCTGAAGACGAGATCGGAAAGGCTGAAACGGAGCTGTCCGAAAATGAAACGGATGCCGTGAAAGAACTGAATTCCGCACAAATCAAGTTAAATGACGGAAAAGAGAAGATACGGGACGGAAGCGTCCAGTTGGAGGACGGAAGGGAAGAGTTAAATAAGGGGAAAGCGGAATTAGAGGAAAACCGGGATAAGCTGACGGTCTCAAGGGAACAGCTTACTGCAGGCAAGGAAGAATTAAGAAAGGCCGAAGCCGATATAGAGGATGGCATGCTGCTGTTACAGCAAAAGGAACAGGAATATCAGGACGGAATCGATAAGCTGAATGCCGGCTATGCAAGCTGGAATGAATCCATGTCGGAACTTGATGCCGGTATGACCGACCTGAAAGAGAAGAAAGATAATTTAAGCACTGCTTTGGCTGATATTCAAAAGCAGAAAGAAGAGCTGGAACCGGTTAAGAGCCTGTATCCCGATGAGTGGCAGGCTGTTCTGGATGCGGAAACGGAGCTTCTGGCAAACGGGACGGAATTGGAGGCTGCCGAAACAGAACTTGAGAAAAACAGCCAGGAGCTTAACACTGCCAAGGCCGGTCTGGATACGCAGCAGGATAATCTGGATGCCGCCGGAATTAAACTTAAGGAAGAGAAACAAAAGCTGGAGGATGCAAAAGTCTCCGTTACGGATAAAAAGACGGCAGCAGAGGAAGCAGAGAAGAAAATAGAGGACGGCTTTTCGGATATCAAACAGGCGGAGACAGAAATTCAGGAGAAGGAGCTTCTGCTTTCCGATAAGGAACAGGAATTAAATTCCTCAAAGGCTACCCTGGCCGATAAGGAATTGGAATATAAAGAGGCGGTATTTACCGCAAAGTCCGGGATTGATGAGGGCAGGAAAAAGATTGCCGATGCCAAAGAAGAGATGGATGGTATCGATTATCCGGAATGGTATGTCCTGGACCGGAACAGTATACAAACCTATGTCGAATACGGGCAGGACTCCGAGAGGATCGGCAATATCGGTAATGTATTCCCGGTGATCTTTTTCCTGGTAGCCGCGCTGGTAAGTCTGACAACTATGACACGTATGGTGGAGGAAGGCAGGACGCAGATCGGTACCTATAAGGCGTTGGGGTATCGTAAAAGCCAGGTTGCAGGCAAATTCATTCTGTATGCGTTCCTGGCAAGCATTATAGGCTCCGTTCTCGGAGCTGTGGCCGGGGAAAAACTTCTTCCGAAGATAATCATTACCGCATATAAAATCCTTTACAATAACCTTCCGGGAGCGGTTACGCCTATTAATCTGTTTTATGCTATCCTGTCAACCGTGATTGCGGTGCTGTGTACGACCCTGGCCGCCATGTTTGCATGCTATAAGGAATTAATGGCGCCTCCGTCGGAGCTGATGCGTCCCGCATCGCCTAAATCAGGTAAAAGAGTAATGCTGGAACGCCTGCCACTGATCTGGAAGCATCTGAACTTTACTCAAAAATCGACGATCAGGAATCTCTTCCGTTATAAGAAGCGTTTCTTTATGACAATAATCGGTATCGGCGGATGCATGGCCTTGCTTCTGGTAGGCTTTGGACTGAAAGATTCCATTTCGGCCATGTCGGATATCCAATATGTGGAGCTTTGGCATCAGGATGCCTCCATAACCATAGATGATAAAGCCACCGCAAAGGAAGAACGGGAGCTGTCGGACTATCTGAAAGCGGATTCAAGAATAAAGGACTTCATGCTTGTAAAGGAAAATACCGTGGATGCGGGATACGGCGATACGTTTAAGAGTGCCGGTGTGATAGTGCCTGAGAACATCGGACAGTTTAAAGCATATGTTACCTTTCGTGACAGGCTGACGCACGAGGGCAGGAACTTGACGGATGACGGCGTAATCATTACGGAAAAACTGGCTTCTCTCCTTGGGGTTGCGGCCGGCGACACGATCTATATCAAGGATAGCGAGCTCAGCCGTACCGAGGTCCGGGTAACGGGAATTATAGAAAATTACATGATGCATTATATATTCATGTCACCGGCCGTATATGAAAAGCTGTACGGAGAAAAGCCGGATTATAACCGGATCTATACGATTGATTCGGAAAATGCGCAGGTGAATGGAAAAGAACTGGCTTCCGACCTGCTTAAGCTTTCCTGTGTAAAACAGGTCTCCTTTACGACAGAACTGACGAAGAGAATCGACGATATGCTGACCAGCCTGAACCTTGTGGTTTACGTATTGATCATCTCCGCAGGTCTGCTTGCATTCGTAGTATTATACAATCTGAATAATATCAATATAAACGAGAGGCAGAGGGAACTGGCGACATTAAAAGTCCTCGGATTCCAGGATACCGAGGTGGCGGCATACGTATACCGTGAAAATATCCTGCTGACGGTGATAGGTGCCGCCGTTGGAATCTTCCTGGGAATTCTGCTGCACCGATTTGTAATATTGACCTCGGAGATCGATATCCTGATGTTCGGGAGAAGGATGAAACTGCTAAGCTATCTGTTAAGCCTGCTGTTTACCTTAGGATTCTCACTCGCGGTTAATTTTGCAATGTATTATAAGCTAAAGAAGATAGATATGGTAGAATCCTTAAAGAGTATTGAATAATTATTTACGGTAATGAATAGGAATAGCTGCCTTGCAATAGAATGTAGCAATTATAAAAAAGGCTGCATGATATGAGAAAATTTATAAAACATTTATTACGGTACCGGGGAGGATTTTCCGTTATATTTTATGTCGCACTGATCGCATTGCTATGGTACCTTATCATACCGCATACCTCTTTGTTTTTCAGAAACCACATATTTCTTCCTTTCTGGCAGAGATTGAACAGAGAGGAAGTTACCTTGATTAAGGGTGAGGAATTCCGGCTGTATGTAATGGGGATAAATAAGAAGATATTTTTTTCTTCTTCCGATATTAAAGTGGCGGATGTTGACCTGTTTGGAAATGTAACCGCCTATCGGTGCGGTACGACTGTAATCAAAGCCAGAGTGGACGGCAGGATATTAAAATGCCGTATAAGAGTGATAGATATCAATAAAAAGTCTTTGAATTTAAAGGCTGGAAAAAACAGCAGACTAAATATTAAGGGGGTATGGTTTGGCGTACGATGGAAGAGCAGTGATAAATCAGTTGCGGTTGTCAGCCGGTTCGGAAAAGTGACCGCAGTGTCGAAAGGGAAGGCAGTCATATATGGCAAGGTTAAGGGGAAAACCTTAAAATGTACTGTCACGGTGAAATAATCCGGAAGTTTAGACTTTATTTAAATTTAATTAAGAAAATATATAGGGTATTCTAATTGTTTTGTCACAAAAAAGACATAGTTCAAAAATACTATTGTATGCAAAAAGGTAAATAATAGAAAGTATGAGAAAAAAAGGAGGATATAAAATAAATATCTTGAGAATGGAGAGGTAAAAGAGTAAAATACTCATGTGCGGTTATCCGCCCGGGTACCGAAAATGTGTCAAAACACATTTTTCGTTCTATGCTTATAAAAACCAGGAAGGAATCAGAATATGAAGCTAATGAATAAAGTGAAGAATTTAAAACATAAAAAATTAATTATTTTTATCGTTGTAATAGCGGTTATTATAGTATCCCTCAAGCTGAAAAGCAGCTTCAGCGGATCCAGTAACAATCTAAGCGCATCGGCGCAAAACGTAAAGGTAGAAACCAGGGATATTACGTCCCTTCTGTCCTCGACGGGCGTTGTGGAACCCTTGAATACATATGATGTAACTTCCCTTGTGGAAGGAGAAATATTAACTGCCGGATTTGAAGAAGGCGATCAGGTGGAAAAGGGCGATGTCCTTTATCAGATTGCAACGAAGGATCTTGACAGCCAGATCGATAATAATGAAACGGCCGTAACAAGGGCGGAAAAGGGCTTTACGAAGGCGGAAAATGACTATAACGTTGCACTGGACAACTATAATGAAGCGCAGGAAAAGTATAATAACGCACAGGCCAAATACGGAAGCCCCAATGTAAAATCGTCCGCTTCCGGTGTGATTAAGGAACTGCTGGTGAAAGAGGGAGACCAGATTCACGAAGGGACCCAGATCGCGGAAATCTATGATAACAGCTCAATGCTCCTTACCGTGCCGTTCAACGCCTCGGAAGTAAGCGGCAAGCTTGTCGGGAGCTCAGCCGAGGTTACCGTTTCCGGCAATTCCGACATATTAAAGGGAAAGGTTACGGAGGTAAGTAATATTGAGGAAACCCTGACGGGAAACCGCGTGGTAAAAATGGTTACGATCCGTGTTAAGAATCCCGGCGGTCTGACCGCGGCAAATACCGCCACGGCGGATATCGGCAGCCTGTCCTGCAGCGGGGAAGGAACGTTTAAGGAACTGGAGAATACCATTGTTCTTTCCGACCGGAACGGTGAGATAGCAAGCCTTGTCAAAAAAGGAGCCAGGGTCAATGAAGGAGATACCCTTCTTACCCTGACGAAGGCATCGGTAGATGACCAGATGGATGCTTATTCCCAGGCGCTTAAAAGCGCGGAGGTTGCTCTGGACAATGCGGAATACGCAAAGGATACGGCAAAGGATTCTATCCAGGACGCGAAGGACAGCCTGGATAATCAGATTGAAAATAAGGTGGATTACAGTATTACCGCTCCGATATCCGGCCAGATCATTAAGAAAAATAAGCTTGCCGGTGACAAGATTAACATGAATACCGCCGAAAGCCTGTGTATCATTTATGATTTATCCGCCCTGAAATTTAATATGATGGTGGATGAACTGGATATCTTGAATGTTAAAAAAGGCCAGGAGGTTAAAGTTACCTGCGATGCTCTGGGAGACACCGTATTAAAGGGTGTCGTTACCAATATAAGCTTACTCAGTGAATCGGGCAGCGGGGTAACGCAATACCCTGTTACTGTCAGAATTGATGAGATAGGCAATCTGCTCCCCGGAATGAATGTGGATGCCGAGATCGTAATGAAGGAAGCCAAGGGCGTAACGGCGATTCCAAGCGGCGCCTTAATGAGCGGCGATGTGGTATATGTTGCCGATGCGTCCGTCAAGGAAGCGGTCGACGCTGTTCCGGCAGGTTATAAGGAAGTAAAAGTAGAAACCGGTATTACCGACGGTGATTATATCGAAATAATCAGCGGGTTAAAGGGCGATGAAGAGCTTTATGTCGACAGCGCCTTCGTCGCGGTTCAAAATCCGGAAGGCACAGAGTAACAGGAGGTAACGTAAGACATGGATAATCAATTATTGGATGAAAAGGCACCTCTTATTAACCTGGTTGAAATCTATAAAATATATCAGATGGGTGATAATGAAGTTCGTGCGAATGACGGAATCAACCTTAGTATTTTTGCAGGGGAATTCGTTGCTATTGTCGGCAAGTCCGGCAGCGGAAAGTCAACCATAATGAATATTATAGGAGCCCTGGATGTTCCCAGCTCGGGACAGTATTTTTTGAAAGGCCAGGACGTGAGTAAGATGAAGGGTGACGAGCTTGCCGAGATTCGTAACAAAACGATCGGATTTATATTCCAGCAGTATAATCTGCTGCCGAAGCAGAACCTGTTGGAAAATGTAGAGCTGCCCTTACTGTATGCCGGTATCGGGGCAAAACAAAGAAAGGAACTTGCCCTGGAAGCTCTTGACAGGGTTGGGATCCGGGATAAGTATAAGAATTTCCCGAATCAGCTCTCCGGCGGACAGCAGCAGAGAGGCTCCATAGCCAGGGCGTTAGTGGGAAGCCCTTCCCTTATTCTTGCCGACGAGCCTACCGGCGCGCTGGACTCAAGAACCAGCAGGGAGGTTTTGGACTTCTTAAAGAAGCTGAATGCGGAAGGCAATACTATTGTGCTTATTACTCATGACCGTAATATTGCGGAGGAAGCAAAGCGAGTGGTACATATACACGACGGCAAGATAAATTTTGACGGTTCCGTTGAGGAATACAGACAGTTTAATAAATGAAACACGGAAAGAGGTTAGCATGAATATAACGCAAGCGTTTAAATCGGCGTGGAAAAGTATGACCAGTAACAAGCTGCGTTCCTTTCTTACCATGCTCGGTATGATCATAGGTGTGTCCTCGGTAATCATTTTAACCGGTCTTGTCCAGGGAGCGACAAATTTTATCCTGTCCACCTTTATGAATGTGGGCTCCGATGTGATCGAGGTAAATGTTTACAGCACCGAAACAAGATATGCCACGGTAGATGGTTTGACCAGGTTTGTGGAAGAGAATCAGGACCTGTACAAAGACAGCTCACCGTTCATTTATTCAAATTATACTGTTAAAAAGGATACGGAATCAAAGAATTATACAATCATAGGTGTCGCTCCTGTTTTTCAGAATATGACGAATACTCCCGTTCCACAGGGGCGTTTCATTGAATATTCGGATATAAAGTTTCAGGAGAATAGCTGTGTAATCGGCGCCGACGCCGTGAAGGAACTGTTCGGCGGGAAATCGCCTGTAGGGGAATCTATAAGAATTAACGGAGAAACCTTTAAGGTCGTCGGTACGCATAAATCCTACAGTGATCTGTATATTTTTATTCCTTACACCAGTGCATGCAAGCTGAACGGCTCGAACATCGTTTCCACATTTGAAATTACGGCAAGAGATCTCGGTAATGTTACTCAGGCAGTCGATAAATTGGAAAGCTACATGTTCAGTATCATGAAGGATGAGGATCTCTACAATATTCAGACCGCGAAACAGATTATCGATATCGTGAATACCGTTAAGTCCATATTGTCCGCCGCGTTAGGCGGAATAGCGGGGATCTCCCTGCTGGTTGCAGGCATCGGCATTATGAATATTATGCTGGTATCCGTGGTGGAGAGGACAAAGGAAATCGGCATCCGCAAATCAATGGGTGCCAAGAAACGGGATATCATCCGCCAATTTGTAATTGAAGCTGCTTCCATCAGCGCGTTGGGAGGCTTAATCGGCATTATCTTCGGCATCCTGGTTACGAATCTGTTAGGCGGAGTGATCAGCGGCCTTACTGCGGGTGCGGCCGGAAATGTCGGAAGCTTTGTGGTGGAAACCAAGCTTTCATCCATTCTTCTGGCCTTCGGTGTATCCACGGGAATCGGTATCTGCTTCGGATACATGCCTGCGAAAAAAGCGGCAAAGCTTAACCCGATCGATGCCTTAAGAAGCGAGTGAGATAATTATTGCAATACTTTAAATGAGTTGTTATCTAGAAAGAGGTTAACATGAGTATAATACAAGCGTTTAAATTAGCATGGAAAAGTATAGCGGCCAATAAGCTGCGTTCCTTCCTGACCATGCTGGGTATGATTATAGGTGTATCCTCGGTAATCATTTTGACCGGTCTTGTTCAAGGGGCAACGAATTTCATCCTGTCAACCTTTATGAATATCGGTACTGACGTTATTCAAGCCAGTATTTACAGTACGGATACCAGATATGTAACCGTAGACGATATGAGCCGCTTTGTGGAGGAGAACGATGATCTTTACGGATTGATGTCTCCGATTGTAACTTCAAGGTATACGGCCAAAAGCGGCACGAATTCTTATGAATGCAGTATTTACGGCGTGGCTCCGGACTTTCAGAGTATGTATAATCAGAAGTTATCCTCCGGACGCTTCATTCAATATGCCGATATAAAATTCAGGAACAACAGCTGTGTGATCGGCAAAAAAATCGTGAAAGAGGTCTTCGACGGACATGTATCCGTGGGAGATACCATAAAAATCAACGGACAGACTTTCAATATCGTCGGAATCCACGAATCCTATGAGGACAGTACGATTTACATACCCTATACGGTCGCATGCAAGATGGCGGGCAGCAATATAACCTCCTATTATATTATTTCGGCAAAGAATACGGATAATGTGCAGCCTGCTGTGAACGCGCTGGAGAAATTCCTGGCCGGTGTTATGAAGGATAAGGATCTTTACTATGTCGAGACAATGAAACAGTACTTGGATATCATTAATACCGTAGAGACCATACTGTCCGCCGCACTGAGCGGAATAGCGGGGATCTCCCTGCTGGTTGCAGGAATCGGAATTATGAATATTATGCTGGTATCCGTCGTCGAACGGACAAAGGAGATCGGTATAAGGAAGTCACTGGGTGCCAAAAAGAAGGATATCATAAGGCAATTTGTAATTGAGGCTGCTTCCATCAGTGCATTGGGAGGCTTAACCGGGATTGTATTCGGGATTGTTGTTACTAATCTGCTTGGAGGTGCAATCGAAGGAATGGCTGCCGGTGCCCTGGGCAATGTCGGAAGCTTTACCGCAGAGACTACATTATCTTCCATCCTGTTAGCTTTTGGTGTGTCAACGGGAATCGGCATATGCTTCGGATATATGCCTGCAAAGAAGGCGGCAAACTTAAATCCGATCGATGCACTGAGAAGTGAATAAACAGGAATGTTTGTCATAAATGTATTACCCGCAGAATAGTATGGAATAAACGATGCATTCGGAGATACCGGAATGAGCGGCATAACAAGAGCGGAACTGGACGCTATGAGGAATACGGATATACGGACAGTGGACCCGGATACCTTAACGGATATACGGGATGTAAAAATTAATGCGGATTTACCAAAGAACGAGAGGATTCTTGATTTTATCAGTCAAATCAGGAATCCTTATTGTTTTAAGTATGGAGATATTATCATTAAGATTACCTTTTCCGACTCTGACGGCAGCGGCGGACCCTCAGAGAAGGACACCCTGGAGGAAAGATTCGAAAATTACCTGAAATCACTATGATTTGGTCTAAAATAACAAAATACGGACTACAATATAATATATTTTGGACGTGAGGTAATTTATGAAGAGGTTTGGAATCCTTCTGATAAGTATTATCCTACTTATGAATACACTGTTTTGTGTGCCCGTATATGCGGAGACAGAAGATAACCAGTTGAACATTACTTCTACATCGGCAGTACTCATCGAAGGCTCTACCGGTGTTATTATTTATGAAAAGAATAAGGATGAAAAGCTGAGGCCTGCCAGTATCACAAAGATCATGACCCTTCTGTTGATATTCGAAGCACTTGACAGCGGCAAGATTAAGCTTACGGATACGGTAACGATCAGCGAACACGCCGCTTCTATGGGTGGTTCACAGGTCTATCTGGAGCCCTATGAGACACAGGATGTCAATACAATGATTAAATGTATCAGCATTGCCAGCGCCAATGACGCGTGCGTTGCAATGGCCGAGCTGATTGCCGGTTCGGAGGAAGAGTTCGTGGAAAAAATGAATGAAAGAGCGAAGGAATTGGGCATGCAGAATACGCATTTTGTTAACAGCTGCGGGCTTGATGCCGACGGTCATTATTCCACCGCGTACGATGTGGCTTTAATGTCCCGTGAACTGATTACGCAGCATCCGGAGGTCAGCAACTATTCCACGATATGGATGGATACCTTTGTACATACTACCAGGAAAGGACAGACGGAATTCGGATTGACCAATACCAATAAGCTGATTAAGTTTTATAAGGGGATTACCGGCTTAAAGACCGGTTCTACCAGTCTGGCCAAATACTGCCTTTCCGCTACCGCAAAAAGGGAAGGGATGGACCTGATAGCCGTTATAATGGCCGCGCCGGAGACAAAAGTCAGGTTCAGCGAGGCCTCCAAGCTTTTAAACTACGGGTATGCCAATTGCAGCATCTTTTCCGATGATAACAAGGACCTGGCGGTTACCCCGATTCCGGTCAGGAAAGGGATTGCCGACGGTTTAAACTACCGGGTCAACGACACCTTCTCCTATCTTTGCCTGAAGGAGACGAACCCGGCCGATATCACCAAGGAGATCAGACTGGATGAATCGGTTACGGCTCCGGTTACGGAAAATGATAAAGTAGGTGAAATTACATACCTTATAAAGGGTAAAAAAATCGGCACGGTTGACATAGTTGCGGCCGAAAACATTAAAAAAGCCGGATATATGGATTACTTCAAGAGAGCTCTGGATAAATTATTTCTTTAGATTAGTCCTATAGACCACAGGTAAAGTCTGTGTTATAATTTATAAGGTGTGAAGAAAAGTTCTTAACTATGGAGGTTATTATGGTTGCAGCTGTTATCCTGTGCATTATATTCCTTGCCATAATTCTGCGGGCCCGCTATGAGAACAGGAGTTTTGAGGTTACCCATTACCGTGCCGGTTCAGGGAAAATCCCGGAAGCATTCAGCGGTACTAAGCTTTTGGTCCTTGCAGACCTCCACAACAACAGTTTTGGAAAGGGCAATAGAAGACTGATAGAGGAAATACATAGAATCCGCCCGGATTATGTACTTGTGGCAGGTGATATGATAATAGGGAAGAAGGCAAATGATTACTCTGCCGCCCTGTCGCTGCTGACCGGTCTTGCGATGCGCTACCCGGTATTTTACGGCTACGGCAACCATGAGCAGCATGTTATGCCGGGCAATGACAACTATGACGGAGGGTTTGACGCATTTAAGGCCAGCCTGGAAGCACTGGGCGTGTGTTTTTTGGAGAATAAGCAGATAAGAATATCACATAAAGATGCTGCGCTTGTAATCACCGGCCTTCTTATTGACAAGCAGTATTTTAATAAGATAAGACGGCCAAGCTTTAGTACGGCATCGATTCAGCATCTAGTAGGAATTGCAGATAGACAATGCTATAATATACTGATTGCACATAATCCTGTATACTTCAGTAATTATACGGAGTGGGGGGCGGATCTGACGATATCCGGACATATACACGGCGGTATCATCCGCCTGCCTGCTTTAGGTGGTGTGATTTCTCCCCAGTATAAATTCTTTCCCAAATACGATGCGGGGAAATTCGTGAAAAACGGCAGTATCATGCTGGTATCCAGAGGTTTGGGACTGCACACTATTAAATTAAGATTGTTTAACCGGCCGGAGCTTATGGTCGTAACATTGGAAAGGAATCTATGAAAATACAATTAATTCGTCTGATTTCAGCCTTGCTGGCCGGGAGTCTTGTGATGATTCTTCATGAATTTCCGAAAGCTTTCATCTTCAAAAGAATAAACAGCAGTAAAGGCGTGAAAAGCAAACATAATATCTATAAACTTCATCATTATATCGACCCGATCGGTTTGATTCTGTGTATTACGAACCAGACCGGTTTTTCCAAGCCGTATATGTACCGGATAAAAGATAAACGGACGAATCTGATCCTGGGCATTACGGGTTTTCTGAGTCTTGCCGCCATTTTTATGCTAAGTATGGCAGCCTTAAAATTCGGTGTGGGGATGAATGCCAAGTTCAGTTATTCCGAAACGGTCGGGCTGCCCGTGATGTTTTTACAGGGTTTTATAGTATATATGGCTTTGATAAGCATCAGCATGTTTATTGTTAACCTGTTTCCTGTTTCAACCTTTGATATGGGCTTATGTATAGCAGGCAAGTCTCCGACGAAATACTTTGCGATTATACGGAATGATTATTTTATCAAAATGATGCTCATTCTGATTATCATGTTCCGTTTTATAACCAGCCTGAGTACCTTTATCATGAGTACTTTACTATAATTGTAAATAAGGATGGACAAGCTATGAGTATTTCTATTAAACTGGAAGCATTTGAAGGTCCGCTGGATCTGCTGCTTCATCTGATTGATAAGAATAAGATAAATATTTATGATATCCCCATCGTAGAGATCACGGAACAGTATATGGAGTATATCCGGGAGATGGAAACAAAGAACCTGGACGTCATGAGTGAATTCCTGGTAATGGCCGCAACGCTGATCAACATTAAGTCAAAGATGCTGCTGCCGAAGGATGAGGCGAATGAGGAAGAGGAAGAAGACCCCAGGCAAGAGCTGGTGGAACGGCTGCTTGAATATAAGATGTTTAAATACATTTCGTTCGAGCTTAAGGACAGGGAACTGGATGCGGCCAAGATACTCTATAAGGGTTCAAGCATACCGCCTGAAATAGCCGCTTACAAAGAGGAAATCCGTGCTGCGGACCTGCTTTCCGATCTGACCCTCTCAAGGCTGCATTCCATCTTTCAATCCGTTGTAAAAAAACAGGTAGACAAGATCGACCCGATCCGAAGTAAATTCGGCAGGATTGAACGCGAAGAGATTAACCTGTATGAGACGATCCGGACCATTCAGGAGTACGGTTTGGAACATAAGCGCTTCAGCTTCCGGGGATTGCTTGAGAAGCAGCCGGGGAAAATGGAAGTTATCGTTACCTTCCTGGGGATACTGGAATTAATAAAAATGGGACAGATCGAGATTGTCCAGGAAAATCTGTTCGAGGATATCAGTATAGATTTTGTAGGAAAGAGTATTGCGGAATTGGATGAAGCCACAATACCGGGTTAATGTCTGACTTGGATGCCGGAAGGGAGGGAGCTTATGGAAATAAAAAAACTGGAAGCTGCTATCGAAGCAATTCTGTTTACAATGGGGGAAGCGGTGGAATTGGAGAGGATTGCCGCTGCCGTTGAGCATGATCCGGACACGACACGAAGAATCATCCGTAATATGATGGATCAATATGAAGCGGAAGAGAGAGGAATACAAATCATCGAACTGGACGGTGCTTTCCAGATGTGTACGAAAGCGGAAATGTATGAATCCATAATTAAGATAACTCATATTCCGAAGAAACATGTATTAACGGACGTCCTGCTGGAAACCCTGTCGATCATAGCATATAAGCAGCCTATAACGAGACAGGAGATTGAGGCGATCCGGGGGGTAAAGTGTGATCATGCGGTCAATAAATTAATGGAATATAATCTTGTCTGTGAAGTAGGCAGGATGGATGCACCCGGAAGGCCTATTCTGTTTGGCACGACGGAGGATTTCTTAAGAAGCTTCGGTATTCAGTCCCTGGAAGATTTACCGGTGATAAATCCGGAAAAGGTGGAGGATTTCAAACTGGAAGCCGAGGAAGAGATACAATTGAAGCTGGACATATAAATTACATAGAGTACGATCACGAGCTGAGGACGGATTTACAGGTTGGAAAAAAGATTAAATCCGTCCTTATAAGTCCGCTATGTATCACTCAGCGTCATCATGCCTGGTATAAATATCTAAAGCGGTCAGCAATTTCCCGTTTTCTTCCTTTAGGACATAGATTTCTTTCACGCTTTCCTCTACATAATCCTTCTTAAAGTTAAAATTTCTTGCGATCTGATGGCAGTCCTTATATTTTTCTCCGTTGAACTCAAATTCGTATTTTACGGTGATCTGATGCTTTCCGGCGTTTAGATCCGTAATTTTTGCATAAACCAATTCCCCGCAGTTAAAAATCCGGTTTAATCTGCCGACCGTACCCTTGATAACCAGAATCCCTGCCGCCGTGATCCCAATACATACGGCCATTATAATTCCGGCGGTCAAAACAGTCATATCTTCCGTCAAAGGAAACCTGGGAATGATATCCGATACCGACAGTAAGACAAGTATGCCGAAGGCCGGTGAAAGGATGGAAAATATCAGCCAAAACTTACATGAATAATTATTAATAAATACCTTTTTTAATGAAACGTCTTTCAATAAGATACATCCCCTTCTTTTTTCCACACTTCCCCATAATAATACCAATGATATCTAACCATGTCAATAAGGCTTTAATTGCAAATAAAAATATATAAACTGGATATAATATGTGCGTATAATGATCGGTTGGTAACAGTAAAGACAGGATGCCTGTGGATTGCCGGAAGGTAAAAGCAGGCAGAAAGAGGCTTCGGATGGATATATTACATGATAAACAAAATGGGATCACCGCAGCGTTCAGTAAGACGATAGATGAAAATATCGATACCCTGGAAACGTTATTTAAGGACTGCGGCGATTTAGTGAAACGCCGTTTTACGATTGGCGGCGGGAATACGGTAGATATTTACTTTATCTATATTGATAATATGGTAAGCAAGGATCTGTTGGAGGAAGATACCCTGCGATATCTTATCTATAAAATGGACGGGCTTCCGGCGGAAAACCAGTTTGATTACATTAAGGAGAAAGGACTCAGAACAGCCGATATCTCGGAAGTAATCACTCTAAATGAAGCAGTGCAATTCATATTGTCAGGAGATACCATCATACTGGTGGACGGTTTTGATAAGGCACTCCGTGTGTCCATCAAGGGATTCACCAGCAGGGGTGTACCGACAAGCGAGAACGAGGTGGCAATTCGGGGCTCGAAGGAGAGCTTCAGCGAAGCCTTCTATATAAACCGTGTGCTGCTTAGACGCAGGATCAAGGACAGCAATCTTAAGATAAAGCAGGTCAAGATAGGAACCAGAACTTTGACCGATGTCGCTCTGGTGTATCTGGAGGATGTGGTAAAGCCGGAGATATTATTGGAGCTTGAAAACCGGATCAATAAATATACCATTGACGGCATTTTAGACAGCGGGATGCTGGAACAGCTTTTAGAAAAGAATATCTATTCCCCTTTCCCGGAATTCCAGGCGACGGAAAGGCCGGACAAGGCGGCATCGGCCATACTGGAGGGCAGAATTGTACTTCTGGTGGATAATTCCCCGATGGCATTGATCCTGCCTGCTACGCTGAATTCCTTCTTTCAGGCATCGGACGACTCCTATTCCAGGTGGGAGGTCGCAACCTTTAAACGGATTATCCGATACTTCGGAGGCTTTCTGACGATGGCGCTGCCGGGGCTTTACATTGCGGTGATTAATTTCAACGCGGAATTGCTGTCTTCCCCGATGGCTCTGTCCTTTGCGGCCGCCAGAAGCGGAGTTCCTTTTTCTGTGGTTTTCGAAGTGATTATGATGGAGGTGGCATTCGAGATGCTTTTAGAAGCCGGTATCAGGCTGCCCGGACCGATGGGAAGCACAATCGGTATCGTAGGCGGCCTTATCATAGGAGATGCGGCGGTGAATGCCAACCTGGTAAGCCCGATTGTCGTTATTATTGTTGCTTTGACGGCGGTTTCCGCATTTACGGTCCCTAACGAAGCATTTTCCTCCGCGTTCCGGGTTATCCGGTATCTGGTTATCATACTTTCCGCCTTCCTCGGGCTGTATGGCTTCATCCTGGGGCTGATGATTCTGCTCATTCACCTGGCAGGCTTAAAGAGCTTCGGCATTCCGTATCTTATGCCGTTTATGGCTTCCGATATCAATGGCGGGGCCGACATAAAGGATGCAATTATAAAATCTTCGACCGTGAAGTTAAAGAAACGGCCCATCTTCTCCAGAAAATCGGAAAGAATAAGACTGGTTCGGAATAAGGATGAGGAATAAAACAGGATGATAACGGAATATAGAAAGGCAGATAAATATGTTTTCGGATAATGAAAAAATTTCTCTCAGACAATTAAAACGTTTATTGGTTTTTGACCTCTTCGCCATATCCTCAATGATTATTCCGGGAATTGCGGCGGCGGCTTCCGGAAGGGACGGCATTCTGTCTATTCTGCTGGCACTGGTATTTGCCTTCCTCTACGTATGGATATTAATTGCTTTGTCTAACGGCATTCAGGGTACCATCATGGAATATTCCGGTCAAAGTGCAGGACGTATCATTACATTTTTAATTGGCGTGCTGTTTATCGTTAAATTATTTGCCTGCTGCGTGTTTGCTGCCCGGTTATTCGGCGATATCATAAACCAGACACTGCTGGAAGATACCGATCACAGGATAATTATCATTATGCTGCTGGCGGTTTCCGCCTATGCGGCATCCAAGGGCTTTGAGACCCGGGCCAGGATAGCGGAGGTGCTTTTTTACATTGTAATTATCCCGGTTCTGTTATTCCTGCTTTTAGGACTTAAGGATATCGATTGGACGAATCTTCTGCCGCTGTTTACGGAGGATGCGGGAGATATCGTACGGGGAGGCTATCAGGTATTTCTGACCTTCAGTATGCTGGAACTGCTTCTGTTTACGATTCCCCTGATCAGCCGCAGCCGCAGTGCCGGAACCGGGGATTTGCGCAGGGGCAGCGGATTGTTCCGCAATATCATGACGGCATTGCTGATCGTCAGCTTGCTTAATATCTTATTTTTTATCGTAACTGCGGGAATCCTGGGTGTTGAGGATACGAAACAAAAGCTATGGTCCTCCGTTACGATCATGCAGATAGTGAAAATGCCGGGAGGCTTTGTACAAAGACAGGATGCGTTTATCCTTGCGATCTGGATGCTAAGCATTTTTACGGTAATCAGCGGGTTTTTCTATTATATGGTTCTCACCGCAAAGCATATATTCCGTGTTTCAACCGGGAACTGGCTACTGATCCTCTTTGTCCTGTTTGTCTTCGGCGCATCGGTAATACCGATCGATACGGAAACATATTTTTCCTATTTTCAGAAATACATGATGTATATCGGTATGCCGCAATCTGTCCTGCTGCCTGCACTTATTGTATTCTTAGGAAAATGCAGGAAACTTCGGAAGGGGATATCCGCTAAAACGGTATTTTTGGTGTTTATTCTGGCTTCCGCATTCTCCTTAAACGGCTGCAGCGACATGACCGAAATTGAGGACCGTAATTTTGTTCAGGCAATGGGTATCGATTTGAAGGACTCCGAAATAAAGATATTTTATCAATTGCCGGATTTAAAAGCGTTAACCGAGCAGGGCAGCGCAGAAAAACCCGAGAAACTCGTCGTGGAGCTAACAGGCAAGGATTTCTGGGAAATAGAAGAAAAATACAGTCTGAAATCCAATACGCGACTGGATTTCAGCCATTTAAAAGCAATCGTGTTCGGGAAGCCCTTTGCGGAGGATGCCGGTAAGCTGGAGGAATTCCTTCAATACGTTAAGAATAATTACGAGCTTGGAAGGAATACCCATGTCTTTCTATCAAAGACGGAAGCAAAGGATATCCTCTCAATGAATGGTGATCTGGACGGCGGTGTCGGTGATTTCCTGGACCGCTTATACCGGATTAACCTGCAAAACAGCGGTAAACCGGAGGCAACCATAGGTGATATGATCCGGGGAGTCAATAGTCAGAATACGGTTGTTCAAATCCCTGTGCTGAATGCCGGGAAGAAAACGGTGGAAGCGGCAGGTCTCGACTTTTTTGACAGGAAGCATCTGGTCTTTGAGGCAGATGAAGAGGAGGAGGATTATATCAATCTGGCGGGCGGTTACGGTAAAAACAGCCGGTTATTTATCACAGAGGTGGGTAATGAGGCGGAAGGAGAGGGAAAAACGGACGATGCGGGATATGTCATTAAAATCGGCCGCATCTACAGAAAACTGGATTATTCCTGGTCTGACGGAAAGCCGTATCTCAGTTTCAAAATTGACGGAGAAGCTTCGGTAGAAAAGGGTGTCAGGAATGTAGCGGCGGCTTTTGAAACCATTTCCGATGACTCGCTGAAAGAAGCCGAGATACAATGTGAGGAGCAGATTAAAAAACACATCGGCGAAAGCCTGGAAGAGATCATGAAGGGAAACAGCCTGGATTTTTTAAACCTTTACCGCCTGACAAGCTACAAAAACCGCAGGATGTGGCTGGATTATAAGGGCAAGGAGGATGTGTTCATGAAAGATTTGCTTTATTCCGTCAATGTGGACCTGGACCTGAGCCTGCAGTAAAATGGAGACGACAATGTAATAGTATGAATCAATATAAGCGGTAAGACCGGCAGATACGAAACTCTGACGTTTTACCGCTTTGTATGGGTATGTTGAAAACGTTGTACTTAATTTTAAAATATGATATTATTAGTAGTAGTGTTTTTAACATAAGCAAGGAGAGTGTTCGAATGAAACAGGTTAAAATTATTGCAGACAGTACCTGTGACTTAACAGAAAAGCTGCTGTACCGCTATGATATCAGCATTATTCCGTTGTGTATTGAAATGGGGGGCAGGAACTACAGGGACGGGATTGATATTACACCGGAGGACATATTTGCCTGGTCGGAGAAAGAGAACAGCACACCCAAAACTGCCGCTCCGTTACCAAATGATGTATTAGAGATCTTAAAGCCGTTTATGAAGGAGAAACGAGAAATCATCTTCTTCGGCATATCCGAGGAGATGTCATCAACCTGCAATGTTATCCGCTTGGCTGCGGAATCCTGTAATTACAAGGATATCCATATCATAAACTCGAAGAATTTATCGACCGGGATCGGATTGCAGGTATTAAAAGCCGCTACAATGGCACAGGACGGCTGTACTGCGAAGTCGATTCTGGATTACATAACAACATACATGCAGGAGAGGGTAAGGGCAAGCTTTGTAGTGGATACCCTAACCTACTTAAGCCGCGGCGGCAGGTGCTCCTCCGTTACCGCGCTGATCGGCAACACCTTGAAGCTGAAGCCTATGATAACGGTAAAAAACGGCAGGATGGAGGTCGGCAAGAAGTATCGCGGAAGTACTGTTAAGACTCTGATGAATTATGCCGGGGATTTAAAACCGGACCTGCTTGCGGCAGACTCCGAAAGGGTTTTCATAACTCATTCCGGGTGCGATGAGGAGACGATAGGAATTATTTATGATTATTTAAAAGGCTTAAATATATTCCGGGAAATTATCGTAACAAGGGCCGGCGGAGTAATAACCAGCCATTGCGGACCAAAGACTCTGGGAATATTATTTGTCGGCAGGTAATATGAAATAATTGAATATAAAAAGGCTGTTGTTTGGAAAGTTATGGAATGGAAACGATAAATCCGTAACTTTGCAAGCAACAGCCTTTATTTTTTCCACTTCTTTGGAAATCCTGAATGATTTTTTATCAGGCGTACATAATAAAGAGAGAAAATGAAGAAGAAAGGTTTAATAATGATTATGGGCAATTACAGGATAGGATTGGATATCGGTTCGACAACGGTTAAAATAGCGGTTCTTTATAATAACTGCATCATTTACAGCGACTACAGGAGACATTTATCGGATATTAAAAGTACGATTATTCAATTAATGAAGGACTGTTATGAAAGTCTCGGGGACATATCCTGTACGATAAGCATTACAGGTTCCGGCGGGCTGTCGGTATCACAGTGGCTTGGATATAATTTTGTACAGGAAGTGATTGCCTGTACGAATGCTGTGGAAGAGTTCCTGCCGGAGGCGGACGTCGTGATCGAGCTTGGGGGTGAGGATGCAAAAATTACTTATTTCAAGGGCGGAATGGAACAGCGGATGAACGGAAGCTGTGCGGGCGGAACAGGAGCCTTTATTGATCAGATGGCAGTCCTGCTGGGTACGGACGCGGCCGGCCTGAACGAATATGCAAAGGCACATAAGGTAATCTATCCGATCGCATCAAGGTGCGGTGTTTTTGCGAAAACAGATGTTCAGCCGCTGATCAATGACGGCGCCGGCAAGGAGGATATTGCCGCTTCCGTGCTGCAGGCCGTTGTGAATCAGACTCTGGGCGGACTGGCCTGCGGGAAGCCGGTAAGGGGAAAAGTAGCATTGCTTGGAGGGCCGCTTTACTATCTGTCTGAGTTAAGGCAGAGGTTTATGGAAAGCTTAAAACTTAAGCAGGATATGGTGATGACCCCGGAGAACTCTCAGTTATTCGTTGCAATAGGGGCGGCACTTGCCTCTGAAGCGGAAAGGGTTCTTTCCTTAAAGGAAATAACGGACAAGGTAGGAAAAATATCCTCTATTAAGGATGATGATGTTCACAGGCTGGAACCGCTATTCCGAGACAGGAAGGAATACGAAGCCTTCCGGCAACGCCACAGGCATACGGGACTAAAGGAGGCTGATCTGTCGGCTTATGAGGGAAAAGCCTATCTTGGAATAGATGCCGGTTCCACTACGACGAAAGCGGTTCTTATCGGTGAGGATGCGGAGCTTTTGTACAGTTACTATGGCAATAACCAGGGAGACCCGGTTAAAAAGGCCGTCGGAATCTTAAAAGAGATCTATGGGAGACTGCCGAAGAGGACCAAGATCGTGAAATCGACGGTAACAGGATATGGGGAAGCCCTTATGAAAGCGGCACTTCATGCGGATATCGGGGAGATAGAAACCATAGCCCATTATAAGGCGGCCGATTACTTTTTGCCCGGAGCCGATTTCATTCTTGATATCGGCGGACAGGATATGAAATGTATGCGTATCAAAAACGGGGCAATCGACAGTATCCTGTTAAACGAAGCCTGCTCCTCCGGCTGCGGTTCCTTTATTGAAGGCTTTGCCTCTTCTCTAAAGATGTCCGTCCGGGAATTTGCCGAAGCAGGCTTATTTGCCGATTCACCTGTGGATCTTGGTTCAAAGTGTACCGTATTTATGAATTCCCGGGTAAAGCAGGCGCAAAAGGAAGGAGCCACGATCGCCGACATATCTGCCGGGCTTTCCTATTCCGTGATAAAGAATGCTTTATTTAAAGTAATAAAGCTCAGGGATGAAAAGGACATGGGGGAAAAGATCATCGTCCAGGGCGGAACCTTTTGTAATGATGCCGTATTAAGAAGCTTTGAACTAGTTACCGGCAGGGAAGCGGTCAGGCCGGAAATCGCCGGTCTGATGGGGGCTTTCGGCGCCGCGCTTATCGCACGGGAGAGAGCCGCGGAGGAAAGCAGGGCAGGGAAAGAGACGGTTCTGTCCGCCTTACTCTCCGAGGAAGGCCTGGAGGATTTCAGAATGAAGGCCTCCTTTAAGAGATGTATGAAATGCGGGAATAATTGCCTGCTTACCTTAAACAGCTTCCTGTATGGGAATAAGGGCACCGGCAAGCCGCAAGAGGAAATTTTTATTGCGGGGAACCGCTGTGAGAAGGGTCTGGGCCTGGAGGAGAATAAAATAAGGACGGTACCGAACCTGTACCGGTATAAATACCAGCGGACCTTTGCTTATCATCCCCTGCAGGCGGAGAAGGCAAAAAGAGGCACGGTCGGAATTCCGAGGGTAATGAACATGTACGAGAACTATCCGTTCTGGTTCACTTTGCTTACCAGTCTGGGCTTTCGTGTAGAGCTGTCGGCACCGTCCGGCAAAAAGCTCTTCGAAAGAGGACTGGAGACGATTCCGTCCGAATCGGCCTGCTATCCCGCCAAGTTAAGTCACGGACATATCATGAACCTGATTGACCGGGGAATCCGGACGATATTCTACCCTTCCGTCGTATATGAGAAGAAGGAATACAAGGATGTGAACAATCACTATAACTGTCCGGTGGTTATATCCTACCCGGAAGTCATCCGGAATAATATCGATGAGCTGGCGCTTCACCAGGTCAGGCTGATTGCACCCTTTCTTTCCCTGGACAATGACCGGGTACTGGTAAAACGGATAGCGGAAGCCTTTAAGGAGTATGATGTGACTGCGGAAGAGGCAAGAGCCGCCGTTAAAGCCGCGGTGAAGGAGAGGGAACTCTATAAAAAGGATATACGGCAGAAAGGGGAAGAAGTACTGGCTTATCTGAAAGAGAAGAACAGGAAAGGGATCGTGCTTTGCGGAAAGCCGTATCATACCGACCCTGAAATTAACCACGGTATTCCGGAACTGATTACTTCCTATGACATTGCCGTATTGACCGAGGACAGCATTTCCCATCTGGCAGATTTAAAGAGTAAGTTAAGGGTGGTGGACCAATGGGCATATAATTCCAGGCTGTACCGTGCGGCCGCTTTGGTAGCGGATACCCCGAACCTGGAGATGGTTCAGCTTAATTCCTTCGGCTGCGGGCTGGATGCCGTCACCACCGATCAGATAGAGGAAATTCTTGCGGCAAACGGAAAGATGTATACAATGCTTAAGATAGACGAGGGAAATAATCTGGGAGCCGCCAAGATCAGGATACGTTCCTTGAAGGCGGCAATGGAGGAAAGGGAACGGAAAGCCTACCGGGCAGTGAAGGAGGAAATTCCTGAATATCACCTTACCTTTACCCGGAAAATGAAAAAAACCCATACGATACTAGCTCCCCAGCTGTCACCGATCCACCTGGAGCTGATACAGACCGCCACCAGGGCCAGCGGTTACAACGTGGAGGTATTGTCTGCCGTCGACCACGCGGCAGTGGAAGAAGGCCTGAAATACGTCAATAACGACGCCTGCTATCCTGCAATCGTAGTAGTCGGACAACTGGTATCCGCACTGAAATCCGGTAAATACGATTTGGATAATACCTCGGTTATGATAACACAGACCGGCGGCGGCTGCCGTGCTACAAATTATATCGGTTTCTTAAAGCTTGGTTTGAAAAAGGCCGGATTCGAAAATATCCCTATAATCTCCATCAATGCGGTAGGGCTTGAGAAGCAGCCGGGCTTTAAGATATCCCTGGAAATGATAAATAAATGTGTTATGGCAATCATATACGGGGACTTGCTTATGAGAATGCTTAACCGTACACGTCCTTATGAAAAGGTTCAAAACTCCGCACAGGCACTTTATGAAAAATGGAACGCGAAGGCGAAAGCCGGTATCATGAACGGAAGCAAGCGGAGCTTTGACCAGAATATCAAAGGGATCATCAGAGATTTTGACCGGCTGGAGCTGCTTGACATTAAGAAACCCAAGGTGGGAATTGTGGGAGAAATCCTTTTAAAATACCATCCGACCGCAAACAACGATATCGTAAGCGTGATAGAGCAAAACGGTGCGGAAGCGGTGGTGCCGGACCTGCTGGATTTCCTCTTGTATTGCGCCTTCAACTATAACTTCCGGTACCGTTACCTGGCAGGAAAACGAATCCCGAAAGACCTGAATGAACTGGCGGCGGCCTATCTGAACCATTACCGTAAGGTCATGAGGGAGGAATTGGAGAAAAGCAAGCGCTTTGCCTCCTTAATCCCGATTGAAAAGCTGGCGGAAAAGGCTTCCTCCATGCTGTCGCTTGGCAACCAGACGGGGGAAGGATGGCTGATCACCGCTGAAATGCTTGAGTTCATCGAAAGCGGTACAAGCAATATCATATGTATCCAGCCGGTGGCCTGCCTGCCGAACCATGTAACAGGAAAAGGGATGTTCAAGCCGTTAAAGGAAAGATATCCCGAGGCTAATATCGTTCCGATCGATTTCGACCCGGGAATCTCCCATGTGAACCAGTTGAACCGGATAAAGATGATGCTGTCGGTGGCAAAGAAGAATTTGAAATAATAAAAAGAATGGAATATCAAAAGCCTGAAATACAAAAACTGTGATAACGTTATAAACATCGGTTGATAAATTAATTTTTTACTATAAATGAAAGGCGACATGCAGTTGTCGCCTTTTTTAA